>JAEUQO010000326.1 GCA_016789605.1 Acidobacteriota bacterium
CAGGTCGCGCCCGCCGGAGTGTGCATTTTCAAGTTGAAACGCCTCGCCGCCGGTCGTCTCGGCAAACTGGCGCAGCGCATTCATATCCACCTCGTCTTTGATCTGGCGACCGAAGATGATGCCGCCGCGATCGTGGCCGCCCTGACCGCCATGCCCAAATGAGCCGCGTTCGCCGTGACCGATGCCCAGCGCGTAGATGATCACTTCGGATTTCCGGGCGAGGTTGAGCGTCGTCTCCAGGTTGACGCTGCTTGACGTGTCGTTGCCGTCGGTGACGAGCATCAGCGCGCGGCGGTTGTGGTTGCCTTCCGCAACGCGCTGCAAGCCCAACAAAATCGCATCATAGAGCGCCGTACTGCCGCGCGGGTTGAGCCGATCTATGGCGCGCAGAATCCGGCGGCGGTCGTCGGTAAAGTCCTGCACGAGTTCGGCGTCGCTGCTGAAGCGGATCAGGAAGATTTCGTCGCCGGGCGCAACCAATTTGACGAAATGCTCGACGGCGTCACGCACGTCATCCATCTTGTCCACCATGCTGCCGCTCGTGTCGAAGAGGACGCCCAAGCTGATCGGCACTTTCTCGCCCGTCTCGAAGTAGGCCAACTCCTGTTTGATCCCATCTTCGTAGACGGCGAAGTCACTGCGCTTGAGGTTGGCGGCGAACCGCCCGCGCTCGTTCGTGACGGTGGCGGCGAGTGTGACGAGGTTGGTGTCAATACGAATCGTCTCGTCGTCGCGTTTTTGTTTGTCTTGTCGCGGCGGCTCTTGTGGCTTTTGTTGTGATGCGTGGCCTGACTGCGCCACCGTGCCCGGCGTGATCGTCAGCGCCACCACCAAGAATGCCGCCATGAGAATGCCGGTAAACAACTTCATAGCTTTGCTCCTTGTTGCGCCTCGTATGGGAAGCTGTTCGGCAACCGATAATGAGCGCCGCGCGGCTTGTGAGCCTGCGTCAATCGCCAGCCACCGGCGCTGGTGTCTCTTGGATAAACGGCGGCACGTCCGCTTCTCGGATGCGGTCTTCCCCGAAGTCATCTTTGCTTCCAGCCGCCTCGCGCTCAGCAATGATGCGGTCAGCGATTGGTTTGCCGAATTTGTAGAAGACCGCTGGCGTCACCAGTTGGTCGAGCAGGGTCGAAGTCAGAATGCCGCCGAGTACTACAACCGCGAGTGGATGCAAAATCTCCTTGCCAGGCTCTCCTGCCGCAAGCGCAAGCGGAATGAGCGACAAGCCTGCCGTCAGCGCCGTCATCAACACAGGAACCAGTCGTTCGAGCGAGCCGCGAATAATCATGTGTTCGGTGAAGCCTTCGCCTTCTTCACGGATCAGGTGCAGATAGTGCGAGATCATCATGATGCCGTTGCGCGAGGTGATGCCGACCAGCGAGATAAAGCCGACGAGCGTGGCGACCGAAAAGACGCCGCCCGTAATGAGCATCGCAATGATCGCGCCGATCAGCGCCAGCGGTACGTTGATCATCACTTGCAACGAGGAACGCCAATCGCCGAGCGCCTTCAGCAGCACGAAGAAGATGGCGACGAGCGAAAAGACCGTCAGCACCGAGAGCCGCTTTGTCGCTTCCTGTTGCGCTTCAAACTGGCCGCCGTATTCGAGGAAATACCCTTCGGGCAACTGCACCTGCGCTTTGATGCGATCCTGCATTTCGCGCACGACCGAGCCGAGATCGCGGTCGGCAATGTTCGACAGCACGACAATTCTGCGTTTCGTGTTCTCGCGCAGCACTTGATTCGGCCCGGGCAGCTTTTCAATCGTGGCGACGGCGGAGACCGGAATCTGTGTGCCCTGCGGCGTATCAACCGTGACGTTCTTCAAAGCGTCGAGATTGCCGCGCGAGGCGTCGTCAAAGCGCACGATCACGTCGTAGCGGCGCTGGCCTTCAACCGCTTCGGAAACCTTGCGGCCATTCAACGCCGTTTCCAACGTCTCGGCGACCTGGCCCGGTTGCAGGCCATAGCGCGCCGCCTCCGTGCGATTGACGTTGAAGCGGACTTGCGGGATGAGAACTTGCTTTTCGACCTGCACGTCGGTCGCGCCCGCAACCGTCGTCATCACGTTTTTGATCTCTTCGGCTTTGGCGCGCAGCGTGGCGAGATCGTCGCCAAAGAGTTTGACCGCGATCTGCGCGCGCACGCCGGATTGCAGGTGGTCAATGCGATGTGAAATCGGCTGGCCGACGTTCGTGACGACGCCGGGAATCACGGCGAGTTTTTCCCGGATGTCTTTCAACACTTCTTCGCGCTCGCGCTTGCTCTTTCTCAGGTCAACGTCAATTTCGCTGTAATGCACGCCCTCGGCGTGTTCGTCGAGTTCGGCGCGACCTGTGCGGCGACCCGTTGATTTCACTTCGGGAATGGTAAGCAAGGCTTTTTCAGCCACCGCGCCAATGCGGTTTGATTCGGCGAGGCTCGTGCCGGGCTGCGCCAACAGATTGACCGTCAGCGTACCTTCGTTGAATTCAGGCAGAAACGCCGTGCCGACAAATGGCAGCGTGGCGATGGCGGCGAAAAACAGCACGACTGCTGTGCCGATCACGATCCAGGGATGGCGCAGCGTTTTATGCAGAAATCGCTCATCCCACTTCTTGAGGAAGCGCACCAGAAAGCCGTCTTTCTCATGTCCCATCGCTTTCATGCGCGGCAATAAAAACGAAGCCAGCACCGGCGTCACCGTCAGACTCACAAACAGCGAAGCGACGAGCGCCGTGATGTAGGCCAGCCCCAGCGGCGCGAGCAATCGTCCTTCGACGCCAGTCAAGGCAAAGAGCGGCACGAAGACCAGCGCGACGATGAACGTTGCGTAAACGATGCTCGAACGGATTTCGAGTGAGGCGTGATAGATCACCTGCAATGCGGGCTTCGGCTGCGCACTCTGACGATTCTCGCGCAGGCGGCGAAAGACATTCTCGATGTCCACAATCGCGTCGTCAACGAGTTCGCCGATGGCTACGGCCAGTCCGCCCAGCGTCATCGTGTTGACCGATGCTCCGAATGCTTTCAAGACCAGAAACGTGACGATGAATGACAGCGGGATCGCCGTCAGCGTGATGAAGGTCGTGCGGAAATTGAGCAGAAACAGAAAGAGTACGATGATGACGAGGATCGCGCCGTCGCGTAGCGCCTCAATCACGTTGCCGATGGCTGCGTTGATGAAATTCTCCTGCCGGAACAACTCTGAGTTGATCTCAACATCGGGCGGCATCGTGGCTTGAAGCTCTTTCAATGCGGCGTCAATCTTTCCCGTCAAGACCTGCGTGGACGCGCCCGGCTGTTTCGAGATTGCCAGGATCACCGCCGGATCGCCCATCGTCCCGCCGTCGCCGCGTTTGATCTTCGGCCCGAATTCGACATTCGCCACGTCGCCCAGCTTGATCGGTGTCCCTTGACGATAAGCGACCACCGTGTTTTTCAACTCATCCAGTGAGTAAAAGCGGGCGAGGTTGCGAATCAGATATTCCTGCGACTGCGCGTCAACAAAGCCGCCGGTCGAATTGACGTTCGATTTTTCGAGCGCGGCGGAAATCTCCTGTAAGGTGACGCCGTACTGCTTGAGTCTGTCGGGCGAAACCAGCGCCTGATACTGCTTCACACCGCCGCCGATCACCGTCACCTGCGCGATGCCCGGAATCGTCAGCAGGCGCTGCCTGATCGTCCAGTCGGCAATCGTGCGAACATCGAGCGGACTGGTCGCGCCGTTCTTTGAGCGGAGCGAAACGAGCATGATCTCGCCCATAATGGACGAGATCGGCCCCATCACCGGCGTTACGCCTGCCGGCAAATGTTCCCGCGCGAGATTGAGTTTTTCGGCGACGAGTTGGCGGTCGAGATAAATATCAGTGCCCCAGTCGAACTCGACATAGACGATGGAAAGACTGATGCCAGATTGCGAGCGAACGCGCGTCACACCCGGCGCGCCGTTCATCAGCGTTTCAATCGGAAACGAGACGAGCGTTTCAACCTCTTCCGGCGCAAGCCCCGCCGCTTCGGTCAGGATCGTAACCGTCGGACGATTGAGGTCTGGCAACACATCTACCGGCAGGCTGACAGTAACGTAAGCGCCGCCGACCAGCAGCAGCGCCGCGATGGCGACAACAATCAACCTGTTCTGAAGTGACCAGCGGATAATTGCGTTGAGCATAATTGCGATGTGGAATTTGACGCTTCAGTGTTTCTGCTTCTCACCGTGCTGGCTATGTCCGGCGTTGCCTGCCGATGCGGCCATTCCTTCGCCTGACGCCACATCAAGAACGAAGGACACGGTGATGACTTTGTCTGCGCGCTGGAATTGCGCCCAGACTTTGTAGAGTCCGGCTTGGGGGAAGGTGGTATGCGCAGCGACTGAAGATGGACTTGCCATCGTCATCGCGTCAGCATGCGGCTTTGTTCCTTCCGCGTGTTGATGCCCGCCCGCCGCGCCGTGTTCTATCTGTGACATCGGATGCGCGTGCAGGAAATCCTTCAAGTCCGCGCTGATGATGACGAAGTGCGCGTATTCGCCGAGATACTTTTGCAAGTCCATCGCTGGTTGGCCCGTTTTTGCATCCGCGACTTTGAAGTTGAGCATCAATTCGCCGCCTGACTTGAGCGGTTTGTCTGACTCCAACGTGACGTTGAGGCCGTCAACGCTTTTGGTCAGATTGGCATCGGCAACCAGCGGCTGTTTCACTCGCTCATTGCCGTTCACTTTGACCGCAATTTGCTCAACCGTCTGTGAAGAATTTGCCGGGGTAAAGTCGGCGTAGAGTGTGTAATCGCCGCCATTCGGAAAGATGTGTGTGACTTTGAATGTCCCGTCGGATTGGAGCGTCGGATGCACATGGTTGAACTCCGCCAGATCGCTTGAAACGATCAGCAGGTGCATTGGCTTTTCGTGAACAATCTGCAAATCGCGTGCGATTGCGCCCTGCGCGTCTTTCACTGTGAAGCTGAGCATCGCTGGCTCGCCCGCTTTGATGGTCACAGGATTGGCAGCGAATTCAACGCGAAAAGCTGCCGGTGTCGCGGCGTGTGTTCCGCCGTGAGACTCTGCGGATTTGGTCGCGGCGTTTTCATGTGATGCACAGCCAGCGGCAAGCGCGATGATTGCGAAGATAATGACCGCTGCCAGCGATGTAGATTTGTCGAACATTCTTGATGTTACTCCTTCTGCTTGCTTGTTGTTTCGTTATGAACCGGGTTGCGTAGAGCGCAGTTGATAGATGCCTTCGATTACGATGCGTTCGCCTGCCTCAAGCCCCGATTTGATCTCGTGAAATCCCTGTCCTTCCGCGCCGAGTACGATGGCGCGTTTCTCGAAGCTCTCGCCGCCTTTGAAGACGAAAACGAATGTTTTGCCTTGTTCGGTAATCACGGCGGTTTTCGGTACGGCCAGCACGGTTTGCCGCCCGCTCATGTCAATCGTGATCTCGGCGAACATCCCTTCGCGGAAGCGCCCGCCCTGATTTGTTACTTCATAAAACACCGGCACGGTGCGCGTCTGCGGATCAACAGTTGTGCCGACGGTGACGAGCCGGTTGCGGCTGCCGTCTATCTGAAACACTTCGTCAGGTTGTCCCGTCACGACGAACGAAGCGCGCGGCGCCCCACGCACTGCGGCCAGGTCTTTCTCAAAGACTGCTGCCTGCAACCAGACTCGATCCAGCGCCGTTACTTCGGCCAGCTCGATGCCGCTTTCGACTTGCTGCCCCGTCGCCACATTCAACTTACTGATGACGCCGGCGACCGGCGCAAACAGCGGGTAGGTGCGCGTCGGCGCGACCTGCTTCGCTGCCGCGCCGAGCAGTTGCGCTTGTGCCTCCGCGGCAGCGACTTCCTGCGCGGCTAGCGTGTAAGCCGTCTCCGCTTCCTGCAAACGCTTTTTGGGAACCGCGCCGATTTCGACCAGATTGCGCGCGCGCTCAAGCTCAATGCGCGCGGCGTTCAATTTCGTGCGAGCCTGCTGCACGGTGGTTAGTTGCTGAAGCTCCTGCGAACTGAGGGCGGCGCGCTGCGCTTCAAGCCCAGCGATCTCCGGCGCGCTGAGGATTTGCTCGATCACGCCGATGCGCTGTCCGCGCGCAACCGCGGAACCTACCGTCAACCGTCCATCGAGCGTGATACGGCCCGCGACGGGCGGCGAAATTTTCGCTTTTGCATTCGGAGGCACG
>JAEUQO010000334.1 GCA_016789605.1 Acidobacteriota bacterium
CGTTCAACATTCCGAACAAGGTCAACCTGGCCAATCCGAACGCCTGTGTAGATTGCCCGGGCACGGCAGGCCGTATCACCAACATCTTCCAATTGGCCACGATGCGTCAGTGGCAATTTGGGTTGAGGTTGTCGTACTAACACCTTGAATCAGTACCGCGACCGGTAGGGAGCGGGTTGCTTAGTAAAGTCCCCCGCTTGCTACCGCGGGCGGTACTGATTCATCAGCAGACTGGGATGAAGCGATAGTTATGACATCACAAGCAGTTCAATTGGCAGTTCCTCCGGCAACCATTGCCGAACCGATTCACAAAAGCGAGACCGTCAAACCCGGCACACTGTTCAAAGCCTTCAACAGTGAAACGTCGGGCGTTCGTTACCAACAACGTTTTACGCCACAGGCCGCCCAGCTCGAATGGTTGAGTTGCGGCGAATATTCGCTTGCAGCGGGGGCAACTTCTGAAACGTTGTGCCTGGCAACGGACGAAAGCCTGCTTTTCATGTGGAAAGGCGCGGTTGAGGTTTCTATCGGCGGCCAAACCTATTCGCTCGCACCTTACGATACGTTGTACATTCCGCGCGGCGCAGAATTTCAACTCTCCAATTCCGGCAGCGAACCCGCGCGCGTCATTCAATGTTCGGCCACGGCGGAAAACGTGCATCCAGTGCATCATTCCAGCTTTGCCGAATATTCCACGCGCGAAGATCGCATTCGGCACCTGGCCGGCAAAGATGTCTTCATGATGTTCGACGTGCCCGAAGCGGCGGATAAACTCATCGCCGGTTACACATTCTTCCAGCCGTATCAACGCTCGTGGCCACCGCACAATCACAC
Source organism: Acidobacteriota bacterium (assembly GCA_016789605.1). Lineage (GTDB taxonomy): Bacteria > Acidobacteriota > Blastocatellia > RBC074 > RBC074 > RBC074. Next base: position 835 of record JAEUQO010000334.1, read on the forward strand.
CGATCAGGAAGAAACCTACATCTTCATCAAAGGCCACGGGGCGATGGAAGTTTACGAATCGCCGGAAAAGCTGTGCTTCGTGACTTCGGTCAACGAAGGCGACCTGGTGACGATTCCGATGATGAATTATCACCCGGTCTTTTCGCAGGATTCGCCGCTGGAATTCATCTGGTGTATTGCAGGCGCGCGCTATTGGGTCGGCGACAAAAACAAGGACTTCATGGCGGGCAAAGGCGATTCGATTACGACGTGAGCCATTCCAGGACTGAAACCCGACCCGGCTTCACTTTGCTTCTTTCGGTTTGGACAGGGCATACGCGAAATTGGTACGGTATCGCGCGCTAAGCAGACGGTTTCTTGCAATGCAGTTTGCTGGCGTGCAGGTTCCAAACCACCCCAACCTGAGAATCGCTGTGAAGAAAGGAACTGGCAGGCGTTGATCGTTCAGGCAAGAGCGTGAAACGCTAACAACCCATGTCGAATCAACTTGCAAACTGGCGTTTTAAACTTCAGCTTCCGTCAATTTTCTTGCTGCTCATTTTGGGCTGGCACGCTGTTGCCATTGCCCAACAATCGAGTGCGGCGAACAAAAACGGTGCTGATGTTTCCAAACAGGAAAAGCCCTCCGAAACTGACGCGAAATCTTCTGAAGCGGCCAAACGCATCGAAATGAATTTGCTGGGCAAAACCGACACCGCTTCCGGCGAAAGTCGGCGCAATGAAAACGTTCAGTTCAACCTGGTGGACAACAATGCGCTGAAAGAGCTGAACATTCGCGTCGGTACGACGGCGACCCCGGTGCGCGAATTCAACCTGGCGAACAGTTATTTCAGCTCTGAATTCGGCACGCCGCCCAAAACTTCGATCACCATTCCGGCGGCGATCAGAAAAGGTTTTCACGGGCAGCTCAACGAAACGCATCAAAATAGCGTGTTCAGCGCGCGGTCTTTTTTTCAGGCGGGCGGAGTCAAACCTGCGCGTGAAAACGAATACGGATTCAATTCCAGCGTGGAGTTGCGGCCAAGTACGAAACTGTTTGTAGAAGCAGGACAGACCAAAGTTCGCGGTAACGTCAACGGTAATGTGCTGGTTCCGCAACCGGATGAGCGGACTCCGCTGGCGACCGATCCGGCGACGCGGGCGATCTTAACTCGCTGGTTGGCGGCCTTTCCGGCGGAGTTGCCCAACCGCACGGACATCAATCCCCGCGCGTTAAATACCAACGCGCCGCAAACTATCAACAACAATCAGGCGGGCGCGCGGTTGGAACAAACCTTGAGTGGCAAAGACACGCTCGGATTGCAGTATCAATATACTTCGCAAAGCGTGGACGCCTTTCAGCTGGTGTCCGGGCAAAATCCGAACACCGACACAAAATCTCATCTGGCGCGAATGTTTTGGACGCGGCAATGGAATGCGACCACCGTCACGCAATTCAGCGCGACTTACGACCGGTTGAGCACGTTGCTCGAGCCTGAGAAAAACGCCGTCGGACCGTTTGTGATTGTCACCGCGCTGAGCTTTCTGGGACCGGACGGCAGCATTCCGATTGACCGCGCGCAAAACCAGATTCGATATGCGGGGCAAATGCGCCGCGGCATTTCCAGACATGCGTTGACAACCGGGTTCAGCGCTTTGCGCAGGCAGATCAACGGGCTGGAATCCAATTCACAACGCGGCTTTTTCTTTTTTGCCGCCGATTTTGGCCGCGATGCGATTACGAATTTTCGGCTGGGCGCGGCATCTGAATACGCGGTCGCGGTTGGTGATACGCACAGAGGATTTCGCAATTGGGAGTTTCAGTTTTACGCGGGCGATGTTTGGCAAACGACCAAACAGCTGACGCTGAATTATGGATTGCGCTATCAACCGACGACGCGACCGGTTGAAGTCAACAACCTCAACACCATTCCTTACGACAGCGACCTGAACAATTTCGCGCCGATGGTAGGCCTGGCTTATCGCCTGCCGCGAAGCTATGGCGTCGTGCGCGCGAATTACGGATTGCATTTCGGCGAAATTTTTCCGGTCACGTTTCAGCAGGTTCGTTTCAATCCGCCGGGCAGTCGCCGCTTGGTCGTGCGAGCGCCGAATCTGGTCAACCCGCTTGGAACCAGCGGGCAAAACGCCGCGCCTGAGATTTATCAAGTTGATTCTGAACTGGCCACTCCTTACTCGCATCAATACAGTTTGAGTTGGGAACAGGAATTTTCGCGGTCGTTGAAATTGCAAATGAGTTACATCGGCAGCCGTTCGCACAAATTGCTGTCAACGTTTTACACCAACCGCGCACATCCGAAAGCGGGCGTCCCGACGACAACTGCCACGATCAACGAGCGCCGCGCCGACCGGAATTTCGCGGATGTTCGCATTGCCACCAATGGTTCGCGCGGGTTTTATGACGCAGGCCGCGCCACCGTGCTGTGGAGCGAGATTCCGCGTCTGCGAGGATTGACCCTGGATGTTTCGTACTGGTTCAGCAAAGCGATTGACCTGGGTGGCAATTACACCAACACGGCAACCGGCGGGGATTCGCGCCAATCGCGCAGCCAATGGGAATTTGAAATTCACCGCGATATGAAAGGCCTCAGCGCTTTTGACCAGACTCATGCATTGTTGTGGCGAACAGTTTACCTGACGCCCGTTTCGTCGAAACGCTGGTTGCGGACGTTTGGCGGCTGGAATTTGTCGGCAGTGGCGCTGATGAAATCCGGGACTCCATTCAATGTGCTGAGCGGTTCCGACGCTCCGCCATACGGCAACGCCGACGGCAGCAGCAATGACCGTCCAAATTTGCTCGATCCTGCGATTTTGGGGCGGACGATTGGCCACCCGGACACTTCGCGACAACTGTTGCCGCGCGAGGCGTTTGCGCCATTACGAGCAGGAGACGTTCGCGGCAACTTGGGGCGTAATGTCTTTCGCAAAGGTCCGATTCGCAACGTCAATGCCGCGCTTTCCCGTGCGTGGTCAGTCAGACACGATATGCGGCTTACGTTTCGCGCTGAATCCATCAATTTTCTGAACACTCCGCAATTCGCCGAACCGGGCACGGATGTCATCAATCCAAATTTTGGAGTGATTACCAACACGCTGAACGATGGGCGGACATTTCGCTTCACTTTGCAACTCGGCTGGTAGAATTTGCCAAGAAAAGAGGGCGCATTTTGACCGTTGGAACCTTGAATGAAACTATGCGGCAAATTATAACCTCACGCTTTCAATTCAGGATTTCGATATCGTGGCTTACTTCGCCAAAGATTACAGTTTTCAACGTCACGTGCTTGGGCGCATAGGGTTCTGACTCGTGCCGTGTCTGGCTTGAATGATTACAAAGATCATTTGTACTGGCGCCCGATTGACGAAGACGGCGAATGATCGGGTCAGCAAAAACTCAAAAGGAAAAGAACTAATCGAATGTTTGTTACTCACCTGGAATGCTCTAAAACGGGCAAGACTTACGAACCGAATAAGCTTTACAACCTGTCCGAAGCAGGCAAACCGTTGCTGGTTCGCTATGACTTGAAGCGCGCGGCGCAATCGCTGACCAAAGACAGTTTGCAAGGCCGCGTTTCTTCGCTCTGGCGTTATCGCGAAGTCTTGCCGGTGGTTCACGACGAAAACATCGTCACGCTCGGTGAAGGCTGGACGCCGTTGCCGCACGCCAAACGGTTGGGCGCGCTTGTTGGCATGCCGGAGCTTTACATCAAGGACGAAGGCGCGAATCCGACCGGCTCATTCAAGGCGCGCGGGCAAACTGCAGCCATTTCCATGGCCAAAGAATTGGGCGTCAAAAAAGTCGCCATTCCCACGGCGGGCAATGCAGGCGGCGCGATGTCCGCGTATGCAGCGGCGGCTGGATTGGAAGCGTACGTCTTTATGCCGCGCGACACGCCCGCAGCCAATCGCATTGAATGCCAGCAACTCGGCGCGCAGGTCACGTTGATTGACGGCTTGATTACCGATTGCGGCGCGGAAGTCGCCAAACGCAAAGAAACCGAAGGCTGGTTCGATGTTTCCACGCTCAAAGAGCCGTACCGCATCGAAGGCAAAAAAACGATGGGTTATGAATTGGCCGAACAGTTTGGCTGGGAATTGCCCGACGTGATTTTGTATCCGACCGGCGGCGGAACCGGTTTGGTTGGCATGTGGAAAGCCTTCGACGAAATGGAGGCGATGGGCTGGATTGGCTCGCAGCGCCCGCGCATGTTTTCCATTCAAGCCACAGGGTGCGCGCCGATTGTTCGCGCCTACGAAAACGGCTGGGACGAAGCGCCGGAATTTGAAAATGCGCACACGGCGGCTTCGGGGCTGCGCGTGCCGCGCGCGATTGGCGATTTCATCATGCTCGACATTTTGCGCCGGAGCGGCGGCGGCGCGATTGCCGTCACCGACGAAGAAATGATCGCTGACACCAAAGTCGTCGGCGCGGCAGAAGGCATCTTTTGCGCACCCGAAGGCGCGGCGTGTTTTTCGGCGTTGAAAAAAATGCTCAGCAGCGGGCAAGTGTCAGCCAGCGAACGCACAGTGCTGTTCAACACCGGCACAGGCGTCAAATACCTGGAAGCTTACGGGCTGAAAGAGGCGCGGTAAAAATTCAATTTGTAGTTTCCCTTCAAAATCATTTTCCATTTTCCATTTTCCATTTGTCGGTTGAGATTTGTGATTTGTCATCGGTTGTGTGCGACAGACGCGCAATGACAAATCACAAATAACAAATGGAAAATGGAAAATGACAAGGGATTTGTGGTGCTGAAATGGCTCAAACAA
>JAEUQO010000351.1 GCA_016789605.1 Acidobacteriota bacterium
TGTCAGGCGGATTTGGTGTATTTGGCTGCGCCGATTGGCGCGATCATTGATTTTTTGCGCAGCCGCGCCGGATTGATCAAACCGGGCGCAATCGTCACTGATGCTGGCAGCACCAAAGCCGAAATTTGTCGCGTCGCGCGCGGTTCGTTGACCGCTGGTGCGACATTTATCGGCGGACATCCGATGGCGGGCAGCGAACATACCGGCGTCGAATACGCTCGCGCTGATATGTTTGACGGCGCGACGTATGCGTTGACGCCGGATGCCGACGCCGATCCGGCGGCGTTGGAAATTCTGCAAGGGATTGCCGCGTCGCTGGGCGCGCGCGTGTTGCTGACGGAACCTGCCGCGCACGACGCGGCGGTCGCCTTGATCAGCCATTTGCCGCAACTGACTGCCAGCGCGTTGGCGTCATTGTTGGGCGCGGAACACGATGGCGAAATCGCGTCGCGTGCGCTGGCGCAGCGGTTGGCTGCCACCGGCTGGCGCGATATGACGCGCTTGGGGGGCAGTTCGTGGAGCGTTTGGCGTGACATCTGTTTGACCAATCAGCCCAACATTGCGCGCGCGTTGGGTTCGCTGATTGCCGAATTGCAAAGTCTGAAAGATGCCCTGGAGGCGCGCGATTTCAATCAGCCAAGAGCGCTTTTTTCCGCCGCCAATCAAGCGGTGACAGAACAGCGCGCCGTGCATTACTCGCGCTTTGAAACTATCTGACCCTCGCCAGAAAAAAAGAGGAGCCTCTTGATGAACGATCAGGTTATTACCTTGTCTGACGTAATTACCGAAGCCAAAGCCATTGCCATAGACGCACAAAAATTGTTCGGACATTTGTCGGCGACACAGCTCAACTGGAAGCCCAGCGCCGATCAATGGAGCGTCGCCCAGTGTCTGGAACATCTGATCGCAACCAACCGGGCCATGTTCCCGGCCTTTGAGCAGACAATCAACGGGACGAAAACCGCTTCGTTACTGGAACGGCTGCCATTTTTACCCGCGTTCTTTGGCAAGATGATGGTCAAATACATTGCGCCCGGCGCTACGCAAAAGTTCAAAGCGCCGCCAATCGCGGCTCCTGCCGCCAGCGGGATTGATCCGCAAATCGTCAGCCGCTTTCTCACGCATCAGGAAGACGTGGTTGATAAGGTGCAAGCTCTCGCACCGTTTAAGCCTGCCCAGGTGATTATGACGTCGCCCTTTGCCGGTTTTATAACCTATAGCCTGCTGGATGCGGCGCGCATTATCGTGCTGCACGAACGGCGGCATTTTGCCCAGGCACAGCGCGTGATGAATGCCGATGGCTTTCCGGCACACTGACAACCTTGGCCGGACAAATCCGCACTGGCTTCAGCATTTCCCCTAAGACTTAGGGCTCTTTCCTGACACGAGATTACGTACCTTTACGCGTTGGCGTTATGGTTTAAATTCGTATGATGTGCGTGTTGAATCCGGAAACAACACGTGCACCAATGTGCACACAACAGGGAGCGAAAGTCAGGCTGCGCCGACATCGGTTCTTGTTGCCCCTCACATGCAAGAGAAGGAGGGCGGAAGTCAGGCTGTGCCGACGCCGATCCAATGATTCTCGCCAGAGAGGATAAAAGAGAGCGGAAGCCAGGCTTTGCCGGCGCCGCTCTTTTGTATTTATGCGCGTATGCGCATGTTGGCGCTGACAAAACTTTACCCGCCTTGACTGACTCTTGACCTCGGTTCGTGCTAAAAGATGATCCTCGGCGACCGGCGCGCAAACGCCGCGCAGGCGCTGAATTCACAGAATTAGCAGAAGAGAAGGAAAACAATCGCTACGGAGGTATCGGAATGACTACTGCCGCTGCTGCCACGCTGCCGCCCGGGCCGCGTCCCTTGATTCCCGCAGTCAACTTTTTGTCGTTGCGCCGCAATCGGCTGAAATTCTTGCAGGGGCTGGCAAACGAATACGGCGAACTGGCGCACTTTATGCTCGGCCCGGTGCCCGTGTTTTTGCTTAACAATCCAGATGCGATCCGGGATGTGCTGATCACGCACAACAAAAACTTCATGAAGGGCGAGGGCTTGCAGCGCGCCAAACGCTTGCTGGGCGAAGGTCTGTTAACCAGCGAAGGCGAGTTTCATCTACGACAACGGCGGCTGGCGCAACCGGCCTTTCACCGGCAACGCATCGCCGGATACGCCACCACGATGGTCGAATATGCGGCGCAAATGAGCGCCGAATGGCAGGCCGGAGAAACGCGCGACATCGCCCGCGAGATGATGCGGCTGACCTTGGCCATCGCAGGCAAAACGCTTTTTGGCACCGATGTCATTCACGAAGCCGACGAAATCGGCGATGCGCTCAGCACGACCATGGCGGCTTTTAATCGGTTGACGTTGCCGTTTTCGCAATTGATCGAACGATTGCCGTTGCCCTCGGTGCAGCGGTTCAAGCAGGCGAAAAAACGCCTGGACGAAACGATCTATCGCATGATCAACGAGCGGCGGCAGAGCGGCGCAGATCACGGCGACTTGCTTTCGATGCTGATTCAGGCTCGTGATACCGAAGGCGACGGTACCGGCATGACCGACGAGCAGTTGCGTGATGAAGCCATGACCATCTTTCTGGCCGGGCACGAAACAACCGCCAACGCGCTGACCTGGACCTGGTATTTGTTATCGCAAAATCCTGACGTCGAAGCGCGGTTGCAGGCTGAAGCAGATGCCGTGCTTGGTGGACACCTGCCGACGGCTGAAGATTATCCCCGCTTGAAATACACCGAAATGGTGCTGGCAGAATCCATGCGGCTTTATCCGCCTGCGTGGATCATCGGGCGGCGCGCTTTGGGAGATTACGAAATCAACGGCTATCACATTCCGGCGGGCGCGATTCTGCTGATGAGCCAGTATGTGATGCACCACAATCCGAAATACTTTCCTGACCCGGAACGCTTTGACCCGGAACGCTGGACGCCCGAAGCGAAAGAGGCGCGGCCCCAGTTTTCCTACTTCCCATTTGGCGGCGGACCGCGCTTGTGTATCGGCGAAAACTTTGCCTGGATGGAAGGCGTGCTCGTGCTCGCGACGCTGGCGCAACAATGGCAGATGCGTTTGGCGCCGGGGCATCCGGTTGAACTGGAACCGCTGGTGACGCTGCGCCCCAAACACGGCATGAAAATGACCCTGGCACGGCGCGCATAAGAACCCAAGACCCCCGATGGATTACGGACATTTGTTTTTGACGGTCATTTTGCTGGTCACGATCCTGGCTTTGGTCGTGTTTGTCTATCGCTACGCGTCGTTCAAAGCGCGCTTGCCGTGGTTGGTGCAGGAAGAGATGGAGGCGTGGAAGCGACAGGCCGAGTTTTCCATGCAGGACAAAATTCGCCAGCGCGTGCAGGAATGGCGCGACCGCGAAAGTCAGGGCATTCTGGCGCAAGCGCAACGCGACGCGTTGGTGCAAGCGCAACAGCTCTTTCGCGCCTGGTGTGAAGAGGAGTTGCAACACCTGCGGCGCGAACAACGCGCGCTGGCCGTACGCGAAGCCCAAACGCTGTTGCAGGAATGGAAACTGGAACAGGAGCGGCAAATTCGTCAGGAAGCCATCCAACGCAGCCAGGCCGTGACGACCGGCAAAATCACCGAACAGCTTGTGCCGTATTTGCCGAACTTCAGTTACAACCCCAAAGACGCTCGCTTCATCGGCAGCCCGATTGACCTGATCGTGTTTGATGGATTGAACGATGACGAAGAGCGGTACATTCGCGACGTCGTTTTTATTGAAATCAAAACAGGGAACGCCGGGCTGACGCGTCGCGAAAAACTGGTGCGCGACGCCATCCGCGCCGGTCGTGTGAAGTGGGTGGAATGGAATGCCAGCCGCGATCTGCCCACCGGCGAAGCGCGCTTGTTTGAATGATCTCTTGGCTTACTTGAAGCAAACAAAAAACGATGGGCGGAAAATGAACAAGTTTTCCGCCCATCGTTTTTTTACCCTCTTTTTCTTCAGGCCTTCTGCGGGATCACTTTACTTCCAACACGCGCATCAGAAAGCCCCATTCATCGGCGACCTCTTCAATGATTTTGGCGGTCGGTTTGCCCGCGCCGTGACCGGCCTTGGTTTCGATGCGAATCAGGACGGGGGCTTCACCGGCCTGTGCGGCCTGCAACGCGGCAGCGAATTTGAAGCTGTGCGCAGGCACGACGCGGTCATCGTGATCAGCAGTCGTAACCATCGTCGGCGGATATTTCGTACCAGGTTTCAGGTTGTGCAATGGCGAATAGGCATACAGCGCTTTGAATTCGTCAGCGTTGTCAGGCGAACCGTAATCCGACGTCCAGGCCCAACCGATGGTGAATTTGTGAAAGCGCAGCATGTCCATCACGCCGACGGCTGGCAACGCTGCGCCGAACAAATCAGGCCGTTGCGTCATACACGCGCCGACCAGCAAGCCGCCATTTGATCCGCCGTGAATCGCCAGCTTGGGCGTAGACGTGTATTTGTTGGCAATCAACCATTCCGCCGCCGCAATAAAATCGTCAAAGACGTTTTGCTTTTTCAATTTCATGCCGGCCTGATGCCATTCTTCGCCGTATTCAGCGCCGCCGCGCAAGCTTGGTTGCGCATACACGCCGCCCATTTCCATCCAGACCAGATTGCGTATCGAAAACGCGGGCGTTAACGAAACGCTGAATCCGCCGTAACCATACAGCAACGTCGGATTCTGCCCATTGAGTTTCAAGCCCTTTTTATGCGTGATGAACATCGGCACGCGCGTGCCGTCCTTGCTCGCATAAAAGACTTGCCGGGTTTCGTAATCGTTCGGATTGAAACCGACTTTGGGCTGGCGATAGAGCGTGTTCTTTCCCGACGCCAGATCGTAGCGATAGATCGTCGCAGGCGTCGTAAAGCTGGTGAAAGAGTAAAAGGTCTCAGTGTCGCTGCGTTTGCCGCCAAAGCCTGATGCCGTGCCCAAGCCGGGCAAACTGACTTCGCGGACAAATTTGCCTTGCAGGTCAAACAGCTTGATCTGCGTATGTGCGTCTTTCAGATAGGACGCCGCAAAATGCTGGCCGACGATATTGACGCCTTCGAGCGTTTCCGCGACTTGCGGGATCAATTCTTTCCACTGGGTTCGCGCGGGCTGACGCGTATCAATTGCGATGACGCGGCCACGCGGCGCGTTGAGATCGGTGCGCAGCCAAAACACCGGCCCGTCATTGTCTATGAAGTTGTACGCGGCTTCCAGTTCGCTGATGAGTTCGATGACCTTGGCGTTTTTGTCCGTGAGGTCTTTGTAAAACAGGCGGTTGCGTTGATCGGTGCCTACCCAGATGTTGATGATCAGATAGCGGCCATCGTCGCTGACATCGCCGCTATATCCCCATTCCTTTTGATCCCTGCGTTCGTAAATCAATACGTCTTCGGCTTGGGCGGCGCCCAGCCGGTGGTAATAGAGTTTCTGAAAGTAATTGACGTCTTCGTGTTTGGTCTTTTCGTTGGGCTCGTCATAACGGCTGTAAAAGAATCCCTGGCCGTCTTTGGTCCAGGCCGCGCCAGAAAACTTCGACCATTTGATGACGTCGCTCAGGTCACGCCCGGTGGCGATTTCGCGCACGTGCCATTCCTGCCAATCCGAGCCGGAAGAAGACAACGAATACGCCAGATATTTGCCATCGTGGCTGATGGCCAATCCTGACAACGCGACCGTGCCGTCGGCTGAGAGTTTGTTGGGATCGAGCAACACGCGGGGGGCGGCTTCGAGCGACGCCAGCGTGTAAAGCACATCCTGATTCTGCAATCCGTCGTTTTTGAAATAGAAATATTGGTTGCCTTCTTTGAATGGCGGCGAATATTTCTCGTAATTCCACAAGGTCGTCAGTCGCTCTTTGATCTGTTTGCGCTGGGGAATCTGTTCCAGAAAGTCGAACGTCAGTTTGTTTTCTGCTTCGATCCAGGCACGCGTGTCGGCGGCGTCCGGGTCTTCCAGCCAGCGATACGGATCAGCGACTTTGACGCCGTGATAATCGTCTACTTGATTGACGGTCTTGGCGACGGGATACACGAATTTTTTCATCTTGGATTTTGGTTTTGCGGTTTGTCCTGCCAGAGAAAGCGCGAGCGAACAGAGCAACAGTCCGGCCAGCGCTGTGCTGAAAAAGTGGTGAACTTTGCTTGAGGTCATGTTTGTTCGTTCCGAAGTCGGCGAATGAAATGGGAAAATTGACTTGCCTGTGAGTGGCACCTACAATCCGCGCCGACTCATTCTATTTCCACGCACAACAGTAATTCACAACCAGATCGCAAGCCAAGAGGAGCATGCCACGATGTCTTTCACGCCAATCGTTCGCCAACGTTTGTTGTGGCTCTGCCTGTTGTTTTATTGCGCCAGCCTGACGGCCTGGGCGCAAAGCAGCAAACAGGCAATGGACGAAGATTTTGCCAAGTCCGTCAAAAGCTGGACGACCAGACCGGAATTTAGCAGCCCGCTGGTGGATCATTTGCCCAAGGTTGCGGGCGTTCCTTCACCCAAAGACGTGCTTGGGTATCACATTGGCACTCCACAGAAACTGACGCGGACGGCTGACAGTTATCGTTACTACCGTGCGCTGGAAAAAGCCTCGCCGCGCGTCAAAGTCATCAACATTGGGCAAACCGACGAAGGCCGCGAGTGTCTGGTTGTGTTTGTGGCCAGCGAAGAGACGATCAAAAACCTGGAAACCTATCGCGGTTATCTGGCGCAACTGGCCGACCCTCGCCGTCTGAGCGAAGCCCAGGCGCAGGAAATCATCGCCAAGGCAAAACCGCTTTATCATTTCAGCGGCGGATTGCACAGCGGCGAAACCGGGCCGCCTGAAATGTTGATGGAATTGGCCTATCGCCTGGCGGTCGAAGACTCTCCGCTGATCAACGAAATTCGCGACCACGTGATCGTCAGCATTACGCCCGCCGCTGATCCTGACGGACGCGACCGCTATGTTGACTGGTATTACCGCCACAAACTAGACGAAACCGGTGAACAGGATTCGATGGGCGGGCCGCCGTATTGGGGCAAATACATCTTTCACGACAACAACCGCGACATCAACTATTCCCAGGTGACGATGCGCAACCTGCTGAATTGGTACCTGCAATGGCATCCGCCGATCATGCATGACCTGCACGAATCGGTGCCGTTTATGTACACTTTCAGCGGGCAAGCGCCGCAACAGCCGACGCTCGATCCGATTTTGTATGGCGAATTGCCGTGGTTCTCGAATTTCGAGATGGCACAGATGATCAAATACGGAATGCCCGGCGTCTGGACGCACGCATTCGTGGATATGTGGTCGCCCGGGTATCTGGCGTTTATGTCGTCCAACCACAACGGGATGATTCGGATGTATGAAACCTTTGGCAACGGTGGCGCGAACACGATGAAACGGCGCGTCGCACCGCCCGAAGGTTTTGGGGGAGCGGGGCAGACTTCGCGCGAATGGTATCGTCCGTTGCCGCCGTATCGCGAAGTCGAATGGTCCATGCGCAACAACACGAACTACATGCAAACGGGCGTGCTGTCTGCGCTGCAATTGACCAGTCAGTTTCCCAAAATCATTCTCGAGAACTTCTACAAAAAGTCGCGCAATTCCATTGAAGACGGCAAAACCAATGCGCCCTATGGATTCATCATCCCAGCGCAGCAAAACATGACCGGCGTCGAATTCATCGTGAATACGTTGCGCGTGCAAGGCATCGAAGTCGGTCGTTTGACCGCCGATGTCACGCTCAAAGAAGGAACCTTTCCCGCCGGTTCGTTTGTCGTTAAACGCGACCAGCCTTACGGACGTCTGGCCAAGATCCTACTCGAAAAGCAAAACTTCCCTGATCCGGCGTTGCGCACCTATGACGATACGGGCTGGACGATGGGGTTGATGACGCATACGCCTGTTGTCGAAATTTCTGACAAGGCCGTCCTCGCGGCAGCGGCGGAAAACGTCGAACGGCTGTCGGTCAAAGGCGAGGTCAAAGGCGCAGGCGCCGCCGCATTGGCCGTGCTGAATTACGGCTCGAACAACCTCATTGCGCTGCGCTATCGGTTGCAGGACGCAAAAGTTCAGGCCAACGATCAGGCATTCAAAGCGGGCGATGTGCAAGTTCCTGCCGGTTCATTGTTGGTGCCGGCAAACGCCGCAAGCAAAACCGCTATTGAAGAGTTGGGCTTGAAAGCTGTTGCGCTGGCCGGGTTGCCTACCGTGCCGCTGCACGAAGTGGATTTGCCGCGCATGGCCGTCTATTCGACCTGGGGCAACACACAGGAAGTCGGCTGGGTGCGTCACGCCCTGGATCAATTCGGCGTGAAGTACGATCTGATTTACAAGGAGCGCGTCATTCAGGCCAGCAAAGGGCAAGGCAATTTGCGCGACGCATACGATTTGATTTTGGTGCCGAATCAGGGGCGCAGCGGCAAAGGATTGGTTTTTGATCTGGAACCTCGGCGCAAACCGCTGGCATACACGAAATCAGAGGAGTTCAAATCGCACGGCATGTACGGCGAATCCGAAGACATCACTGGCGGCATGGGCTTGGCGGGTGTTGCCGAGTTTGAGAAGTTTGTGCAAGCGGGCGGCTTGCTTGTGACGTTGGGGCAGGCGAGTTTCTTTCCCGCAGAATTCGGCCTGACACGTTCCGTTGATGCCAGCCGCACTTCGCCGCAGTTTTATGCGCCGGGCCCGATTGTCGAGGCGGAAATCCTGCAACCGACACATCCGATTTTTTACGGTTATGGCAACAAAACAATCTCGGTGCGATATGCCAACGGGCCGCTTTTGTCTGTGCCGGAACGTGATCGCGAACAGCAGGTGCTGATGCGCTTTCCTGGCACGGAACGGAACGTGCTGAGCGGTTTGGCGCGTGGCATCATCGAAACGCGTAATCGTCCGGCGATCGTGGATGTGCCCAACGGCAAAGGACGCGTGCTGCTGTTTGCCACCAACCCCTGTTACCGTTGGCAAAACCACGGCGAATTCGGGATGCTTTTCAATTCGATCCTGCACTTCAACGACATCAAGACGATAGAAAAGAAACCCGCGCAAACGGCTGACGCGAAATAACTCGGTTGTATTTCTGGTCTGGGGGAGCAGGGAAATTATCCTTGCCCCCTTTTTTCTTGGTGATTTGTTTGGCGCCGCACAGAATGCGAAACCTGTCCTGTTGTGCAGACGTTTCTGACAGCGACCACAAACTTGTCAGGTCAAAAGGAGCGTTGATGCCAAAGGAGTGTTAATGCCAAAGGAGTGTTATTGCCAAAGGAGTGTTATTGCCAAAGGAGTGTTATTGCCAAAGGAGCGTTATTGATGGAAGACAGATTTTTTGCCCAACATCCTGATCCCGCCAAGCAAGGTGTCAGCATCAGCAAGGCGAAATACGACGTCGTACGCCAGGCGATTGTGACGGCATTACAGAACGGCAAGGAATTAACTTTGAAAGAGTTGTTTGTTGCTGTCAGCAAACCGCTGCAAGGAAAACTCGACGGTTCAATGAAGTGGTACACAACTGTCGTCAAGCTCGATTTGGAAGCGCGCAAGGTCATTGAGCGCGTACCGAACGCCAAACCGCAGCGCATACGATTGCGCTAGCCAACACATTTTGTGCCTTGAGATTTGAAGCCTTGAGCCGTGGCGAAAATGAACTCACACCTGCACAAAGGCAAACAGTCTGTGGCTGGACAGCCGTCGGCTGAGCCGTTGACTGAGACAAAATTCAAACATCGTTTGCTGGCGCACTTTTTTGTGCGCTTTCATATGACACTGATTCTGAGCGCAGTGTGTATGTCGGGCGTCGTTACCAGCAAACTGTTGCTCGCTGTGGGGATCAGCTCGATGCCAGTGCGCTATCCGATTGCGGTATGTGTCGCGTATGGCGTGTTTTTTGTCTTGTTGCGGCTTTGGTTGTGGTACATCGGCATCAGTCCACGGGCACGGCACGAACTAACGGCGCGCAAGACCAGTTCTCGTTCTGGTTCCATCGGCGACAGCATCTCATTTGACCTCGGTTCTGGCGGCAGCGTTCGGACGAGCGGCAGTTCCAGCGCCACTGACTGGCAGGGATTCGGCGGCGGCAGTTCTGGCGGCGCCGGAGCGACCGATAGTTGGGGCGAATCCGCTGCCGGTTCGGAATGGCTCTCAGCCGCCAGCGCATCACCCCCGACAGGCGGCGGAGCTCTCAATTGGTCCGGCGGCTCTTCTGGCAGTTCTGGCAACGTTGGCGGCAGCAGTTTGGATTTTGATTTGGGAGATGAGGGCTGTTTGCCGGTGGTTGTGTTGTTGTTGCTGCTTGCCTTGCTGGTCGGCATTTTCGGTGCTGGCGCGTATCTGATTTATCAAGCTCCGGCGATTTTTGCCGAGGCCGCGTTTCAAGCAGCGCTGGCCTCCGGTTTGGTCAAGGCTGCGCGCGGCTTGGACACGGGCGGTTGGAAAGGCAGTGTCTGGCGCGTAACCTGGCTGCCCTTCGTCATTGTGCTGGCATTGGCTTTCGCGTTTGGTTGGGCAGCGCATCGCTATTGTCCCGCTGCCACCAAGGCGACTGAGGTTTTTACCGTATGCAAGAAATAAAGTCTTCCGAGCAGGTTTGGCAGGATTACCACGCAAATCTGTTGAGCTTTCTTCGTCATCGCACAGGCAATCGCGACCTGGCGGAAGATTTGTTGCAAGACGTGTTTGTCAAAATTCATTCGCGGCTGGAAACGTTGGCCGATGGCGAGCGATTGCAAGCCTGGTTGTATCGCATCGCGCAAAATTCGCTGATTGATCATTACCGCACCGCGCGCGAGTACGAGCCTTTGCCGGATGATCTGGCCGAACGCTGGGCCGTCGAGCCAGGTGAAGACGGGGACATCTGGCAGGAACTAACCACGTGTTTGCGCCCAATGGTTGAATGGTTGCCAGAACCGTATCGTGAGGCTTTGCGGTTGTCTGATTTGGAAGGCGTTCCACTAAAAGACATTGCTGCACAGCTAAATTTGTCATTGCCGGGCGTGAAATCGCGCGTGCAACGCGGGCGGGCAAAACTGAAAGAGCTCTTTTTGACCTGCTGTCAGTTTGAATTTGATGGTCGTGGCCAACCGATTTCCTACGCAACAAATTGTCAACGCACCAAATGTTGATTTCAGCAGCAAAAAATCCCGGCGCTGGTTGCATCCTTTTTGCTTGGCGTTCGTCTGTACAATTGGCGGGCAAATGTGCCCGGTCAGAAATCAGGAATTTCATTTTAGGAGGACAGACGATGAACCGTCTATTTGTGTTCGCTCTTGTGATGTGTGCGTTTACCAGCTTTGCTTTGGCGCAAGACCCGCTGAAAGCCGTGCCCAACAATTACAAACTGGAATTTGAAAATGACTGGATCAAGGTCGTGCGTGTGCATTACGGCGCGAAAGAGAAAATCGCAGCGCACAATCATACCGAAACCGCTTCGGCGTATGTGTACCTGAACGACAGCGGGCCGGTGGTGTTTAAACACACCAATACCAGTTATGGGGCGGTGACACGGCCGGCGGTCAAAGCGGGCAGCTTTCGCCTGTACAAATCCGTCAGCGAAATTCACGAAGTCGAAAACCCGAGCGACACGCCCAGCGATTTTTTGCGCGTTGAATTCAAAACCGAGCCGGTCAATGACAAGACGCTGCGGGGCAAATTTTTTCGAGAGGATGTGCCTGCAGGCGAAAACCTGGCGAAGGTGCAATTTGAAAACGAGCAAATTCGCGTGACGCGGTTGGTGTGTGCGCCGGGCAAAGCAGTTGACGTCGCGGCGACAGCCACTGAACCGGTGTTGTTGATTGTGTTGACGCCCGCGAAATTTAACGCGACAGATGCGAAAGGGAAGCGGCGCAAGTTGAATCTGGAATTGGGCAAAGCCGACTGGCTGGCCGCCGGGCAACAACAGAAATTTGAGAATGTTGGTGATTCGGCGGCGGAATTGCTACGATTTGATCTCAAAACCAAACCGGTGAAAATCGAGAAGGAGAAGCCTCACGCGCATTCGCACGATTGAGTTGCATCAGATGAAACACTTGTATCCCCGCATTTCGACAGCCGTCATTTCTTTGTTGAGTTTGCTCGTTTGCGTCGTCGGTGTGGCGGCGCAAACGACGACAGAAGCTGCGCTGACAGGGCGCGTCACTGATTCGCGTGGCGCTGCGATCGGCGGCGCACAACTTTCATTCACAGCGAATAAACAATCGGCCATTTCTGCGACAACCGACGCCGAAGGGCGCTATGCCGTCAAGCTCTTGCCCGGTGATTACGAAGTGCGCGTGACAGCGACCGGCTTTGCCGCGCAGGCCCAGCGTCTTTCGGTTCCGTCTACTGCGACCTTAGACCTGACATTAGAACCAGCTTCATTGGCAGACACGGTGACGGTCACGCCCGCGCGCGCAGAGATTCGGTTGAGTGATGCGCCCGCCAGCGTTTCCGTGCTCGATGCCAAAGACATCAGCCGTGCGGCTGCGCAAACCGTGGATGATCTGCTGCGTCAGGTGCCAGGCTTCAGCATTTTTCGCCGCTCGAGCAGTGTCGTGGCCAACCCCACAACCCAAGGCGTCAGTTTGCGCGGCGCAGGGGCAACCGGTGCCAGTCGTACGCTGGTGATGTCTGATGGTGTGCCGCTGAATGATGCGTTTGGCGGTTGGGTGTATTGGGATCGTGTGCCGCGTTTGGCGGTTGACCGCGTCGAAATCGTGCGCGGCGGTTCGTCGGATTTATACGGTTCAGACGCGCTGAGCGGTGTGATCAATGTGCTCACCCGGCCACCTTCCCATCGCATCGTCAATGTCGAATCCAGTTACGGCAACCGGGATACTGCTGATGTGACCTTTTTTGCGGCGGATCGTTGGCGGGGATTCAGCGCGGCGGTTTCCGGCGAAGCCTTTCGCACGGACGGCTATTTCATCATCGCGCCTGAAATCAAGGGCACAGCAGATGCTCGCGCCGCTTCACAACACAGAGCGTTGACCTTGCGACTGGCGTATGACTGGAGCAATGACGCGTCGGTGTTTGCGCGCGGCACTCTGTTTGATGAAGACCGTAAAAACGGCACCGTCTTGCAACTCAACGATACGGCCAACGAATCGCTGGCGACGGGCGTGCGCTTCAAAACTCCGGATGGCAGCAATTGGAATCTGACGCTCTTTGCCAACCAGCAGCGCTATCACCAGACGTTTTCGACCGTCGCGGCCAATCGCAATTCCGAAGCCTTGAACCGTTTGCAGTTTGTGCCGTCACGCGATGCGGGCGTTTCGGCCAGTTGGTCGCGCTTGAGTTTGGCGCGGCATCTGTTGGTCGCGGGATTCGATGTACGTGGCGTGCGTGGCAGAAGCGACGAAACTGCCATTGCCAACAATCGCGCGACGACGTTTGTCAGTGCTGGCGGTCGTCAACGACGCGCAGGCTTTTTTGTACAGGATTTGGTCAACATTTCTGCCCGTTGGCAATTGTCGGTCAATGCACGTTATGACAACTGGCGGGATTCGGCGGCGTCTTCGGTCACGCGCAATCTGACAACCAACGCCGTCACGCCGCGCTTTTTCCCGGCGCGTTCGCTGGATGCGTTTAGTCCGCGTCTGTCGCTGATTTTCCGTCCGCAAGAAAACGTCTCTTTGCGCGCATCAGCCTATCGCGCATTTCGCGCTCCGACGCTCAACGAACTGTATCGCGGCTTTCGCGTGGGAGACACGCAAACGCTCGCCAACGAGAAACTGGTTGCCGAACGATTGACCGGCGGCGAAGTCGGCGGCAGTTGGAATCCCTCGCGCAATGTCACGACGCGGCTGACGGCGTATTGGACGGAGACGGTCAATCCGGTGTCGAATTTTACGCTGACGGTTACGCCCACCTTGATCACCCGCGAACGCCGCAATCTGGGCCGCACGCGTTCGCGCGGCATCGAAGCCGAAACGGATTTTCAGTTTGCACGCTATTGGCAGATCACTGCCGGATATTTGTTTGCCGATGCCACGGTACGCCGCGCGCCACAAGATCGCACGTTGGAAGGTTTGTTGATTCCCCAAGTGCCGCGTCATCAATTCACTTTGCAAACGGTTTACGCGCATCCGCGTTACGTTACGGCGGCAATGCAATTTCGCGCCAGCGGCAGACAGTTCGACGACGATCAAAATCGGTTGCCGCTGGGCAGCTTTGCCGTAATTGATCTGACTGTCGCCAAACCTTTTGCCCGCTATTTGGAAGCGTTTCTGGCTGTGCAGAATGTGCTGGATGAGCGCTATTCGGTGGGCCGCACGCCGCTCGAAACCCTCGGCATGCCACGTATGATCAGAGGCGGGTTGCGGTTGCGGTTTGAATAGCTGAAACAGGCGAGCTCAAAACCTGCAGATTGGCATCAAGTCGGGAGACTCCCATGTCAGAGCCATTACTCAGCATGAACGATTCAATTGCCAACTCAGCCGATCCAGAGTTCGACGTTTTCCTTTCCCACAACAGCAAAGAGAAGCCGACCGTCAAGCGCATTGCCGAAAAGCTCCGGCGCGCGGGCATCAAGCCTTGGCTCGATATATGGCATCTTCCTGACGGCGGCGACTGGCAAACGGGATTGGCCAACGGGTTGCGCGCGTCATCCGCCTGCGCTGTCTTCATCGGTCGGCATGACGTAGGCGATTGGCAACGGCTGGAGCAACAATTCGCCACCGACCGTATGGCCAAAGACCGCGCCTTCCGTGTCTTTCTGGTTCTGCTCCCTGGCTTGCCCGATCCATTTGATACCGGCACGCTGCCGCCATTCCTCACCTTGCGCAACTGGGTGGACTTGCGTAAAGGGATCGAAGACGCGCGCGCCTTTCAATCGCTCATCAACGCCATTAAAGGAGTGCCGTCGGACTCCGAACGTAGCCCCGAACCGCGCAACGACATCTGTCCCTATCGCGGCCTGCAAACTTTCGACGAAGAGCACGCCGAATTCTTCTTCGGGCGCGATGGCGACATCCAACGCTTGGTCGAGAAACTGAAAGGCACGCGCTTTCTCGCCGTGCTTGGCCCATCGGGCAGCGGCAAATCTTCGCTCGTACGCGCCGGCCTGATACCGGCCATACGCAAAGGGCAACTATCCGACAGCGCGGCGTGGCCGATTCAGGTCTTTACGCCCACCGCGCACCCGCTTACGCAACTGGCCGCCAACCTGCTGCGGCTTTACCCGCAAGGCACGATGAATGAAGTGCTCAACCGGATGCTGGCCGATGAACGCACGCTGCATCTGGACGTTGCGCGGGCAATGGCTGATCGTAAATCGGACGAGCGCGCTGTATTTGTGATTGACCAGTTCGAAGAGTTCTTCACGCTTTGCCCAAATGATACTGAGCGAGCAAAGTTTTCTGCCAGCTTACAGCAGGCCTCGCTGCCGCAGACTGAGAGGCAAGAGGATGAGAGCGAACACGTAAAGTTCCTAAGGAATCTGCTTTATGCTTCGTTTGTGCCCGGTGGCCGCACGGTTGTCGTTCTGACGCTACGCGCCGATTTTTATCAGAAATGTGCGGCTTATCCCTTCCTCTCCGCGCGTCTGGCCGAACAGCAATTCCTCGTCAGCCCGATGAGCCTGAACAACCTGCGGCAAACGATTGAAGAACCGGCTTGGCTGGTCGGCTTGGAATTTGAAGCGGGTTTGGTCGCGACGATCTTGGATGATGTTGAAAACCAGCCCGGCGCATTGCCTCTATTGGAGCATGCTCTGTTGGAATTGTGGAAACTGCGGCGCGGTGGAATGTTGACACTCGAAGGCTATCGCGAAAGCGGTAGGGTCGCGCATGCCATCGCCACACGCGCCGAGACAATCTTCAAATCGTTCAAGAAAGAGCAGCAAGAAATTATGCGTCGCGTGATGCTGCGTTTGACACAACCTGGCGAGAACACGGAAGACACTCGACGGCGGGCAGCAATGAGCGAACTCGTGACGCGGTCTGAGGAAAGTGTTGCTGTCGAAAGTGTTGTTAAAGAGCTAACTGACGCCCACCTCTTACTGACCAGCAAAGACGAGCAGACGGATGAACCACTGGTGGAAGTTGCACACGAGGCGCTAATCCGCGGCTGGCCCAGACTACGCCAATGGTTAGATGAGGATCGAGCCGGCCTGCTTGTTCACCGCCGACTAACAGATGCCGTCCAAGAATGGCGGCGATTGGGGAAAAACGACAGCGTTTTATATCGTGGTCCAGTGCTGGCGCTAGCCGTCGAGTGGCAAAATCGTAATGAAGGAATGTGCAGTGCGATAGAACGAGAATTCTTGCAGGCGAGCCGGGCGCGGCAGACCGAAGAACGGCGTAAGGCTGAGTCTCGATGGCGCCTCGGAGAATTCATTAACGCCGGAGTGGTATTAGCGTTTCTCATTATCGGTGGCGTTGCTTTTTTCTTTTACTATCGGGCCAAGGATCGGGCTGAAGAAGTTGATCAACACAGGGCACAGGCAGAGGACGTGATTAACGAAAGGCTACGACTTGAACGAAGCGTTGAAGACACCTCTCCCTACTTCCAGGCAATACTGCGCGGACACAGCGATGAAGTTAATACTGCTAATTTCAGCCCGGATGGGAAGCTCATCGTAACTGCGAGCGATGACGGATCTGTAAAACTATGGAATGAAGCGGGTCACAGTTTAGACACCTTCTTTGTTGAAAGAAACTCGATATTCAAGGGCCGCCCGACCGCTACGTTTGCCGCTAACGGCAAATATATCGTGGCAGCGAATTACAACACATTGAGTATTTGGGATGCGGCGAGCGGTAGCCTTGTAGATGCTATTACCTGCGAGCCGACAGTAGATGGGAAACGTTTTGACTTTAACCCTGTCGCCCCAGCCTGGGCTTGCAGTCATGATGGAAGATGTATTGTGACTGATAAACCATTACTCGTTGATAAAGAGATTTCGGTGAGCATGTGGCATCTATTCGCCAAGCCCTATTTGGGCCGCGGCTTTCGTGATAATCCTCGTGGGGCAGCTTTTAGTCCCGATGGGAACCGCATTGCGACATTAAGCGGAAACTGGGTACGCGTGTGGACAGCGCCCCACGCCACAGATATGGAGTTAGGGAAATTTCCGGAGTTTTCCAATGACGCCCTCCGAGAGGAGCTGTCCTGGTTGGATCGCCAAAAGGCCCCAGAGAAAATTTCAGAGTTTTCCGTGGGGCCGACAAACAGCGTCGCCGTCAGCCCTGATGGCCACCTAATCACTACAAACAGCGTCGCCTTCAGCCCTGACAGCAAACGAATCATTACGGCAAGCTCTGATAAAGCCGCCTACATCTGGCAAGCTAGCAATGGCCAGCGCTTAGCTGAGTTGTGTGGGCATACGCGCAGTGTGAACAGCGCGGCTTATAGTCCTGACGGCAAATTCATCGTAACGGCAAGTGATGATGGCACAGCGCGCGTTTGGGACGCCAATAATGGCCGCTCACTTAACGTTTTATATGGGCATATCGGACGCGTCTATAGTGCGGTGTTCAGTCCTGCTGGCAAATATATTGCCACAGCGAGTGCGGATGGAACTGCACGGATCTGGAAACATCCGGCATCGCATTAGACACGGACGGTGGGCAGGTAACGCTGCGAAGAGGAATATTTATCCAGGAAGGAGCAACCGATGCAGATCATCAGCACGCGACAGCAATTTATCGCCGACCACAGTTCAACCAACTATCTCTTTTACGCGGCTAAGCCGATCAGCAAAGAAGCGCGCGCGGTGGTGAGCAAGTTGAGCAGTCACGTAGATGTCGGCAGTCGCACGGCGCAGATCACTTATCACAGCGAATATGCCGACTTGGGCGATGACCGGCGCAAGAAGTTTTTGCAGCATTACGACGTAGAGGTGCGCGAGTCTTACGACTGGTGGACGCTGTCGGTGATGTTGGAGAAAGAGAAGTTGCCGGAGATCAACTTCGACGAATACGAGGTTCAGGAAGAAGCGAGCCTGACGTTTACGAAACAGGGCAAGCGCATTTGCCTGTGTTTTGAGGGATGGCATCAGGATTACGGCGCGTCTTACGACGAGTTTGGCGAAGACACGATGGAATCGCTGGCGGCGTTGGGGCTGAAACTGCGTGAAGAGCTTTATGCCGGGAAGACATCCGCGCTGGACGTGATGCATGCCTATTGCGCTGAGGGCAAAATCAAAGGCGCGAAATCGGGAGTGGCCAAGAAGTTGGCTTCTATTCTGGAGGTCGTTTGAGAAGGGGCGGCATGCGCGCTTGGCAACTCAATCCGCAAGTTCGGCTGCGCCGTACGGCGGATGGCGGCGCGGTTTTTCTCCCCGCGACCGTGACCACGGTTGAATTGGATGGCGAAGCCTGGGCTGCCATGTCGCTGTTGGCCGTGCCACAGACCGCGCGCGATTTGCGACCGACATTGAATTCGCAATTCCGGCGCAACTTTACGCTCGCCGAAATAGACATTCTGTTGTGCGACTTGGCGTCGCAAGGATTTCTGATTGAAGACGGCGATGCGCTGACCAGCCTGCCAGCCACATTTCGCAACCTGCCATCAGCGGTTCCCGCGCCTGAAAGCGTCCATCTGCAACTCAACAACGTCTGCAACCTGCGCTGCCCGTCTTGTTACGTCGGGCTGCACGAAGAAGACGCAGGCGGCTTGTCGTTGGAACGCATTCAATTGTTGATTGACGAGTGGGCAGAGATGGGAGTGTTTCAGTTGGCGCTGGGCGGCGGTGAGCCGTTGCTGTCGCCGAAGTTCGCGCCCGTTGTGCGCTACGCCCGCAAACGGGGAATTGTGCCGAACGTGACGACCAACGGCTGGCTGATTTCGGCCATGTTGCTTGACGAAATCGAGGGGGATCTTGGTGAACTGCGGATGTCGTTGAATGACGCGGTGACGATCAATGCGGCATTGCTCGAAGAGAAGGCCGTGCTGCTGCGGTCGCGCGGCGTGCGCTTCGGCTTTAATCTGATCGTGACGCGTAAAAATCTTGACCGCCTAACGGAACTGCTGCATTGGGCGTGTAAGCAAGGTGCGGCAACGATCAATCTGATTCGCCCCAAGCCTGCGCCGGGCAATGAGCATTGGTATGAGCACAACGATCTTTCCTCCGGAGATTCAGCGCGACTCGCAGCGATGTTGCCCGAACTTGAGCCGTTCTTTTCGGAAATAAATCTGACATTAGATTGCGCGTTCTCGTTTCTGTTTCATGGCTGGCCTGCCGAGAAACTGCGAACGCATGGCGTGGCGGGATGTGCGATGGGCGAGCGATTCGCCACGGTCAAATGGAATGGGGATGTTTCTCCTTGTTCGCACCTTCACGGCGAAGAGTCCATGGCGGGTAATGTGGCGCAGCAATCTTTCCGCGAAATCTGGCATTTAGGCGCGGTCTTCGGACGCGTGCGGCGAGAGATTGGTCAAGTTGCGGGACAGTGCGGCACTTGCGGCCACATCCCTTTTTGCAAAGGCTGCCGCGCGGTTATGCAAATACAAACCGGCAATTGGAAGTCAGTAGACAATGATTGTGTAGTGGCGGGTTGATTCAAGCAATGAATGTTGGAGCGGTGACGGCGGTGTAATCTGTCGCCTTTGCTGAGAGCCGCGTGTAAAACCCTGCTGTGCTGCCGCCGATCAGATACACGCCATAATTGGGCAACAACCCTTCTGCGGTCGGCGCGACTTCAAAAAAACGCTGCGCGACCCAGTGTTCAGGGATCGCCGCCGCCAGTGCAATACGCCAGTCTGCCGGTTTGGCAAACGGGCCGCAGACGACCGAATCGCCTTCGCAGCCGTAATCCGATTTCAACACCCATTCTTCTCTGGGCAGCTCTTCGCCAGGCAAGGTCGTCAGCCGCCGCGTTTCGGGAATGTAGGTCGCAATGTGTTCGCGTGCTTGCGGCGAAAACAATTCCTGCCGCTCCCACATCAGCGCCATCGCTTTTTTGTTTTGCGTTACCACCGCGCCAAATGGATTGACGACTGTCACGCGCCGTTCGTTTTCAGCTTGCAACAACAACAGCAATTCGCGGTCGAGCGGATCAGGATCGGAAAACGGTGCCTGGTTGGCCCAAATCAACTCGCGCTCGCTCCACCAGTCGGTTTTGTAATGCCGAATGATCAAATCCACCGGTTCGCCCATCACGGTGACCCGGCGCTGTACGTCCAGGCCCAGATTGAAGGGCGAGCCAAAAATCACGCGGCAACCGCGCGCTTCCAGCCAGGCTTTGTAAATCGCCATCATGCTCAAATCTTCAGGCAAATCGGTGGGATAGATGATGCCGATGCGACGCGGTTCCGCATCGCTTTCCGTGCGCGCTTGATGCGAAGCGATCAGCATTTGCCAGAAGTCTTCGGCAAATTCCGTATTGGGATCAATGGCGGAAGGAGAATAGGGCAAGAGCAATTCGTTGAGCAGCACGGCTTCGGCTTCGCCTGATGGCGTGTCAGAGTTCATCTCGCAAGCGCGCACCTGACCATCAGTACAGAAAAACAAATCTACGCGGGCGATGCCGTGCCAGCGTCCTTCTGCTGCCAGCCACATCATTTTCTGGAACGGTGTCAGGCCAAAAAACTCGTCCAGCAATTCCGGGCACTGCAACACAATCTGGCTGACTTCGTGATAGAGCGCCCCCACACACTCTGCCGCCGTGGCAAGTTGTTCGACTTGGGGTTGTGTGAGGATGACCGGCTCTAACCGGAAGCGTTCGCGTCCGCCCAGCCACGGGTCCGAAATGATGTTCGTGGCATACAGCATCCGCGCGAATTCGCCATAATTGAGTGCTTGAGCGTTCACGGCAGCTATGGTTTGGGTGGTTTTTCAAAAACGATGAAATGCTGTTGCGGCAAAAAGTCTTTGGTTTCTTTCCAGACCAGACCGACGGCGGCCATTTCTTTGCGGCATTGGGCGACGGTCATTTTGTGTACGGCTTTGATGGGGACGGTTGGGTCTTCGCCACGATATTCGATCTGGATGAAGCGTGCGCCGGGTTTCATCGCTTTGACGATGCTGCGCATCATTTCCAGCGGATAGGCGATTTCGTGATAGACATCCACCATCAATACGACGTCTACGGAATTGTCAGGTAACTTTGCCTCGGTTTCGGTGCTTTGCAATGCGACGACGTTCGCGGCACTGAATTGTTTTTTGCGCTGTTCGATGATGGCCAGCATTTCAGGCTGCAAGTCTACGGCGTAAACCTTGCCTTGCGGCACGGCGCGCGCAATGCGAAAGGAAAAATAGCCTGTGCCTGCGCCAATGTCAGCCACGGCATCAGTCGGCTTCAGCTTCATTTGCGCAACGACTTTGTCGGGCTGTTCCTCTTCGATGCGTTCGGGCCGTTCCAGCCAGCTTGCGCCTTGATAGCCCATCACGTGCGCGATTTCGCGACCCAGATAAAACTTGCCGATGCCGTCGGGGTCGTGTTTGGCGCGCGTTTCATAGACAGCGGCGTCCGATTGCGCGGCGGCTTTTTGCGGCGCTTGCGATTGCGCGCGCTGGCAGGCCAAAGCCACCAGCGCGAGCAACAAGAACAGGGAATTACGCTTTGCGGTTCTCATTTGATCTTCTTGGCCTTTTGATCTCCGCCCTGATGCAGAATTAGATGCGTGACCGCTCCTTTGTCATCTTTGACAAACGAGATTTGCGCATCCACCACCAGCACAAAGAATTTGGTCTCAGATTCCGGAAACAGTTCAACTTGCGGCTGGCCTTTGGGCGCGCCCATCAGTTTGTCGCCGACTTTGCTCACGATGAACGTCATTTCAGGCGTGAGCTGATATTCACCGACGTAGGCGTCATAAACTTTCGGGTCGAGCTTGATGGCAGTGCGTGTGCGCGGCGTTTCGTACTTTTCGCCGAAAACAATCGCAGCGAGTGATTGTGCAACAGCGCCAGGGCCTGTCAGGCCAAAGTCGGCGTTGCGCAATACCACGACGGTGACTTTGTCTTCAGGATAGCGCACCAGCATCGTGTTGAAGCCATTGATCCCTCCGCCGTGGCTGACGGCTTTGCGATTGTGTTGCTGGTTGATCGTCAACCCGTAACCGTAGTTGTTTTTGTCTACCGTCAACATCGCTTCACGGGAAGCCGCTGTCAGCAGTTTGTCGGAAAACAAGGCTTCATTCCAGATAAACAAATCTTCCACGGTCGAATAGAGCGAACCGGCGGCATAGGGTTGACCCATGTCCAGATATGGTGAATTGACGGGGCCTTTGGGGCCGCGCGAATAGCCCGTCGCACGGTTTTTCAGAATCGTGTTGTGGCGGTCATAGCCGGAGTTGGTCATCTTCAGCGGCGTGAAGATGTTGTTTTGCAAAAAGGCTTCGTAGGATTCGCCCGACGCCTTTTCAATGATGAAGCCGAGTAGGAAATAGCCAGAGTTGCTGTAATTCCATTTTTCGCTCGGCTTGAAATCCAGCGGTTTGTCTTTGAAACGGTCAATCATGTTGTTGACCGTGACGGGCATCATCATCTTGGTGACGTAATCGGGCGAGTTGGTGTAATTCGGAATGCCGCTGGTATGTGTCAGCAAGTGATGAATGGTGATCTCGCTCCAGGCGGCAGGGCACGGTTCGTAGTATTTGCAGACCGGGTCTTTGACGCTGAGCTTGCCGCGTTCCTGTAACAACATAATTGCAGCGGCGGTGAATTGCTTGGTGATGGAACCCAACCGGAATTTGGTTTGCGGTGTGTTGGGAATTTCCCATTCCAGATTGGCGTGGGCATAGCCTTTGCTGAATAGAATTTTGCCGTCGCGTGACACCAGCACCGAGCCGGTGAAACCACCTTGCTTGGCAGCCGCAGTCATATATTCGTCAAATTTCGGGCTCAAATCTTGTGCGGCGGCCAGCACTGCGGTGAGCAAAAGCAGCGCGAAAACGGCAGCAACGCGCGCAAAACGAGGGGATTGTCTAAACATAGACTCTATGTCTCCTTCTTCGGTTTATCGGTTCCCACGATTGGTGTTCATGATGGGGCTCAAGGTTTCCCCGTATCGTCACGCCCGAATCGTGGAGATGCAGGTTGTGATGAAAACAAACGTGCCTAACTGCCATCAGTATATTGCCCAAGCATTAACGGTGTGCGGCAGCCAACGGTTCCAGGTAGGCGGCGACTTCCAGCGCCAACATGCCTACGGGATGTTTCCTATTACTTCGGATTGGCTAATAAGTGTCAATGAACTGCATTGAAACTGACAAGCGACGCTTTGACAAGCAAACCGAGAAATAGCGGGGACATCGGCAAGAAAACTTCAAGACGCCATCCGAGTAAAAATGTGCTTGAGACGTTGCGGATGGCGTGCGTCCAGTTCGCGCGTAGAATCCGTGAGAACAGAGGTTTTTGTTGGAATCTTTGCCGAACCATTGTCGCTAGTTGTGGACAAGGCATGTAAACAATTCCCGCCAGATTCGGTAAAAGTTATAGCGTTCACTTCAGCTATCATTCCCAGTCTTTTTCATAATTGCTGCAAAATCAAAGCTTACCCTCTCGTCCTAAAAGAGGAAATTCAGTGGCACAGCCATTGCTCACGATAAAAGCGAGAGTCTTAAAAGATTAAAGGCTCACGAGAATCGTGAGCAAAATTTGCGGCAAAGCAACGAATGAAAAAGAAAGACATGAATTGACGCTCTCCTACACACAATGCTGAAGCTCGATAAGGTTCAGGCAGGGCCGGGAGGGAAACATTAAATTGAGCGTTAAATGCATTTTTGATTTGCTCCTTCATTTCTTGCCCGCGTACAGTGCAGCCACATTGCTTGGTGGCAGACTCAGTTGCCTGATGACTATGGTGCCGTAACCATAGCCCCCAAACTGATAATCCTCAGTTCCTGGATGGGCGTAAGGATAGGGAGTAGTTATGAAGAATCGAACTGCTGTTTACATTGCTATGTTGTGTCTGATGATTGGCTACCTCACCCTGCAAACGGCCTCTCATCATCAATCTGTTATTTCTCCCAAGGCCAAAGCGGCCGATTTTACTAGTTTGGAAGTGCCTGCCGTTACGCACGGATTTTCAACTGCACCAACATTGCCGAATGGCGATTTGTTCTTGTTGCCACGTCCTTTGACGTTGGCGCTGGCAGAAATGCCTGACGGTGCAGAAATCACCGCCGTAAACTTCGATACCTTTGGGGGCAGCCCGGAAATGATCGGCGCCTTGCCCAACACGCAACCGAGCGTGTTGTCAGCTTCCGCTCCCAACACCAAAGTCAAAGCTGTTTCGTGCGCAGAAAGCATCTGGGACGGAAATATGTTCATTGCCGCCAAAGGCAATGTCGTTGGTGATACCGTCCGGTTCTTTTTGGAAGATTCCGAAGGCAAGCCAGCGCACGAGTTGGCGCTGTTCACCGTGCAATTCAACGGGCTGGTTGTGACGGATTTGCATCCTGAGATCATGCTTTTCGTCAACAATCGCAAGGCGATGGGGCCGAGCACGCACAAAGGTGATTTCATTCCGATGTCCGACTTTGCCGGTGAAAGCGGCAATCGCAGCGGTTTGCTGACGTTCTCTTGGCCGATGAGCGGAAATTCGGCGTTGCAAGGTTGCTATCGTGTCGGTATTGAACTTGCGCGCGGCAGCGCCGAAGGCAAGTTGTCCGCCGTGGTGACCGATCTGGTCGTGAATCGCAATCGTGTTCCGGGAGATGAAAACAATGCGGGCCTGGGCCTGCTGGGTCGTTTGACGGGAGGGTTCCCCACCGGTATCCCTTGCAAAGCGGAATGCCCGTTCGCTGGTCAATTGCCTGACCCGCCGACACCAAACACCGGCAACGGCGGTGGCACTGACTGCAATGCGATCTGCTATCGTTCGCCGCAATACTTTCTGTTGAACATTAACAGTTTGCCGCGTGGCACGGTTTTGATCAGCGGCGTTAACTATAATCGGCCGGTGAGCACCAGCGACAAACAGAAACTGACGCTGGCATTGCGCGGTGGATTTACTGCCCCGCAGAAATTCAATGAAGAGTTTGTTGCGGCGCAGTTGAATGTGCTGAATGCGGGCGGTGACGGTTCGCCCAAGGTCTTTTATGCGATGGAAGGTCGGTTGAGTTGTTATTTTTCCAGCTTTGAAGACGTTACGCTGAGCAATGGGTTTGTACTTTCGCTCGACACGCAACTCAAAGACGTTTATCAGCAAGCACGCTTCTGCGTCACGGAAAACCGGGTTGCCGATATGCCAGCGCTGACCCGCATTTTTGATACGCTGAACGGTAACAACCCGCTGGCTGCCTGCAATTACCAGAGATAAGTCAGCAAAGCATCAGATTCTTTCTCCTTTCGGTTCTTTATCGCTCGAAGCTTCTTAACTGGGCTAGAGCCTCCTCCTTTCATTTCAAGGGGCTGTTGACCTGTCGGTTGACAGCCCCATCTTTTTGTTTGGCCCTCCTCCCTGACTTGCTTCGGCAAAAGTTCGCGTAGATCATCCTGCCAAGTGCTGAATGGTCAATCACTGAATTTGAAAAAGGAGAATCTCGCGATGAGTGATCAGATGCCAACGCGCACCGCAGCCTGGAAGTTGCTTTGTGAATGGACGGAAAGCGAGAGTTTGCGCAAGCATGCGCGCGCTGTCGAATATGCGATGCGCAGCGATGCGCGCAAATACGGCGCAGACGAAGAGCTTTGGGGAATTGTTGGCTTGCTGCACGACTTTGATTACGAACGATATCCTGATCAGCGACATCCGCAATTGGGATCAGAGGTGTTGCGCGCACAAGGGTATTCCGAAGAGATCATCCGCGCGATTCTTTCGCACGCGGATTACACTGGTGTTACGCGGGCAAGTTTGTTGGAACACGCATTGTTTGCCACGGATGAGCTGTGCGGATTTTTGACGGCGTGCGCGCTGGTGCGACCGGATAAGAGTTTTGACACGCTCGAAGTCGCTTCCGTGAAAAAGCGCATCAAGGACAAAGCCTTTGCGCGCACAGTCAATCGCGCAGATTTGTGGGGCGGAGCGGAAGAGCTGGGGCTGACTTTTGACGAGCACTGTGGCTTTGTCATCAGCGCTTTGCGGGAAATTCAGGAAGAACTTGGATTGCGGAAAAGCGAAGTAGCGGCAACGTCTTGACAGCCCTAACTTCGATCTGTAGTATGCCTGCTTCCTAACGCGGATGTGGCGGAATTGGTAGACGCGCAGCGCTCAGGACGCTGTGGGAGCAATCTCGTGGAGGTTCGAGTCCTCTCATCCGCATTTGGTTAACGAAAGGGGTGATCGTATCGGTCGCCCCTTTCGTGTATTTACCAGCACCTCAATCACAACCCCAAGCAATAGGCGCAAATTACAGTATGGAACCTGCGGCACAACCCGGTGCGTCAACGACTCAAGACCCACCGAAGCGCGACCCGTACGCAGCGCTGCGTGTGCGTGACTTCCGGCTTTTTCTGGTGGGGCATTTGTTGTCTGTGTTGGGTGTGCAAATGCAAAACATGGCTGTCGGTTGGCAGCTTTATGAACAAACCGGCTCAATGTGGGCGCTGGCCAACGTCGGGTTGGTGCAGATTATTCCGATGTTGGGACTGGCGCTGCCCGCTGGACATACGGCAGATCAGTATGACCGACGCAAAGTTTTGATGTCGGCCACGACACTGGCGCTGGCGAGTTCGTTGGGGCTGGCTTCTGTGACGGCGCTTAACGGACGCCCCGGTTGGATATATGCCTTTCTTTTCCTAAGCGGTATCGCGCGTGCTTTTCAAGGACCAGCGCGTTCGTCATTGATGCCGCAATTGTTACCGCGCGAATATTTCAGCAATTCTGTTTCCTGGACGATCAGCGGGTTTGAACTCTCGTCGTTGTTGGGACCAACACTAGGTGGCGCGCTCATTGCCTGGTGGGGAGGCGCAAAATACATCTTTGTGTTGAGCGCTTGCGGCAGCGCGTTTTATCTGATGATGCTCGCTTGTTTGCGTAAACGCGCTTTTGTGGCAGATACAAATACCGGCAAAGAACGCATGAGTTGGGAAAGCCTGCTGGCGGGTTTTCGTTACGCTTGGCGAACAAAAACGCTGTTGGCTGCCATGTCACTGGATATGTTTGCGGTTCTGTTCGGCGGCGCGGTTGCGTTGTTGCCCGTCTATGCCAAAGACATTTTGCACGTCACGCCGCGCGAGTTGGGCATTATGCAAGCCGCGCCTTCACTGGGAGCGGTGACGATGGCGTTTATCACAACGCACGCGCCCCCTTTCAAACGTGCTGGCCGTGTGTTGTTGTTGGCGGTTGCAGCATTCGGTGTTGCCACGATTGTGTTTGGATTTTCACGCTCGTTGCCGCTCTCGCTGGTAATGTTGTTCCTGACTGGAGCATTCGATAACATCAGCGTGGTCATTCGCCATACGTTGGCCACGTTGCTGACGCCCGATGAGATGCGCGGGCGCGTTTCAGCGGTCAACGGAATGTTCATCAATATCTCAAACGAACTTGGCCGGTTTGAATCAGGCGCGGTCGCGGCATTGGCCGGGCCGGTGTTTTCGGTGGTGAGCGGCGGCGGCGGAACGTTGCTGGTGGTGACGATCATTGCGCTTACCGCTCCCGGCTTACGCAAATATGGAAGATTGAGCAGTGCCGAACCTGCATCGTAACTTGGCTACGAACTCCCACACGCTATGAATATTCATCTGCAATATGGCAAAGACGGGCTGTCCGTCGCGCTCCCATCAGACAATGTCACCGTGCTCGCGCCCCGCTTTATTCCTGGTTTGCCAGACGAAGCCGCGGCGTTTCAACAGGCTGCGCGTGAGCCGATCAACACGAAGCCGCTGCGCGAGCTGATCAACGCATCTGATCGCGTTGCGGTCGTGATTCCGGACATTACGCGTCCTTTGCCGAATGACCGGTTGCTGCCCTGGTTGTTTGCCGAATTGGCGCACGTACCGACAGAGAATTTCGTCATCATCAATGGCACCGGTTCGCATCGCGTCAACACGCCAGAGGAACTGGCAGGAATGGTGGGCGCTGCCGTGTTTGGCAAATACAAGATCGTCAACCACAACGCGCACGACCCTGAGACGTTGAAATTCGCGGGCAAAACGCCGGATGGCCGGTCTGTGTATTACAACCGCGAGTACGTCGAAGCCGACAAACGCATTGTGTTGGGATTCATTGAGCCGCACTTTATGGCCGGCTTTTCCGGCGGCTACAAAGGCATTTTTCCCGCCGTCGCGGACATTGACGCCATCATGCATTATCACCGTGCCGAAGTGATCGGCTCACCGCGCAGCACCTGGGGTGTGCTTGAAGGAAATCCCACGCAGGAACAGATTCGTGCAAACGGCAGTTTGCTGCCCGTGGATTTCTGCCTGAATGTGACTTTGAATCGGAAGCGGGAGATTACCAATTTCTTCTGCGGCGAAGTGTTGGCCGCACACGAACAAGGCTGCGCCTTTTCCAAATCCACCGTTATGATTCCGTGCGCCGAAGCCTTCCCGATTGTGATCACGACCAATAGCGGGTATCCGCTGGATCAAAATCTGTATCAAGCCGTCAAGGGAATGTCCGCTGCCGCGCAGGTTGTGGCGCAAGACGGATTGATTGTTGCAGCATCTAAATGCAATGACGGATTTCCCGCGCACGGGAATTTCAAGAAGCTTCTGTTTGACCACAATTCGCCCCAAGCAATTTTGGATACGATCCTCGCGCCAGGCTTTTCGATGTATGACCAGTGGGAGGCGCAATTGTTGGCAATGATTCGGCTGAAAGCGCGTGTCGGACTTTATAGTGACATTCCTGCCGACGAAGTACACCGTGCACACCTTGAACCGGTGTCAGATATTGCTGCGTTTGTGGCTGAAGAACTGGCGCGCATTGGCAACGACGCTCCTATTGCGGTATTGCCCGAAGGGCCCATGACGATTCCATACCTGCGCTAGCGATTTAACATTAATTCGCGGGTAAACCGCGCTGGTGCTGTGCCAAGCTGTTGCGAGCATCTTCATGCCCCATGTTCGACCGTTTGGTACCAGGAGAAACACAATGAAGGGCAGAAATCGTTTTCCTCACCAGTGCTCGTTGTCGTTGCGGAGTTTGTATTACGCATTGTTGTTGGTTCTTTGGTTGCCATTAGTAGGCCAGGCGCAGCGCCCCAGTGCCTGCGATTTGGCTTCGGAAGAAAGCAAAAGCAAATTTCTCAACGATCAAAAGCCCGGCAGCATTCTGGTCTTTAACAAATACACCAGCAATCCCATTCGCCAGCTCGAAGACACCTATATCAGCATCACGAATGTCCATGCGATGTATGACATAGACCTGCATATGTTCTTTGTGGATGGCAGTACGGGAAACATTGCGGATCTGTATTTGCCGTTGGGGCCAAATCAGACCCGGACCTTTGCTGCCAGCGACGTTGATCCCGGCATCGAAGGTTTTATGTTTGCGATTGCGACGTATGGCGGCATTCCCACAGGGTTCAACTATCTGGTTGGCGAAGCCGCCTTGTACGAAATTGATGGTTTTGAAGCGACGTTGCCCGCATTGGCGATTGGCAAAATGACCAGCGGTGACGTGAACTTAAACGAAGATCAGACAGCGACGATGTTGTTTGACGGTTGTATGTATGAGCGCTTGCCGCAGGTGCTGGCCGTGCCCAGTTTTAACAGCCAGGTTGTGTTTCGCACCTATGTCACACTGGTGTCACCGCCGTCGTCATTTTTGAGCAATCAGGTCAGCGCAACCAAAATCGCTGCAACCGTGACCAATGATCGAGTGCAAGTTGCATCTACCAATTTGACCATGCGCAGATTTCGCCAACTGGCCTTAACCGAAATTCGCTTCAATGCTGATTTGAATTTGCTTGTGCCTGCCAATGGCACCGGCTGGCTGAAATTTCAAGCCACTGAGGAACAGCCGTTGTTAGGCGCGTTATTTAACAAAGGCCCGCGTTTCAAAGGCGGGCGCAATTTGGCGGCAGTCAGTTTGCTCAAAAAGTTCGCGCTGACTGTGCCGACCGATCCGCCACAATAACCCGTTTCCACCGACCCCTTATGTCTAACACCACTTCATCATCTGTTTTGTCTCCGGCGCAGATTCGCGCGCAATTTCCCGCCTTGGCGCGGCAACACAACGGCTTTCCCGTCGCGTACTTTGACGGGCCCGGCGGCACGCAAGTCCCGCGTGCCGTCGCCGACGCCATCAGCGATTACCTCTTCCATCACAATGCCAATACGCATTGGGCGTATCCGACCAGTGCTGAAACTGACGCGTTGTTGTTCGGCGCGCGGCAAAGCTTCGCCGACTTTTTCAATTGTGCGCCAGACGAAGTCTCTTTTGGCGCAAACATGACCACCATCACTTTGCACGTCGGACGCGCTCTGGGGCGGCAATTGCAGCCGGGCGCAGAGATTGTCGTGACAGAGCTCGATCATCACGCCAATGCCGATACGTGGCGGGAACTGGCAAAAGATCGCGGCGTCACGATTCGCACCGTGCGCATGCTGACGGAAACCGGTCAGTTGGATTGGGACGATTTCGAAGCGGCGGTGAATCGCAACACCAGGCTGGTCGCCATCGGTGCCGCTTCGAATGCGTTGGGAACGATCAACGACGTACAGCGGGCAGCGCAATTGGCTCATCAGGTGGGCGCGCTTTGTTATGTCGACGCAGTACATTATGCCGCGCACGAGTTGGTAGACGTGCAGGAACTACAATGCGACTTCCTGGCCTGTTCCGCCTACAAATTTTACGGCCCGCATTTGGGCGTGTTGTATGGTCGCCGTGAATTGCTGGAAGCGATGGATGTGCCGAAACTGGCTCCCGCACCGAATGAAGCGCCGGATCGTCTGGAAACAGGCACGCAAAATCACGAAGGCATCATTGGTGCGGGAGCCGCTGTCAATTTCCTGGCTTCGCTGGCTGAAGGCGCAACCCGCCGCGAACAATTGCAGCGCAGTTTTGCCGCCTTGCACGAACGCGGTGCGGAGCTTCTGGCAAATTTGTGGCAGGGATTGCAGGGCATTGACGGCGTCAACGTTTATGGCCCTGATCCGAAATCGCCACGCACACCGACCATTTCTTTCACCGTCAAAGACCTGCCTGCGGAAGATGTCACACGCGCTCTGGTCGAACGTGGCGTGTTTACTTCGCACGGCGATTTTTACGCGCAAACGGTTGTCGAACGCCTGGGCAAAACGGAGCAAGGTTTGGTGCGGGCCGGATGCGCCTGTTACACGACCGCAGAAGAAGTTGCGCGTCTGGTCGAAGGCGTGCGAGAAATTGCCAGCCGCTAGTTTTTACCAGCTTCCAGTTTATTTCTGATTCATGCATCGCATCGTTTACGGATCAACTCACAACCTGGCGGATACGAACGCATTTCTTGCGTTGCTGACGCAATTGCCGGCAGAGCTTTCTGCCCGGCTGGACGCCGAGCAAGATGTCATTGTGACGCGCGCGCCGGGCAGGTTGGATTTGATAGGCGGCATTGCCGACTATTCTGGCTCGCTGGTGTTGCAATTGCCGATTGCGGCGGCGGCGCACGTGGCGTTACAGCTTCGTTCGGATAGGC
>JAEUQO010000352.1 GCA_016789605.1 Acidobacteriota bacterium
GCGTAGCGGCTGGCGTGCAACAGTTGCTGACAATCTTTGACGAGCAAGAGGTCGCGGATGGCTTGTTTCTTGTCAGTGGCGTTTTTGTAATGCGCTTCGCTGATCTTGTAGCCCATCCAGTACCCCAAGTCTACGGGCCGGTCTGCACTGCCGCCAGTAAACCAGCGCCCGGCGTTGGCGGGGATCGTGACGTCTTTCTGAAACTCGTCCCACAATTCGCGCTCGCGGGCATTTGCCCAGACGTGCGTGTTCTGCATGCGGACGATCAACCGTCCAGAAGCCAGTTCGCCCAAAA
This sequence comes from Acidobacteriota bacterium, assembly GCA_016789605.1. Taxonomy (GTDB): domain Bacteria; phylum Acidobacteriota; class Blastocatellia; order RBC074; family RBC074; genus RBC074. Next base: position 296 of record JAEUQO010000352.1, read on the forward strand.
AGTCGGCGCTGCCTTCTTTCAGGCAATGGCACAGCAACCCGCCCTGCAAAGGATAGCGTTGTTGGAAGTGGACGGCTTCGTGCGTGACCAGCGGAGGAATCTCATTGGGTTCCATCAAACCTTTTTTGGCCCAATCGTTGAGTTCATCCATTGGCGTGCCCGGTGCGCGGGTAAACATCTCCGCGCCCATCAACAGTCCGTTGGCAGAGGCCGTGCCGCCGCTTTGCATCTGGCCGATGACAAAATATGCGTCAGGAAAGACGACTTCCGGATACAGTTCTTTCAGTTTGCGAAATGCGACGATAGTGTCGGCGCGCTGTTTTTGCAGATCGGACGTCAGCGCGCGAATCGCGCGATAAAAATTCGCACGGCGTTCAATCGTGGCCGCCAGTCGTTTGCTGTCGAGCCGTCCGCTGTTGCCAAAATCTTTTAAGCCAATGGTGCCCGGCGCGATGTAATCCTGGTGAAAGATGGCGGCGCGCTCTTCGGGTTTGGCGGCCATCGCCTTGTCATACGCCAGCCAAAACCGCCCGATGTCTTCAGTGACGAACTGCACCCGGTTTGGGTCACTATGTTCTTTGATGTATTTGGTTTGTTGCGCTTCGCTCGTGGTGACGGCTTTGGCCCAACGCGGATCCTCGTGCAGGGATTTCAAATCGCTGTCACTTTTCAGGTGCTCGGTATTGCGCCACCCGGCGGACAGCGCCTTGTCCAGCAACTGAAACGCCGTTTCCTTGTCTCCGGCGAGCGCTGCCGAACAGGCTGCGTCATAAAACACGCCCATTCCGCGCGCGCCTTTGGCAATGGCTTCCTGAAACAACCTGACTGATTTGGCATATTCGCTGCGCTGATAGGCAGCCGTGGCTTCTCTGACCAGGTCTTCGGCAGTAACAGGCGCAGCGCCCTGTGACGGTTGTGATGGCTGTTGGGCAGAACCCAAACTCGCGCCCGCCAACGCGAGCGCCAGAATCAAACAGCAAATGAAGGGTCGTGTTTTCATAGTCGGTCTTGCGAACTGTGCGAGTATTTCTGAGCTTGAAGCAGTAAAGCCGCCCGGTGCTGGCCGGGCGGCTCTTCTGCATACAACGGAGCCTGCGAAGCGGCTTACAAACTCAGGGCGTCTTTCACCAGCGCTTGTTGTTCGAGCTGGTGAATCGTGTAAGAGCCGGTGGCCGGGCTGGCGCTGGCAGCGCGCCCGACATATCGCAGTTCCTGATTATCGGTCAACAAATCTTCCAGGTAGGGGCGAACAAACGACCAGCCGCCCATGTTTTGCGGTTCTTCCTGCACCCAGAAAACTTCTTGCGCTTTGGTGTATGCCGTCAGCCATTGTTTCAGCAATGTGTGCGGGAACGGATAAAACTGTTCCAAACGCAAAATGGCGATGCGTCCGGTGTTGTTCTTTTCCAGTTCGGTCGCCAGATCGTAATAAACCTTGCCGCTGCAAATCAGCACGCGCTCAACGTTTGCCGGGCTTACGCTGTCACCGATGACTGAATGGAATCCGCCGCCGGCCAGTTGGTCAAGCGTCGAAACGGCTTGCGGCAAACGCAACAAGCTCTTGGGCGTCATGACCACCAACGGTTTGCTCACATCCTGTTTCATCTGCCGACGCAACAAATGGAAATACTGCGCGGGCGTGGTGGGATAACAAACCTGCATGTTGTCTTCGGCGCAAAGCTGCAAATAACGCTCTAACCGCGCGCTGGAATGTTCCGGGCCCTGCCCTTCAAACCCGTGCGGCAACAGCATCACCAGACGGCAGCGCTGTTTCCATTTGTCTTCGCCCGAACCGATGAACTGATCCAGGATGACCTGAGCGCCGTTGGCAAAATCGCCGAATTGCGCTTCCCACATTGTCAGGGATTCAGGCGCAGCCACCGAATAGCCATACTCATATCCCAGCACGCCAAATTCAGACAACGAACTGTCGAAAACTTCAAAGCGTGTGCCGCTGGGCGCCAGCGCCTCGAGCGGAATCCAGGGCTTGCCGGTTTGTGTGTCATAGAGGATGGCGTGCCGTTGACTGAACGTACCGCGCCCCACGTCTTCACCGGACAAACGTACCGACGTGCCTTCCAGTACCAGCGAACCAAAGGCCAGGCCTTCGGCAAAGCCCCAGTCAATCGGCACTTCGCCGCTGCCCATCTTGGCGCGGCGCGACATCTGGCTAACCATTTTCGGATTCAGGTTGAACCCTGGCGGAATCACGCTCATCACCTGAGCGATTTGTCCCAAGGTCGCCGTCGGCACACCGGTTTCGAGCACGGCAGAACCATCGCGTTCGGGCGGCGGTTCAGGAATCGTGGCGACGCCTTTGACACGCGCAACGATTTCTTTTGCGCCGAGCAAGGCGTTTTCGTATCGCCGCCAGCGTTCGTCAATCATGTGCTGAACGTCTTCCGGCGTCACGGAACCTTCGCGAACCAATTTGCGCGTATAGAGTTCGCGCACGCCCGGATGCTCTTTGACGCGCTGATACATCAGCGGCTGGGTATAGCTGGGTTCGTCACCTTCGTTGTGACCGTGACGGCGAAAACCGATCAAGTCAATGACGATGTCTTTGCTGAACTTCTGCCGGAAATCGAGCGCGATTTTGATGGTGCGATGTGCGGCTTCGACGTCGTCGCAATTGACGTGGAAGATCGGCAATTGCGTCATCTTGGCGACGTCGGTCGAATAGATCGAAGAGCGGCTGGCTTCGGGCGACGTGGTAAAGCCGATCTGGTTGTTGATCACGATATGAATCGTGCCGCCCGTGCGATACCCTTTCAGGTCAGCCAGATTCAACGTTTCCATCACGACGCCCTGCCCGATAAACGCCGCGTCGCCGTGCAACAGCACGGGCAACACGCGTGCGCGCGCTTCTTCGCGCGACAACCGCAACGCGTCCTGTTTGGCGCGCGCGATGCCTTCGACCACGGGGTTCACCGCTTCCAGGTGGCTGGGATTCGACGCCAGCGTCAGTTTGACGCTCTTGTCGCCGACTTCGCGTTCGGCGACTGCGCCCTGATGGTATTTCACGTCACCGCTGTCCGCCGGAAAGTTCGGATGCACGGAGCCTTCAAAGATGGTGAAAAGCCGTTCCGAGAAATTGCCGATGATGTTGGCCAGCACCGTCAACCGGCCACGATGCGCCATCCCGATGACGACTTCTTCAATGCCGCGTTCCGCCGCGCCAACGATGATCTGATCCAGCATCGGAATGGTCGTTTCACAACCTTCGATGGAAAAGCGTTTCTGACCGAGATACTTCGTGTGCAGGAATTTTTCGAACTGTTCGGCGGCAATCAAACTCTTGAGCAATTGCTTTTTGACGTCCACCGAAACGGGTTCGGCGTCACGTTCGACGTGATCGCGAATCCATTGCTTTTGTTCTTTGCTGACGATGTGACGGCTTTCGACGCCGACCGTGCTGCAGTAATAGCGGATCAACATCGCCCAGATTTCGCGGAAGGTCGCTTCCTCTTTGCCGCCCAAACCGCCCGTGAAAAAGCTGCGATCCAGGTCCCAGATCGACAGGCCATAGCTTTCAGCTTCGAGTTCGGGATGCTCATAGAGCGGAATCAAATTCAGCGGGTCTACGTCAGCGATCAGGTGGCCGCGCACGCGGTAGGCGTTGATGAATTCGAAAATGCGCGCTTGTTTGCGAATGCCCTGGCGCTCGCGATCCACGCCGGACAGAAACGGATTGACGTCTACGGCCCAACGCAACGGTTTGTAGTTGATGCCGATGTCGGCAAAGATTTCATCGTAAAAGTCGTATTTGCCCAGCAGCAGTTCGTGAATATAGGCCAGGAACATGCCCGACTCAGCTCCCTGAATGATGCGGTGATCATAGGTGCTGGTCATCGTGAAGACTTTGCTGATGCCGAGTTGCGACAACGCGTCTTCGGTCATCGCAGCGTATTCGGGCGGATATTCAATTGCGCCGGTGGCGATAATCACGCCTTGACCAGCCATCAAACGCGGCGCTGACGCTGACGTGCCGATGGTGCCAGGATTGGTCAGTGAAATGGTCGTCCCCTGAAAGTCGCTGACTTGCAATTTGTTGTCGCGCGCGCGAATGACGACATCCTGATAG
>JAEUQO010000390.1 GCA_016789605.1 Acidobacteriota bacterium
TTGCCTACTTGCCTACTTGCTAGATAGTGATGCGCGTACCATCGAACTTCGTCAGCGAGAAGCCGTCGAAATGTTCGTTGAAGCAGGTTTTCAAATCCAGCAGGATGCTGATGGCGACAGCTTCGCCGAGTTTGAGTGATTCGGTCGCGTCGGAACGCCAGTGCACCCCGCCGATATTGCGTCCCAGAGCCACGTTTGAAGCCAGTTTGTTCAACTCGCCGCCGACGGTCAGGTTGTCAGAACCGCGATATGGCACAAGCGCCAAACCATCTGCTGTCGCAACAACCGGATCGGGCAGCACATAGGATTCGTCAAACCACGCTTTCAGAATTGTCACGCAAGCGCCTGCCACGGTTGCATGTCCCGCCCCGTAGGCCGGATGCGCCGGGCAGCCTTCGGGAAACGCCATCGGCAACAAGAAGCTGCCATGCCGTCCCTGCACTTCAGGCAAAACAGCGGAATTCAGGATTTCAGGATGGACAGGGTAATTTGCGGCACGCGTCGCCGTGTTATGAACGCGACCGGCAAACGCTTCAGGACGCAAACGGCGATGCACAAACCATTTCTGATACCAAACCGTCCGCAGCGCCGCCGTTGCCACACTGGGCAGCAGTGCCGCAATGTGCGGCGGCCCGAAAGTGCCAAACCCGCATTGCACACGCGTGCTGCGATAAGGATTGTTAGAATCAACCGGCACTCCGGTTCCCAACAAGAACAACATCGCGTTGAAATACGCCTGATAGAGCACGTCAATGTGCACCCATTCGGCCAAATCGCGTCCATTGCGAATGTAACGTGGCGTCGGGTCAAACGGATACGCCAATGTGACGCTGCCGTTTTGTGCCGCCAGCCAATCGCCATAATTGGTCAGGTAATCCGTGCCCGGCGGCACCGTGCGCATTCTGCCGCTGATCGTTTGCGCGCCAAAAGGAGCATCCTTCCACAAAAACTGGGAAATATAAGGCCCCACCAAATCGCCCGCCGTCAGCCCGCGAAAGAGCACGTTGGTCGTCACTGAACCACTCGCTTGGCGTTGGCGATACCCAAGACTAATTTGCAGATTTTCGAGCGTCGCCTGTACCGGTTCGGCGGTTTGCGTTTCGCGCACGCGAGCCGACAATGTGCGCCCGGCAGATTCTTCCCCTTCAATCAAACCGCCATCAGGTCGCGTCACTGAAGCACGCCCGAATTTCGGCCCACGAAAATCAGAAAAGCGCGACAAATCCTGCGCCGCCGCGACGGTCAATGGATTGGTGGCGTAATCCAGAAAATTGACGTCGCGCGTCAACGCCATCCAGTAATTTTCGGCAATTTCAGCTGCAATTTCGGCGCTCGAAAATGCTGGGGCTGGCGGTTGAGTAAAGGCCGCCGTGTCAGAGCCAACCATTTCATAGGTCAGACCGGCTTGCGGGTTTTTCAATTGCAACGTGCCGCCGACGGCAATGCGCTCAAATTCGTCAGGATCGCCAGTGCGGATCGCCTGCATGAAGCTTTCCCACGAATTGCGTTCGACTTCGCCTAGCGAGTTGTGCCGCAGCCCTTTAGAAAAATTGGCGATCTTGGCGTTGTAAAGGTCTTCGTCGCCGTTGTTGCGGCCTTCGGGCCGGGGAGAAATTTTCTGAAAGAGTGCCGCTTGCACGCGCGTGTCATAAGCTTTTTGTGCGCGTGCCGCTGAGGAGAGATTGCCCGACGCAATTTCGACCAACTCGGCTTCCACAGTCGTAGCTTCATTGGGAATGGCCGCAAAGGCAGACTCTTCCAACCCGGACGCGCTCGTGATGCCAGTAGCAATTGTCGCTGCCGTGGCAGCACTCATTTTGCCCAGAAATTGACGGCGGCTGGGGGACGCAGGCGCGGAATCTAGTTGCTGAGTTTCATTAAAGGCAGGAAGCGCAGAACTATCCTCTGCGATTGAGGTGTTTTTCGTTTTCACAATAACTCTCCTTACAAATAAATACGTCGGCACAGGATTGACTGCCGTGCGGCGGTCACACTGATTGGTAAATGCCTTCTCTGGTTGCCTGCTGGGTGCGACCGGGAAAATTTATGCGGGGCAAAAAGAACCTGGCGCTTGGCGGGGGTATCGGTTTCGCTCTCAACAGCACCCAGGCGGGTTTGTGTTGTCATGTCATTTCGCGGAAAACGGACAATTGTCACGGGCAGAATCTGCGCTAGAAAGATCATCATGCTTACGCTGCAAGATCATTACGGGTGCTGGATGCGCAAATTTGCCAGGTTGATTGACAGACAGCAACTCACATTTTTAAGAAAGTACGAATTGGAAGGAAGTTCCAATTGAAAGCTTCAATTCCATCGTTCAACAAGCTCTTAGCGGCGGCAAAATAGCCGGGTTGGCTAAGATTCTCAAGCATTTTCTGGCTGCACCTGGGTTAGTACACTGATCCGGTCGAAGAAACCAGCGCGCCCTTCTCCACCGAAATGATGTAGGACGCGCCAGACTGTCCTTGCCAGGTTTTTAGCGAAAAAGTCCCCTCCCCCGCCAGCTTGAACACAGAAAGGCGGCGAAAGGTCAGTGGCGTATTGGCACGGCAAATTTTCGGCGCACTCGAGACGGAGATGAAATACGCCGCGTTTTTGCCGCGCACGGAAATCGTTCCGTCAGCTTCGACCAGCAACGCTGTTTCGCGGTCAATGCCAATGCCTTTCAGGCTGACAGATTTGGCCCGTGGTTTAACCCAGCCGTCTTGCGCCAAGCGCGCCAGAAACGTCAACAGCCGCCCCATCCGGTCGCGTTCGACAAAATGCGAATCCGTAATGACGCCTTGCAACCCTGGCACGCGCAGAAAATCGCGCGCCAACGTCACGCTGCCAACAAACGGATTTGCCAACGCTTCTGCCGAAGTCGCCGAACCGCCCAGCGCCGGAAAGGAAAACTCGCCCAAAATTGCCAAGCCCGCGCTGGTGCCGCCAATGGGAACGCCTTTGGCAACAACTTGGTTGACGGCATCTGCCAGCGGCGTCCCCTGCCAGAATTTGACATAGTTGGATTGTGCGCCGCCCGCAATGAAGATGGCTTCTGCGTTACGCACTTTGTTGACGACAAAATCGTCCGCGGCCGCCGCCCGCGATTTGACAATCAAGGTTTCGACCGAATCCACCGCGCCCAGTTTGTTGATGTATGGGTTGTAAGCGTCAGTTCCGCTGGCGCGCAAGACGACGATGTCGCCGCCGCCTGCTTTGCCAATCAGCCATTGAAAGGCAGCCGCGACGTCTGTTCCGCCTCCCATCAGCAAGGCTCCGGGACTGGTTTTCCTGCTTGCGTCTGCGGGATTTCCGACAACGAAGTATTCGTATCCGTCGCCGGATTTGTCGGCTTGTTTTGCCGCAGGAACGGACGGCGTTTGGGTCTGGCCGTTTGCCGCCAGACAAACCGCCAGTAAGTACAAGGAAAGGCCGAAAAAGCGCGAAAGAGTCATTGGCAAAGTAAGGTCAGGGATATTCAAAACAAAGCGTCGAGCGCATCGGTCACCGAGCGCACGCCGACGATTTCCAGCCGGTCGTCTTCGGGCAATCCGGTCAGATTATTTTTGGGCATGACCACACGTTTGAAGCCCATACGCGCGGCTTCGCGCAAACGAATGGCGGCGTGACTGGTGGCGCGCACTTCGCCCGCCAAACCGACTTCGCCAAAAACGATGGTGTGTTCATTGATCGGAATGTTGCGGAAGCTGGACGTAATCGCAGCCACCATGCCCAAATCCACCGCCGGTTCGGCCAGTGAAATTCCGCCCACCATGTTCACAAAAATGTCGTCGCCCGACAGATGAAAGCCCACGCGTTTTTCGAGCATCGCCACCAACAACGCCACGCGGTTTGGTTCGACGCCTTGCGTTGTGCGTCTGCCGGTGCCGAATTTTGACGAACTGACCAACGCCTGAATTTCGACCAGCATCGGGCGCGTGCCTTCCATGGCGGCGACGACTGCCGACCCCGAAGCGCCAATCGGACGTTCGCTCAAAAACAGTTCTGATGGATTGGGCACGCCGACCAATCCTTGCCCGGTCATTTCAAAAATGCCGAGTTCGTTGGCCGCGCCAAAGCGGTTTTTGGCTGCGCGCAAGATGCGATGGTTGTGATGACGCTCGCCTTCGAAATAGATCACCGTGTCCACGATGTGTTCCAGCGCTTTGGGGCCGGCGATGGTGCCTTCTTTGGTGACGTGTCCGATCAAAAATACCGGCACCGTCAGGTTTTTGGCGAGCAAAAGAAACTGTCCGGCGACTTCGCGCACCTGCGACACCGAACCGGGCGCGCTTTCCAGCTTTTCAGAAAAGACGGTTTGCACCGAATCAATGATGACGGCGCGCGGTTGCAACCGTTCGATTTCGCTGAAGATGTTTTCCAGATTGGTTTCGGACAACAGAAACAGTCCGGCGGGATTGATGCCCAACCGTTCGCCGCGCAACTTGATCTGGCGTTCGCTTTCTTCGCCCGAAACGTACAGCACCTGCCCGTAAAGCGCCGCCAGCTTGTCTGCCACCTGACTGAGCAAGGTGGATTTGCCGATCCCCGGTTCGCCGCCGATCAGCACCAGCGAACCGGGCACGATGCCGCCGCCCAACACCCGGTCAAATTCTTCGATGCCAGTGATCTCGCGCGATTCGTCTTGCGCTTCAATTTCGGTGAATGGAACGGGTTTGCTTTCGCGCAAACGCAGCCCGCTGCGCGCAATGCTCGAAGTAGATTTGGCGGCAGTCTGCTCGCGCTCTTCGACAAACGAATTCCACGATCCGCAATCGGGACATTTGCCCAGCCATTTGCGCGACTGATAGCCGCAACTCTGACAGGCGTAAACTGTGCGTGGTGCTTTGTTAGCCATAGCGGCATTGTATGCCAGCCACTCTTTATCAGAAAACCTGAGGAGAGTTGCCGCAACTATCACTCGGCCTCTTCGGCGTATTCGTCAAGTACAGTGACTGCTAAATGCGCTAGATGCTTCTGCTTTGATAGTTCGTGCAGGCTGGAGTAGGAAAGATATGTGCAGCTTTCTGCCAGTGGGCCTTTTTCCAATAACGAAAACACCGGGCGGCGAATTTCTTGAAAGACTTTTTCTCGCTTCAAATCCGGCGCAACGATATGAAGCCGGATATCCATATTCGGCTGAAGAGCCAGCAAATCCGCCATCCGTAAAATCCCCGAATACACAGACGTAGTGTGTTCAACCTCAAAAGCTCTCACAATCGAACGCCCTCGAAGCCACAAGACATCAATCTGTTCAATCGTTCTGAGCGTTGTGTCATCGTAATTCAGTGGTAAGCGGTCCAATAGTTCTCCATCCGCCGGAGTCCATTCTTTGAGCACTTGGCCTCGATCTGCTTTTGGAATCCAAATAGACATGCCCATCTGCGAACCAATACTCGCAATCAACGCCTGCACGCGGATGGATTCTCTGGTTTCTAACTCTGGTATCGGGCTTGCGCTCTCTCCTCCACCTGAATCCTCAGGAACTGAAACACTAACAACCTTGTCAGGACGATTAACTGTATGGGTGGCCAACTTTCGTTTCTCTTGGTCGTTGAGCAAATACACCTTGCCTCTCTCGGCTTGTTCAGTCAGCTTTTCCGCTAGAAAACTGCCATCAGAATCCGTAAGCCGAACCAAACTGCCGCGCACCTTTCCCGTCCAGGCAACCGAACCTTTTTCAAGTTCTTTGGTAAACGAAAGTCCAGACCAAATGACCTCATCGTGGATAGGAATCGCCTGTTCAATATCCAACCAGACAACCGGCTTGACGCGAAACCGCACAACAAACGGGTCGTCCGTAGCAACAAAAACAGGTGTGTCATTGATAAATGGCCCTTCAATAACTTCGAGCAGCCCAAACCAGCGAGACAGTTGAGTCAGGTAGCAAACAAAGATATCGCCGGGTTTGACACGCTCCGCCATGTTCCGATGACGCAGGCGAAAGCCAGAGATATGGCGAGAGGATCGAGAAAATGCTTCGTATGTTTCTGGCGAGAATAAATCTATGAAATAAGCCATGGCCTTTGTGCGAAGGAAATCAGTTGTTTGGTCAAGAATGGGGCCGACGGCAAAAATTTATGACAAGACGACGCGGCGTGCAATGAGTTCAGCCAGCAAGCGGCGTCCGGGTTGTTTGTGTTCGCGGTAGTGCGACAACTCCCAATCGGCAAATGCGGCGCGCAGTTCTCCGGGCTGAAGCAAAAACGCCGGGTTCATCGGTTTTACCTGCGGATCGTCATCTATCAGCGCAATCACGGCCAGCACGACGCCTCCAACCCGAACACCAGCGCGCATTGCCGGGAACAAATCGCGCTGCAGATAGCAGCAATTGACGATCAGGTCGTAGCAGTCAGGTTCGATCAGAAATTCGCCGCGCTCCAAATCTGCCCGGCGGGTGTCAACGTGCAGGCCAAGCGCGCGCGCGCGCGCTTGCAACAATTCCAGCGCGACTTGAGAAACGTCTACCGCCGTCACCTGCCAGCCGCGTTCGGCCAGATACAACGCGTGACGGCCTGCGCCACAAGCGACATCTAATGCGCGTCCGGGTGGCAATTCATCCGCCAACCGAACCAACAAGGGATGCGGTTCGCCCTGGATGTGTTCTCTCTGGCGGTAACGTTCGTCCCAACGGTCGGCAATTGTCACAGCAACCTCAAAGATTGATAGCAGCAGGCGGCACCGTCGCACGCGCCGCAACCGGCAAACGCACAAACCAGGCGCTCAACGCCAAAACGCCGACGATGGCCGCCAACAGATAAAACACCGACGCATACGAACCGGTACGCGTCACACACTCTGCCAACAGCAACGGCCCCACCGCCGAAGCCAACACCGTCAGTGTTTGCGCCGCGCCTTGAATTTGTCCCAAATGCCCGCGGCCAAACGCGCGGCTCCAGAACGAGAAAAAGATGACGATGACGACTCCGCCTGCGGCGCCCATCACCACGGCCCAAACGGCGACCTGCGCTTGTGTGCGTACGTGCGGCAACATCAACAGCGCTCCCATCAACAAGACCATGGCCAATGCCATCAACCGGTTGATCGCCCAGCGGTCGCTGAGCCAGCCGCCGAGGAAGTTGCCGGCCAGCGCCATCAACGCCGTAATCACCAGCGTGTTGTAATACGTGGCGGCATCAAACCCACGCTCGGCCAGGATAGATTCGTTAAACAGCGCAATGCCCGATGCCAGCAAGCCGTAAACCGAGCTGCTGAGCGCGAAAATCCAGAACGCGGGCGTCGCCAATGCCTGCCAGAGTGTATGCCCTTGCGGAGGTTGGTCTGGCGTTTGCGCCACCGCGCTCGCCAGTGCGTTTCCATCCAGCGCAATGCCGCAAGCTTCTGGCGTGCGCCGCATCAACACCCAACTGAGCGGAGCCAATCCGACCAGCAAGGCAGCGCCAACGCCTAGCCACGCCGTGCGCCAACCACTGTTGGTGACAACTGTGCCGACCACCGGAAAGGAAATCATGAATCCTATGCTAAGCAACACCGAATAGACGCCCATCGCCGTGTTCAAGCGTTTGACGAACCACTGGCCGACGATGGAAATGCTGACCACCGAAAGCGCGCTTTGTCCGAATCCACGCGTCAATGTGATCAACACCGACAACCACCACACATTGTGCGCGCCGCTCAGCAGCCAAACTACCGCGCCCAGCAAAAGCACCACCGTCGTCAGCACCGTGCGGCTGCCCCAACGATCGAGCAAGCGGCCAATCCCCACACAAAACAGCGAACCGATCAGCGTCGCCCACAAATTGATTTGCGCCCAGGTCACGCGGTCAAGCTGCAAATCCTTGAGCAGCGGTTCGGTAATCAAGCCCAAACCTTGCGTGCGTCCGGGCAAAGTGCCGACCATCGCCAGCGCGGCGACCGTCAGGGTCACCCAGCCGTAATACACCGGCACACGCGCCGGAAACAGCACCGGACGCTGTGTTTCAACAGGAAATGAGTTCATGTGGAATTATCGTATTTCTTGGTTTGGAATTTTGCGCCAGTCGGCTTTTCCGCTGACGGCCCGCCACCACAGCCACGCCAACACCGCGCAAAGTGCGACGCCCAGATAACGCAGTACGCCGGTTTTGAAGACAACCGTCGCGTTGAAAAACATAAAGAGCAAAAACCCATGCCAGAACGCCGTCACCCAATACGGACGGCGACGGTACACATCCAGTCCGCGCCACCACCAGAGCACATCCGCCAGCCAACCCAGCAACATGGCATAATTGAAATACACGCCGCCGCCCCAATACGTGCCAAACACTTCCGCTGTTTGGCGTGCGGTTTCGCGCACAACCGAATCGTGTTGCCATTGATGATAGAAATGAACCGCGAAGCCGACGTGCACCAGCAGCGCAACACAACCGACCGTCCAAGCCAGGCGCGCGCGCGCATCTGCGCGTGTACCGCGCGCCAGCCAAAACAGCCCTGCGCCGACGGCATACCCGCACAGGGTAATCCACATCGCCAATCTGGTAAGGAATTCGCCGTTGTTCATGTGCCCGGCATTTTACCCCAAGGCAGTCGCTCGCCCGTCGCGCAGTCAGCCTCTGTCAGGCAGTTTCGCGTCTTTTTTTCACCCGCATTTCCAGTCTGCCTGAAATTCCTCCTGCCGACTGGAAAGCGGGCGTTTGCCGTCAGCGCCGACTGCGCCCCTCAGCGCGAAGTTTACGCAATTGCTCTTGCATGGCTTGCACGCGGTCGGGGTGTTGTGTCGCCAGATTGCGCGTCTCGCCGGGGTCTTGCGCCAGATCATACAATTGCGGTTGCGGATCGTTGCCCAGTTCGGTGTTGGTGTTGGCGCTGATTTTGGGACCGTTGCGCGGTTCGATGTACTTCCAATTTCCCTCGCGCAAAGCCAACCCGCCTGCGTGTTCGACGATATGTGGCCGACCGGTTTTCGTGTTGCCGGTCAATGCTGGCAACAACGCAAAACTGTCTGGCGCATCGCTCGCCGCCAGCGTTTGCCCGGTCAGCGCGGCAAACGTCGCCAGCAAATCCACCTGAGAAAACAACGCGTCAGAAATGCCCGGCTTGATGCGCCCAGGCCAGCGAACCAAAAACGGAACGCGCGTGCCCGCTTCAAACGCGCTGTATTTGCCGCCGCGAAACGGCCCTGACGGTTTGTGCGCGCCGAGTTTGGCGACGGCGTCGTCTTTGTAACCGTCATCAATCACCGGGCCGTTGTCGCTGGTCAAAATCACCAGCGTGTTTTGCGTCAGTTTCAATCGGTCTAGCGCGCGCAGGATTTCGCCGACGCTCCAGTCAAATTCGACGATGGCGTCGCCGCGCGGCCCCATCGTCGTTTTCCCTTTGAACCGTGGATGCGGTACGCGCGGCACGTGAATGTCGTGCGTGGCGAAATACAGAAAAAACGGTTTGCCTTTTTGTTGTTCCAGGAACGTCACGGCTTTTTTCGTGAACGCGTCGGCCATGTCTTCGTCCACCCACAAAGCGGATTTTCCGCCCGTCATATATCCGATGCGCCCCACGCCATTGACCACCGCCATGTTGTGTCCGTGGCTCCAATCCATCTTCAATTCGCCGCGCTGCGAAACGCCTGTCGGTTCGCCGGGGAATGGTTTGTCGTAATTCACCCGAATCGGATCGGCAGGATCAAGCCCCACCACACGGCGATTTTCGACATAGACGGTCGGCACGCGGTCGCCCGTCGCCGCCATAATGAACGAATAATCAAAGCCGATGTCTAACGGTCCCGGTGTGATCTCGCCATTCCAATCCAGTTTGTCTTTGCCCGCGCCCAAACCCAAATGCCATTTGCCCACGACACCTGTACTGTATCCGGCGCGTTTCAGCACGGCAGGCAAAGTCGTGCGGCCCGGTTCGATGATCAACGCGGCATCACCCGGCAACACGCCCGTGCCCTGTTTGCGAAAGGCATACTGCCCCGTCAGCATCGAATAGCGCGACGGCGTACACGTCGCCGAAGTGGCATAGCCGGAAGTGAAGCGCAGCCCTTCTTTGGCCAGACGATCCACATTGGGCGTTTTCACCGCCGTTGCGCCGTAAGAACTGATATCGCCGTATCCAATATCGTCAGCGTAAATCAACACGATGTTGGGCCGTTGCGCGGTCGCTTGCGACGCCACCACCGACCGCGAAGTTTCTGGCGCACACAACGAAACCGCCAGCACCAACACACTCAACCACCAATTTCTCTGCCAATTTCTCTGCCAATTTCTCTGCCAATGTTCGTGTTTGCTTGTCATGAGCCTTCCTCGCTTGACCAATTGCTCGTCGTTTGTCGTTTACGAATAGATGAATGTCGCGGTTGCCTGACAGGCTTTGCTCGTTGTCACGCGTACCCAGTGCGCACTGAACCCCGCAGGAAATTCCAGGTGTTTGTAACCATGGGCGGGCACGGTGACGGCCTCATATGTCGTCCAGCTTCCGTCTCCCAAAAAATCAACTTCGATGGTGAAAGTCACGGCAGTATTGGCGTTGTGTTTCAGATGCACTACTTTCTGGTCGAATCCGGTCATCAAAAACGGATCGGAAACTTCGTTCGCCTTGAGGTTTTGTTTGCGCCAGACACTGCCCCAACCAGCGGGTTTGCCCATTTTCCACAGATCATCAATCTGCCCAAACCACAATCCGGTTTGCGGCTGCCCAAACGAGCGATCGGTTTGGTCGCCTCCCAAAACAAACAATCCGCGCCAGTAACAGAAATCCGGCACGATGCGCAGATGATTGCTGATCGGACGAATCGGCAGAATCCTGCCGTCATACAATTGCGCGGGCAGTTCGTAAAAGATGCCGTGCAAATCCATCAGGAAGCGTTCGGTTTGCGCATCGCGAATGCGCATCCATTCAGTGTTCCAGGCGTGATCAAACGTTTGCGCGCCTTTCGGCAACCGATAGGTCAGCCACTTCCCTTTGGCGAAGACTTTCAAAATCGCCGACGCCTGATCCCAGCCCGTGGCGAAAATCGGATTGCCGTAAGTTTCCGCCGACCAGTGTTTGCCGGAAACCTCCACAAAAGGCTTGCGCTCAAGAATCGTCCACGTCTTGCCATCCCATTCGGCCAACCGCCCCGAAGCCTCCTGCCCCAGATAATCGGCTTCGTAATAGGAATTGTTCGCCACCACGACGCGCCCGTTGGCGCTGAACGCGCTTTTGAAATGCACGCGGCCTTTGATGTCGAGCTCTTTGACCAGATTGAAAAGCTGTTTGGCGGCGAGCGTTTTGACATCCACTTCAAAAAACTCGCCTTCCATTCCCAACAGGTAAACTTTGTTGTTCGGATCGGTCAGATGCGTCATCGTCGAAGTCAGCCGGTAACCTTTCAAGGCTTCAATGGTGCGCACGTTGCCTTTGGTATCAATCACGTGCGGCCCCAAAAACGCCTGGTCTGACGGATTGTGAATGTAGCGGTTGGTGAAGGTGCCGACGACCGAAGCCGGGTGTTTGTGCATCTGCATCTTTTCGTCGAGCCAATACAGCCCGGTGCCTTCGCCGCGAATGTGCGCAACATACGCGACAAACCACAACCGATCCGCCCACGGCAACAACGCGCCAATGCCCGCTTCGCTGCGGTTGTCGTGTCCGGCAACGACGGCAATTTGCGGCAAAGCGCCCCCGACCTGGATGGGCGCTTCAGGTTTTTCGCCGGGTGTTTGCGCGCAAACGCTTGCCGTCATCAACAACAAAGGCAGCAGCCAAACTGCCAACCAGGAAAGTCGCAGGTAAAATTTGTTCATTGTTTTCTTTCGGGTGGGGCTGCAAGCCCCAGGGATTTGATTGCCAATTCGTTGCACATCCAACGATACTCCGCGTCAAATGTCTACTGTACGGTGTACATTCGAGGAACCATCAACCAATTTTTCTCTTCGCTTATGCTCAAACCTTGCGTTGCCTTGTTCGCTCTTGTTGCGTTGCTTTCGCTTGCCAATGCCCAACCGGCGCTCACGCCGCGCGTCAGTCAACAGAAAAATGCGCTGGCGGTAGCCTTCTTCGAACAAAACCAGCGCGTTGACCTGACCGCCGGTTCTGGCGTCGAACTGCGTTTGCCCGACGGCGAATTCGCGGCGCTGAGCTTCAACCAACAAACCCGACGCGGCAAAGTGGTCGAACTCATCCGAAGAAGGTCGCTGGGTAAACGCCCAACGGCTGGAAGCTTCTGGCGGCATGTTCTTATGAATGGTCGGCGCGGGTTGCTTTGCCCGCGCTCGAATGAAGGCTAACTGGCGCGGGAAAATGGCCCGCGTCACATTATTTTTAAGGAGAAGAAACCCAATGGCTGAACAAACGAAAAAGGTTGCTCTTGTGACGGGCGCAAACAAAGGCATCGGTTACGAAACAGCCCGGCAGCTTGCGACCCAGGGAATTACAGTGTTGATCGGCGCACGGGATGAAAAGCGAGGAAAAGAAGCCGCAACGAAACTTCAACGCGAAGGTTTCGACGCTCAATTTCTGTTGCTGGATATCAATGACGAAGCGACGCATAAGACAGCGCGCCAGTTTATCGAAGAGAAATTCGGCAAGCTGGACATTTTGGTCAATAACGCAGGCATCGCTCTGGATCTGGACCAAAAGCCGAGTGAAGTGGATGCGCAAATGCTGCGCAAAACGTTTGATACCAACTTCTTCGGCGTCATCAGTGTGACACAAGCCCTGATGCCGTTGATCCGAAAATCCAAAGCCGGGCGCATCGTCAATGTTTCCAGCGGCCTGGGTTCGTTAACGCAAAATAGCGATCCGAACTGGTCGTTTTATGCTGTGAAACCGCTGGCCTATAACTCTTCAAAAACGGCGCTGAATGCCTTCACGGTCATGCTGGCGCACGAACTGAAAGACACTGCGATCAAGGTCAATTCGGCAGACCCCGGATTCACGGCGACCGATTTGAATGGGCATCGCGGCTACAAAACTGTCGAGCAAGGCGCGTCGGTCATTACCCAGTTGGCAACCTTACCCGCAGACGGCCCAACCGGCAGTTACTTCGACGATCAAGGCGTTTTGCCATGGTAGTTTGCGATGGACTCAGGCTGGCAACGCTCGAATACAACCACGGCGTTGCCAACGTGTTCAAAACCCGATTGATTGGTTATCGCGTTCTCCGGCTGAGATTCAAACCCTCTTTGGCAATCACCCTGTAGCGCTCATCGGCCCTTCGCCCGGCGGCTTCGGCACTGTGCTGGCGCAAGCTCAATGGCTCCCCGTGCTGCGCGCACTCGGCACCCGCCCGTGGTTTGGCGGACGGCTGATGGTGTCCGGCGCGCATCAAGTCTTCAATGAGAATGGCGAGTTGGTGGATGAGGCAGTGCGCAAACAACTGCGCGATTTTCTGCGCGGATTCGCGCAATTTGTTCAGGCCAGCGTCGCACCGCATGTTCAGTGTTTTGCTTTTCCCATAGGAAATGAATTAACGATTCAACGGCTATAACTACTTGGCAATCTCAGCTTTCCGTCAATTACTACCGCCGCTATTTTTGTTGGATAAGGCACTTCGGCTTCTGGGAAACCGTGAACTGAAGGTGTCATAAGCAGGATTTGATTCTGCGGATTGGCTGGAGGGTTATGTTTTTCAGTCTGATCGAGAATGCAGAGAATACCCAGTTGAGCGCCACTTCCTGAAGAGTACTGAACTAGCTGAGGGCAATATTTATCTATCATCTTTTGACGATCACTGATTTTGTCTTCGACCTTCAGTTCGATTGTGACACTTCGGTATTTTATATCAGTTGGGCCACCAGCTTGTCTGGGAGCTTCTTGCACATCTTCACCAAGCCGCATTCGTAAGTGATACAAAAGACTTTTCTGAAAATCACGCTCCGACACATCTGTGCCTTGTTTGTAAAGCGCTTGTTGAAGATTGATTCCCATATAATTTGCTATCGCACTTATGGCCGCAATGAAATCACCCAAATGTTCAGAGTCTATTTGCGGAAATGATTTCCAGATTTCGCTCACTATTTCATCAATGCGGGCATCAATTGCTTTGTATCCTGACAATAAGGGCGTACGGGTTTTGTCAGATATCTTGACGCGAAGTTGATGGTAGCCAATGACTGTGGCCGGAATACCTAGTTTATCCTCTGAGTCTGAAGAAAAAGTGGCACGGACTCGAATCACAAGTGGTTCGCTGAGGAGATTCTGAGCGACTGGAAACTCTGCGTACCCAATTTTGTCAAATTCTGTTGGGTTATCATTCTTAGGGCGGTCAATACGAATAGGGGAGAGCTTGTACTGTTCAAGCGATAACGTCGAAATGTAGTCTATGAACAAGTGATCGCTTCCTTCAGGCCACTTGGGAACAGTAATTTTTGCGTGAATGTCATAGAGGGTTTCAGCGCGTAAAATTTGCTGGTTACTCCAAGGCTGACGTTCAATATCAAACATTACCTTGATGACAAATGGGCCCTCGTTTTTGGATTTGGCTAACTCGTCTTCTCTCGCACTTCCTGCGTCCCAACGATCCTTATCTTCCATTAGGCATAAAATCGGGACAGAAGTCCGTGCCACCGTAGCCATCACATCTTTTACATCATCAAATTGGCTGACGGCTTTAATTGCAGTGATGATCTGTCGGGAGTTGTCAGCAAAGTTTTGGAAGCGGACCAGAGGAACTGACTCGTCGGCGATGATCGCTTGACCTTTTGCGGCATTGAGAAATCGCTCAGATTGTGGCTCTCCGTTTAATGAACACTGAATCCACTTACAGAGATTGACCAAGGCGTTTACGAACTTCTGCATTATTTCGGTAACAGCCTTGTCATTTGCGGGAAGCTCAGCTTCCAAAGCTTGCAATTCCAATACGACCTGTTCAAACAAGCCAGCCGATTCTGAAGCAGTTGCCAACCTGAAGCTATTCAAAGTCGTCAGCAATTTCGTTCGCCACCGTAAGTGAATTGATGAAGTCTCTTGAATCCCCAATTGTATGGTGCGCATGTCGTTCTGCCTCCAGTTTTGAAGCCTGCTCAAGACACTTTATAGCTTCGTTTATTTGACTTGATTGAATTAAGGCCTCAGCACGTGAAGTTTGGCCTAGTATTTTTGACTCTTGAATCGCTGCTTCATTGCGCTTGACCTTCTCTTGAGCAGCCTCTATTTCATCTGCAAGCACTGCCGCTTCTGCGTGCAACTCAAAATATGAAAGAAGCTGAACAAGTCGTAGTGCATCCCAAGGGTCTTGTTTTGCTCTTGCCAATGCAGCCTCCCGCAGGGCGGAAAGATTGCTATTTATTGCCTCTTTAGGAAGTTCAAAAAGGTGTAGCAAAAATCTGTATCTATCGGTAAAAGCTTCATTGTTGAAGCGCTCTCTTTCATATCGTCCCAGAAAAGAGATTGCCTCCCGCGCGAAATCAATTTTGAAGCTTTCCGGTAAACGAGGTAATAGTCTTTCAAATTCCTCAAGTGCATTTTGGGAAACATAAAATTCAGGAATTTGGCACTGCTTAATCATAATCGGAGCAGTGATACGCTGGAGCAAAAGATCAGTTTTCCAAGTGATGTGAACCAAAGCCCGCAGAATTTCTTCACGGAAATAAGGATCTTTTTCGTAATGCTCGTCTAAAAGCTTGAGGCTCAAAGCTATTCTTATCACTTCTTCTTCGTTGTTGGCTTTCAGTTGCTGCATAGCACGAACTGCCGACTTGTGAATGTAGACATAAGAATCTGTCAGGTAGACGATCAGCAATTCGACCATGTTTTGCGGCAGAACATCTGAGTTCTTTTCAAGTATCTTTGTAACTGGACATTGGCGAAAACGGGCTGCTCAAACCCGCGTTTTTAGCGGCCTTTTTCGCGTTTGATGACAAGCTATTTGAATTCGAGGATGCGGCTAGCTCGGATTGAGGCTCCCGCACCGGGCGTCTCCTGAGTATGCTGT
>JAEUQO010000399.1 GCA_016789605.1 Acidobacteriota bacterium
GACCGAAGTGACCCGGTTCAGCGCGTCATAGTTGTAATCGTCCAGTTGCGGGATGACATTGCCGCCGCCGCTCAGCGGCACGTAATGCAGCTGCCTTAAGACATTGCCGTTGTTGTCCGCGCTGTTGGCAAAGGGATTCCAAGCGTCGCGCGCCGTCGTCCCGTAATAAAACACCAGCGCGCCCCGACTCCAATTCCATTCGTCGGTTGAACTGTCTCCAACGCGAATGTCCACCAGTTGCTGCCGGTTGTTGTAATGCAGATTGTGATAAAGCGTCGCCGCCTGCATCCCGAAAGTCTCGCGGCTCATCAAGCCCGCCGCCGTGTACGTGATTCCCGTTGCGTAATTCCGGCTGGTTCCATTGCCCAACGTGCCGATGTTGCTGGTCAACCGTCCGCTGTCGCCATAAGCATTCGTCACTGTCCGGTTGGAAGGATAAGTTTGCACCAGCGGATGCCCCGCCAGATCGTACGTCCGCGACGTGGTGTAACCCGTCCACGCGCCGCCGCTGTTCAGAAAGTTCTGTGTCTGGCCGGTGACGCGCCCCATCGCGTCGTAACTGGCCAGGTAGTTGTAAGAGTACTTCAGTTCCTCGCCTGCGCCGTAGGTGTAATTTTAATTGTACCAGGACATGCCCTTGCCGAACTTGCTGGGGCCGTGTTGTCGTAGCGCAATGACTGCGCCCACCGAACCGTTCGGGTAAGTGGAGTAAGTGACACCAGTATTCCAATTCAATGCGTCGTAGGTGTAGGTGATGCTGTGCGCGTCAGTCTTGCTGGTCAGGTTGCCATTGGGATCGGATATCTACGTTTCACCAATAACCTTACTTTCTTTTACAACCCATTCTTTATTTCGTTCTTTTTCAAGACGGTATAAATAAGTCAAAGAATTCTCTCTGCTAAAAAGTATTTTTCCTATTACTTCAACTTCGGTTTCTGTTATCCATTTTACTGCACTTACACCGAGGATAACCCCTTCTTCACCTGTCACTTTATCCTTTACGCTAGTGCTTCCAATCTCACTCTGAGAAAGTTTTTTTACCAAAACTTTTCCAGCACGCATCCGCGCTAGAAAGCTGTCGCTAGCATCTTTGTTATCACCCATGAAGAGGAAGATTACTCTTTTATCTGCGACTTCTCTATAGTGCTGTTGAAGCTGAAAATGAACTGTCACTTCCGCAATAACGTTTTCATCATTTTCTCTTGTTATTGGTATGCCCTTTCTCTTTTGGGGTGAAGAGCAAGCATTATTGATAGATAAACCAAACACAAGTGCTGCAGCAACAGTTGGCACAGAAACTGACAAAAAGAAACAGCGATTCAGGAAGCACATAAATCCTCTCATTGTTTTCCTTTCAGTGAACATTCCGCTTGGCAACTCCAGGATATCTAAGTTCCCTAACCTTGTTTTCTAACCTTAAAGCTGATTCATTACTATGTTGTGTGTTATTCGGATCAGTCATTCGCCCTCTTGCGTGCCCCAGTTCATGCCCCAACAGTATGCTCCAGTCCCTTCTACCTGGCTTGCCATTTTCCATTTTGGAAGCGTCCACAAGATCAAGCCCCTTTTTGGCTGAAGCAGTCCCAGTCTCTGGAACCGGCAAAGAAATGAGTCGTCCATCTGGACCATTAGCGTCCGTAACGGCATAAGCATCGAACCCTCCAGTAGCATTATTCGGGGCAAGAACGGTACCATTGACGTTCGTCCCTGGCTTAACGATTTGAATTCCTACAATTTTGGTATCATCAATAATTGGCTTCAATTCGCCAGCAACTTCATTCAAATCCTTAAAGTCCTTTCCTTTGCCATCAGGACCTCCATCTCTCACACCGACAAAATATTTCACTGCTCCATTTTTATCTGTCACTTTATTTTCGTAGAGATAGGTTCCTGCCTTATTGCCCACAGTTTGCTTTATTATGTCTAGTATTTTCTTTCGCTCTTTCTCTGTACCCAAAAGCTCTATTGCTTCACCTTGTGGGTCAACCAAGTTAAGCGGATTGTTCCTAACATATGCAAAAAGGTTGAACCTTTGTGGGTCGTTGGGCATCTCTCCTTGAAAGAATATCGGGTCGAGACTGGTAAATCTTCCTTGCTGACCAGACAGATATCTTGATTGTGCAAAGTCTAACCCCGTCTCGCCATCACGCTCGTGTCCTGTTAACTTCTGCCGCACGCCATCCGCAGGCGGTTCATATCCGTGACTGCTGCTGCTTCTGAGTCCTACGCCCGCAAACAACTCTTCCCCAAACGGCAGGTAATCGTGCCGAGTCACACTCGCCAATGATCCGCCGTCCGTTCCCGTGCCTCGTATGTTCATGCGCGGAGTTCCCAGATGATCCGGGACTGTCCAGCGAATCTCCAGCGGAGAAGTCTGCGCGACGATCAGCATTTGGCCGCCGCGATAGCCGTATTCTTTTTGCGGACTGCCTGACGCGCCGTTCGCGGCGTATTCTGCGACCAGTTCGCCATCCAAGCCATACACCATCCAGGTTTCGGTCGAGCCGACGATGCGGCGGACTCGTTTGCCGTCCGCGTCGTACACGTAATGGCTGGTCACGCTGCCTTGCGTAGCCTTGTACATCCGGTTTTCGCCGTCGAACCAGCGATTGCCCGTCGCATCGTAAGTCTGATTGCCCGCCGCGTCGTACGTCATCCCAATACCGTTCTTGGCCGTCAGGCGATTCGTCGCCGTGTCCACCGTGAAAACGTCGCCGGTCACACCCGGCTGGCAAGGTGAACAACTGACCGTCCGATTGCCCCAGCGGTCGTAGCCGAAATTCTGTGTGAACAGGTTGAACGTCCAGCCGCCACTGCTGTTCTGCTGCGACTCGCTGACCGAAGTGACCCGGTTCAGCGCGTCATAGTTGTAATCGTCCAGTTGCGGGATGACATTGCCGCCGCCGCTCAGCGGCACGTAATGCAGCTGCCTTAAGA
>JAEUQO010000408.1 GCA_016789605.1 Acidobacteriota bacterium
CGGATCAAGCAATAAATTGGCGGGCGGCGCGCCTGCACTGATGCTCCAGGTGATGTTGCCCGCGCCACCGGTTTGCGCGAATTGCTGACTATAAGCGACGCTCAATTGTCCGCCCGGCAACGACGCATTGGCCGGACTGACTACCATCGCACATCCACCACCCGTTACCACCTCGCCCCAAAATCCGCCGCTGAGCGAATATTGCCCACCGCTCGACGTCCCCGCAGCGCTCTGCCCAATCGAGCCGTTGATGCTGGTGTTGCCATTTGTGCTTTGCCCGCCGCCTCCGGCCACAACTGACTTGGTAATGTTGTAACCGCCGCCGGATTGCGCCGGCCTAGGTGTGATTCCAGCGGGAACGGCGATTTTCGCCGCCGCACGGTTGGGAGGGGAAACAGTTTTGGCGGGGCCTGTTTGGCGGCCCGTTATCACCACGCGATGGGCGAAGATGGAAAAGCTCAACACCACCAACAACCCACACAGTAGTGCAATTTGCGAACGTCTGCTTGGTCGTTTCATAAACTCCCCTCTAAAGTTCAGCGTTGTTGTCTTGGCGGATTCACCGATTCGGTCGTGGTGGAATTGGGCGCCAGCAGCTTTTGCAGGGATTGCTCCAAAGCCGTCAGCCGGGCTTCGAGCCGCGCGTTTTGCTCCTTTAATGCAGCGTTCTCGGTTTTGAGCAAGGCCAGCGCAGCGTCTTTTTGATCCAGTGTGATTTGCTGTTCCTGAATGGCTTTGATCACCAGTGGCAGCAAGTTGCTGTAATTCATTCCCAGAGGGGCTTGCGGGTCTGCGCTACGTTCGACGGCTTCGGGAATCAGCTTTTCGACTTCCTGCGCGATCAGGCCGAGTTGCGTGCGTCCGTTCGGGTTGTCCTTCCATTGAAAGGTGACTGGACGCAATTGCAACAACTCCTGCAAGCCGTAACGCAGATTCACGATGTTTTGTTTAAGGCGGATGTCTGAGGTTTGAATGGTGCCGTTCGTGGCAAAGACCCGTTGCCATCGTTTGGTTTGAGTGCCCAGGTCTATTTGGCCATCGTCTCCCGGCTCGATAGCATTGTCGCTTTTGAGGACGATTTGAGCACCCCGCAAAACGAGGCGGTTGTCCGAGTCTTCTTCGCCGATATACGTGCACGGAGCGGGAAAGCCAAATGGGCCGCAGTTGGCATCGCCAAATAGAATTCCCCTGAAATTCCCAGGTGCCCAGGCATCTTGGCTGCCAACTTGGATAGTGCCACTTTTGCCTCCCGGATTTGCTACGACCTGTAAGTCACCCACGGGGGCCGTAGTACCGATCCCAACGTTTCTCCAGGAGACCGTCATGGTTGGGGCACCGCCAGTATTGCCCCACCCGTTATTGGTGGCGAACAAATGGAGCGGGTGATTGGATTTGGTCCCGAGCCAACCAGCAGGGGAGTTGTTAAAACTTCCGACCCACGTGCCGACTGTCACGACCCCATCGGTATGAGTCAGACCGTAACTAGCAGAGCCAGTCTGCACGCTTAACTTGTCCGTGGGCGCAATTGTGCCAATGCCAAGGTTGCCCGCAGGTGTGAGCGTCATTTGCGCAGACGAATTATTCGTGGCAAAAAACATCGGGTGATTGCTATGCGTTTGCAGCCATCCGCCGTTCGAATTCACATAAGTCCCAATCTCCACGGCGCCGTTTGTGTGCGAAAGGCCGATGCCTGTGCTGGTTTGCACCGTCAGTCGCCTGCCAGGTGTAATTGTACTTGTACCGATGCCGAGGCTGCCGCCCAGAAAGCCGTTGCCGCTGATGTTGAAATTGGAAGACGATTGGAGCGTTGTGCTGTTTTGAATGTAATTTGTGCTGCCGCCAGGAATATCGCTTCCTAGTAGCGCTGAGCTTGTCCAGCCCGTGCCATCACTACGCAAATAATTGCCAGCAGCGCCCGGTGCGCTCAAACCCGTACCGCCACGCGCGGTGGCCAGCGTTCCTGTTGTGATATTGCTGGCATTCAACGCCGTCAGGTTTGCGCCGCTGCCGTTGAGTGTGCCGCTGAAGCTGAGATTGCCCAGGAGGTTCGTATCGCCTACGACATGCAATCGGCTGGTTGGCGCGTTGGTGCCGATGCCAATGTTGGTGCTTGCCGTTGCACCGTTGACGCCCTGTACCGCGCCCAGAACCAGACAATTGCTGCACGCTGCTTCTGCCCGCGCTCCCAGCGCCGTGGCAAATTGGTTGCCTGAGCCTACCAGACTGCCCCAACCCAAAGCCGTGTTGAAACTGCCGAGCGTATTCGATGCGCCCGCCGAAAACCCGATGAACGTGTTGTTGTTGCCCGTGTTGTTTGTTACCCCAGCGTTGTTGCCGGTAAAGGTATTGGAAGCGCCCGCCGTATTCGCCACACCTGCCGATTTCCCCAGAAAGGTATTGCTGCCGCCCGTGCTGGTCGCCTGCCCGGCATTGACACCGAAAAAGGCGTTGCTCGTGCCCGAAGGATTGGCCGCGCCTGCGCCCGCACCGGCGAACAGGTTGTCAGTTCCGCCATTGCTCAAGACGCGAATGGCGTTGAGATTAAATTGCGTCGTTGCATTGACGGCATTGCCGCTGAGGGTGCCGCCAGCCGTGCCGTTGCCGCTGATGTTGAAATTGCTGGCGGGTTGGGTCAGAGACGAATTCTGGATATAGCTGGGGCTGCCGCCGGGCAGGCTGCCGATCTGGGTGCTGGTCACGCAGTTGACGCACGCTACGGACAATCCATCGGCGCTGGTGGCCAACAGGCTGCGCACGCTGTAGGGCGACGACGTCAGTTCCTGGCGCGGATTCAGAGTCGTATACGCGCCCGTACTCGCTCCGGGGCGCACGCTGATTTCCAGCCAGCGATTACCGCCAGTAAAAGCCGCTACGCCGAAATCCATCGTCGCTTTGAATAACCCATTGGTCACCTGAACATCGTTAAACCCCAGCGCGGGGCCTTGTTGCGTGCCGCCCGCTGCGGCATCAAAGAGCCTGAATTGGAAGTCATAAGTTCCATTGGCCGGGTTGCCGTTGTCATTAAATTGGCCTTGGTAGGTGAACGCAGTGGTTTGCGCCAACGCCACAGGCGCCCATAAAGCGCAAAGCAAAGCTGTCAGTAAAATGAGTGAACTGCGATTGGCAGGGTGGTTAAACATAGTTCCTCCTGGTGATTGATGGTTGAGCGGCGCACCTGCGACGTGGGTTACTTGGGCGGCTGACAGGCGTCAGCCTGTGGCGCAGAGAGGCAAACCAAACGCTTTAGCTCTCTGAATTCGCTTTCCTGGCGTCGGAACCGTAGTTGCTGTTCCGCCAGTTGTTGTTTCAATTCCGCGTTTTCTTGTTTGAGCTGTTGGCTGAGTTGTTGTTGGTCTTTTATGCCCTGCAGCAATAGCAACGGCAGTTTGCTGTAATTGACCGCCTTGAAGCCTTCGGCGTCGGTGCTGACCAATTCGGGCAGGACGGCTTCGACCTCTTGCGCAATGAGCCCGTAAGACTGGCGGTCGCCGAAAGAGCGTTGCGGAAATTCGCTGCTGCGCCAGAAGAAATTGACCGGTTGCAGTTTGACCAGTTTGTCCAGCAGC
>JAEUQO010000455.1 GCA_016789605.1 Acidobacteriota bacterium
ATGTTGATGTCTCCGGCGTTGACTGCCATTGGCGCAGTGCCCACGGTATAGGGCGAACCCATGGCCTGACTGAATGCTCCCGCGCCGTTGCCGAGCAGGATGACGACGTTATTGCTCAGCCGATTGGTCGCGGCCAAATCCCGCTTGCCGTCTCCGTTGAAATCTGCCAGCGCCAAAAACGATGTGAACGCACCGACCGAAATTGGTGAGCCGGATGGCGCAAAACCTCCGCTGCCGTTTCCCAAAAAGATCGCCACCGTGCCGGAGCCCAGATTGGCCACCGCCAAATCTGCGTTGGCGTCAGCGTCGAAAAAGCCTGTCACAACATGAAATGGCGCATCCTGTGCCATGAGGGGAGAGCCAGCGGCCGGTGTGAACGTGCCATTGCCGTTTCCCAGCAAAATGGAAATGTTGTCAGAGCCGCCATTGCATACAGCCAGATCGAGCTGGGCATCACCGTTGAAATAGCCGTGTGCGATGCCGCGCGGCGCATTGCCCACGGCGATTGGTGAATTGGCAGCTTGGGCGAATGTGCCATCGCCGTTGCCCAGCAAAATCGTGATGTTGTGCGAAAGTTGATTGGTGATGGCAATGTCTGCCTTGTTATCGCCGTTGAAATCACCGATGGCGGTGGCGACGGGTTGATCGCCTGTGGGGACCGGTGATTGCGGGGCGTTGGTGAATTGTCCGCTGCCATTGCCGAGCAAAATCCGAACTTTGTCATCATCGTATTCGGTGGTGACAATATCCAGGTGATTGTCACCATTGTAATCACCTACGCCGACAAAGTGCGGGTCTCCACCGACAGTCACTGGCGATCCCATTGCGGGCGCAAAACTAGGCGTGGCGCAACCCGCCAGCAATGGGCTAGCAGCGGGCAATGGCACCAGTGGCGTACTCGCATCTGCGGACAACGTGTTGCGAGAAACAAGAAACAGCAGGATTTGGCAGAAAACGAGCAAAGCGATTGCTGCTCGTATGTGTGTAAGCACGGGTAGTTTCATCGTTGTAATCCTCGAAGCGCAAAATTCAGGATTTCTCTCCTGGGAATTAGTTATTCAAGCGGTTTTGAACGGGCAGCGAACTACGTGAGATCATCGGCCAAGGCTGAATCGCGGCGAGCGGTGGGGGAAAAAATAGCTCGGGGAAGACACGATTGGCGTTAGGCGATGGTGGCCCAAAGTTATGCGACTGAGGCAATCCAACAATATCCCTCGGCACCTGGGCTTGAGAATCTTGCCGGTCAGTAGCTGCGTCACAATGTGGGTAACAGCAAACGAACGCTGCGTTTTCTTTGTGGGAAGTGGGTACGATGCCTAACCACCTTCTCACTTATCTATCTGAACCATCACCCTTTGCCGACAGGCGTCGCCTGCTGGGAGAAGCAAAAGTGCGGTTTTATTGAGCTCGTTTGCTGGCTTCTGGCGGAGGCCAACAAACGATTTGGTGAATTTGCTTATAACACAACAAGGGCATTACGGCGCGTCAAAATGTCCGATTGATTGTGACAAAATGGCTGATAGGTTAATAGGACGAATATCTTTTTGTGGAATTGTACCGGAGTGTTCGCGACGGGGTTTATGTTGAAAAGATCAACCATGGTCTGCGGCATTTTGCTGTGTCCAGTATCGCTGCGCCAAACTTGACCGACGGTCGCGCAGGGCAATCTGCGAAATATGTTCTGCCCAGCCACGCACTAACTCTCTGTGTTCGTCCCAAATCTCCTGGCGGGATTGCGGAGAGGCTGATTCAAGTGCGGTTGTCAGGGCTTTGCTTTCGCATTTGGCGCGCGCGATTTCAAAACTGGCGCGACGGGCGGCGTAATCGCCCAGCACCAACCGATGCAATCGTTCGTGTCGCCAAAACAGGCTTTCCGTGTCAAAACCTGCGCCGGGCGTCGGACCCGATTGCAGCAATTCGCCGCCGAGCAGCACTGGCTTGAACACACTTAAACACGGCGCAGCTGTGCCTGTCAGGTAATGCACCGATTCGCGCGCGTGCAACCGGCTGACCAGCGACGCGGTTGTCTGGCCTGATTGTCGTGTGCGTTGCCACGATGCGTGCGCGCAAGGCATTTTCATGCGCCAGCCTTCGGTGGGTTTGAGTCCGGCGTGATCGCGCAGCGCGGCAAAAAAGTCGCTGCGTTTTAGCTTGCCGTTGTTTTGCGCCAAGCGCTGATATGTGCACGCGCGTCGCAATTCGCCACCGCTGGTCGTGCGATAAAAGGAATCACCAAACGCGCGCGCAAAATCGAAATCCGCCGCCGATTTACACCAGCCTTGTTGTTTGGCGAATTCGAACGTGCCATCACCCAGCAAGTCGAATTCCTGGCCGATGGTCAGCACGTTTGAAATGGTGCGTATGCCGCGCACTTTTTCTGCTACCCAGAAACGGTCGGCGGTTTCGAGCACCCAGGCTTCTTGCGGATCGGCCAGAATAAACGAGTTGTGATAACGAAACCCTTTGTGCCGGTATCCGCACAAACCGCCCTGGCCGACTTCGGTCAGCAAACGCGTGATGAATTCCAGCGCTTCGCGGGCGGTGGCGGTTCGCTCCAACGCCAGACGCAGCAAATCCATGCCGGTCAGCCCGGTTTTGGGCACGGGCACTTTGGTAAAAACGGCTTCGTTGCCGATGGCCAGTCCGCGTTGGTTGACGCCGATTTCCGCGCCCCACATCCAGAACGGTCGCGACAGCAGCACTTCGTGTGTTTGCGCCGCCTGCGGAATTTCTACGTAAGTGCATTGCAGCTTCGCAGGCGCGGAAAATCGTTGAGCTGGCAGATGTTCGACCAGTTGCGCTTCGCCGGGTTCGCGGTCACTGTTTTTGCCGAACCAGACCGCACCATCAGCAGTGGCGGGAGGAACGGCGACAATGGTGTCACACATATTGTCTTTGAACTTTATTGAACAGAATGGACGCTCAAGGGAAAAACGCGCGCATCATACTGGGCTGACGCGGGGAATGCCAGAAACGACAGACTCTGGCCAACGCTCCGCAACAGATTTGCGACATGCGTTTGTTTCCGTAGCGCATATGAAAACCAAAACTTTTCTCTCAGCAGAATGGCGTTACCTGGTAATGCTCAATTACGAAATTGACCCGGCGATCCTGCAACCGCTGGCGCCGCGCGGAACCGAGCTGGATTTCTGGCAAGGCCGCACATATGTCAGCGAAGTCGGCTTTCGCTTTCTCAACACGCGTTTGCTGGGCGTGCCGATCCCGTTTCACCAGAATTTCGACGAGATCAATTTGCGCTTTTATGTGCGACGCAAAGCCAGCGACGGTTGGCGGCGCGGGGTTGTGTTTGTCAAAGAGATCGTGCCGCGTTGGGCTATCGCGACGGTGGCGCGGGTTGTTTACAATGAACGATACGTGGCGCGCCGGATGAAACATCGCCTGGATTTGCAAGGCGCGGCTTTGGCGGCCAACGGCGGCGTCGAATATGCGTGGCAGGACGGCGCGGCGTGGCATCGTCTGAAAGCGCAAACGCACGGTGAAGCGCTGCCGTTGCAGGATGGTTCGGAAGAGGAATTCATCACCGAACATTATTGGGGCTACGCCGCGCAACGCGACGGCGGGACGGTCGAATATCAGGTCGAACATCCGCGCTGGCGCGTTTGGCAGGTGAACGATGCGCAACTGGATTGCGACGTCGCACGCGTATACGGTTCGCAATTTGTCGAATGCTTGAGTCAGAAACCGACATCGGCGTTTGTGGCCGACGGATCGGAAATTATCGTCCGAAAAGGAGTGCGGATATGACGATTGAACCTGGCCGGGATTATGTTTTGTTTGACGGCGATTGTGGCATTTGCAGTCGTTCTGCTGAACTGGGAAAGCGCATGGACGAGGCCGGGCGTTTTGTCATTGAACCGTATCAGATGTTTAGCGAAACGGAATTGCAGCGATTTGGCCTGAGCTATGAAAATTGCGGGGATGCGTTGCAGGTGATTACGCGCCAGGGACGCGTGCACGCCGGGGCGTTTGCTGTGAATTATTTTCTCTGGCAACGCTGGCCGGGGCGGTTGCTGGTGTTGCTGGTTTACGCGCTGCCTTTTCTGCTGCTGTGTGAAGTCGTAGGATATCGCTTGGTCGCCAACAACCGGCACCGGTTGTCACAATGGTTTGGCCTGAACGCTTGTTTAATCAAACGATAAATTCTTGCTGTCGAAACGCTGCCATTCAATTCCTACGAACTGCTAACCCAACCTATGCCAAGCAATCTGAATTCACTGGAAAATTTTTCGCGGGATGTGTTGTTGCGCGACGGCGCGATTTTGCGCATGCGCGCTTTGCGGCAAAGCGACCGCGACGGTTTGATCGCGCTTTTCAATCGTTGTTCGCCCGAATCGCGGCGTTTTCGCTTTTTGCGCATGATCACGTCATTGCCAGATTCGCTGATTGATCGCCTGGTCGAAGTGGACGGCCTCAATCACGTGGCGCTGGTGCTGACGCAAGGCGAAGCCGAAGACGAAAAGATCGTCGCCGTTGGTCGCTATTTCACGCTGGAAGACCGGCCCGACGTTGCCGAAGTTTCGTTTCTGGTCGAAGACGCCATGCAACGGCGCGGCATCGGCACGGTGTTGCTGGATGCGTTGGCCGAAATCGGACGCGCGCACGGCATACGCCGGTTTAGCGCCGATGTGTTGGCCGACAACCGGTTGATGCTGTCGGTTTTTCGCAAAGCCGGGTATGCGCTCACCTCCAACATCAGTTATGGCGTGACGCATTTGGAATTCCCGATTTTGCGCAGCGAAGTCGCCGAAGCCCGCCGCGATGCGCAAGAAGCCGAAGCCGAGCGCGCTTCGTTGCAAGCGGTCTTTGCGCCGAAGATTGCCACCGTGATCGGAGCCAGTCGCGACCCGGCTTCGGTGGGCGGCGCGCTCTTTCGCAATTTGTTGCGCTGGGGATTTACGGGCACGGTTTTTCCGGTCAATCCGTCGGCCAGTTCGATTGCAGGCGTGCGCGCATACGCCAACGTCGGCGATTTGCCCGATGTGCCGGAATTGGCATTCATCGCCGTGCCTGCGTCGCAAGTGCTCGACGTCGCGCGGCAATGCGCAGCTATCAGAGTGCGTGCCTTGTGTGTGTTGACGGCTGGTTTTGCCGAAACCGGTGCGGAAGGCAAAGCCGCACAGCAAGAACTGGTCAACATTTGCCGCGCGTCAGGAATGCGTCTGGTCGGGCCAAACTGCATGGGACTGGTCAATGCGGCGGGCGATGTGCGTATGCTGGGAACGTTTGCGCCGGTTGAACCTCCGGCGGGCAACGTGGCGATGAGTTCGCAATCCGGGGCATTGGGCTTGGCCTTGATGGCGCAAGCGGGCGAAATGGGCTTGGGCGTGTCTTCGTTCATCAGCACCGGTAACAAAGCCGATGTTTCGGGCAATGACCTGTTGCAATACTGGGAAGCCGACGACGCGACCGAAGTGATCTTGCTGTATCTGGAAAGCTTCGGAAATCCGCGCCGGTTTGCCCGCATCGCGCGGCGCGTGTCGCGCGCCAAACCGATTGTCGCGGTCAAAGCCGGACGCACGGCAGCGGGAGCGCGTGCCGCTTCGAGTCACACGGCGGCCTTGGCCAGTTCTGATCGCGCCGCCGACGCGTTGTTTGCACAAACCGGCATCATTCGCGTAGACACGCTGGCCGAATTCTTTTCCGTTGCACGATTGCTGGCTTCGCAACCGATTCCGAATGGCAAACGGCTGGGCGTGCTGACCAATGGCGGCGGCCCCGGCATCATTGCGGTTGACGCTGCCATTGCTGCCGGGCTGGAAGTGCCGCCGCTCAAACCGGAAACGCAGGCCAAATTGCAGGCTGTATTGCCAACCACGGCCACCGTCACCAATCCGATTGATATGATCGCCAGCGCTTCGCCAGAACAGTATCGCGCCTGCCTGGAAATTCTTTGCGACGACCCCGATCTGGATGCGCTGCTGGTGATTTTCATTCCACCGTTGGCCACGCCGACGCGTGCCGTGGCGCAAGTCTTGAGCGATGTGCTGGCGGCGCGGCCTGACTTGCAACGTCCGGTCGTCGCGGTGTTTTTCGATCCGTATTCAGCGGCGATTTCCTTGCCGGTCAGCGAAAAGAAAGGCGCGAAAAGCAAACGTTCCGTGCCGGTGTATACCTTTCCCGAAAGCGCAGTTGAAGCCATCGCCGCCGCGGTTCGTTACGGAACCTGGCGCGCGACGCCGACCGGGTGTTTGGCCGAAATCAACGTTGACCGCGACACTGTGCAACGCGTCGTAACGGCGTATCCGTCAGGCGGATGGTTATCGCAAAGCGATGTCGCTGAATTGTTGGGCGCGGCGGGCATTCACGTGTTGTCTGCCAACGTCGTGCGTTCGGCTGCTGAAGCGGCAGAGGCCGCGCGTGCATTCAACGTGCCGGTTGCGTTGAAGGTGTTGGAGCCTGCCGTGTTGCACAAATCCGATGTCGGCGGCGTTTTGCTGAATGTCGCGCCCGATGCGGCGGCCAAGGCTTATGAACAGCTTGCGGCGCAACTGGCGACACACGACATTCCGCTTACCGCGGCAAGCGTCATGCCGATGGCACGCGCGGGCGTCGAAGTGCTGGCGGGCATCACGCACGATCCGGTGTTTGGCCCGTTGGTGGCGTTTGGTTCAGGTGGATATTTGGTCGAGATGCTGGACGACGTCGCGTTTCGCGTGTTGCCGCTAAATGACCGCGACGCCAAAGAGATGATTGCTGGCACGCGCGTCAACAAATTGCTCACCGGGTATCGCGGTTCGCCAGCGGCGGATGTCGCGGCGCTTGAAATGTTGTTGTTGCAACTGGGCGCGCTGGCCGAAACCGTGCCGCAATTGGCCGAAGTGGATTTGAATCCTGTGCTGGTGCACCCCGCCGGAGAAGGGCTGACGTTGATTGATGCGCGCGTACGGTTGGCAACATCTGGTTGAGCCAGCGCAACACGTGTAATTGCCGCGCTGGCTCTCGTTTGTCTGAATGACTGTCGCTATGCTTACTCGCCCAGCCACCAACGTTTTTGCATTGCCGAACGGCGTTGCAAGCCGAACTTTTGCACGGCGTATTTTTCAATGTGCGCCATTGCTTCGGCGACCGAATCTGTCACCGTCAGCAAATCCAAATCCGAAGGGCTGATGGTTCCCTGGCGTGCCATGTCTTGCAGCAGGTCGAGCAGCGGCGCGTAATAATCCTTGCCCATCAAGACCACCGGGAAATCGCGAATCTTCTTGGTTTGAATCAGCGTCAGCGCTTCAAATAACTCATCCATTGTTCCCACGCCGCCGGGCAACACCACAAACGCATAGGAATATTTGATCAGCATCACCTTTCGCACAAAGAAGTAGCGAAATTCGAGCATCTGGTCGAGATACGGATTCGGGTGTTGTTCAAATGGCAGGATGATGTTGCAACCGACCGAACGCCCATCCACATCTTTGGCGCCGCGATTGGCGGCTTCCATGATGCCGGGGCCGCCGCCGGTCATGACGGTGAAGCCGAGTTCGGAAACGGCCGCGCCGACTTCGCGCGCCAGTTGGTAATAGGGATGGTCTTCTTTGAAGCGGGCTGAACCAAACACCGTCACGCACGGCCCGACGAAATGCAGGCGGCGAAAACCATAAAAGAATTCGCGCGCGACGCGCCAGAGCGTAAAGAGTTCAGCGCGGCGCGATTTCGGCCCTTCGAGCAGAAATCGTTCGCCGCGCTTGGCGTTTTTGTTCGGGGAACTGGTGATCGGTGGCAGGTCTGTGTCAGGTTTCGGAGCAGTTTCTATCGCCATTGTGTTTCAACCGGAATTGACTTCCGGCTGCCGGTTATTTTCCAGCGCGCGCAATGACGGGAGCGGCCTCAACTACCACAAAGCGATGAGCCAGGCGCTGAGCGTTGACGTCCACAATCTGACGCGCGACGGGCTGGTCTGCAAAGTTGATTGTCGGTAAAAGCGCCGAGATGTTGCCGGAGCGTGGACGGAATGTCAAAACCGCGATTTGGCGCAACCCGGGCGCGAACTGTTGTCCCGGCGGCAACGCCAGTGCCAGTCCGATGCGGCCTTGTGCGGCAGCCAGCGGGTTGATGTGTAACACGGCCTGCCGTGCGTCTGTGCCGGTTGTCGCGGCGACGAATTCCCACTGTGCCGGATCAAATTGTGCGCTGAAACTGAACGCGTTTTCGCCGCGGTGCGTTTGACAGGCGATAGACAACGTCCCGTTCGTTTGTGGCGCGGCGGTGACGGTGCGGGCGTTTGCCGTAAACAACCATGCGTCGGGTGGTGTGACGAATTCGCTGGGAGTGGTTTCTTCCTCTGGCGCGGCGCTTTGTGTTTGGCTGGTAGGTCCGCCCAACGACGTGATGGGATCGAGCGCTGAGGCATAACGGCCTGCCTGTACCCAATCCGTCAGCGTGATGCGTCCGTCGCCGCGCGTGCTGCGCGGAGCGCAATCTGCGCGTTGGAATTCGGTGCCGACGGCTGCCGCATCCAGCCCGACAGTAAAACGACCCACTTGTGTCCAATCGGTGACGGTGACTCTGCCGTCGTTGCTGCCATTCGGACGCGGCGCAACATCGGCTTCAAAACCGCCGGTGACGGTGAAATTCAACAGGTTGCTGGTGCCGCCGCCCGGATGCGGATTGACCACTGTAATGGTCGCCAGATTGGGCAAGCCCACATCTGTGACCGGTAAGACGGTCGTCAGTTGTGTGCTGCTGACAAAAGTCGTTGTACGCGCCGATTTGTTGTATTCGATGACTGCGCCGGGCAGGAAATTCGTTCCGCTGACGGTGATCGCGACGGGCGCGTTGGTATACGGGATGGTGTTGGGGGCAACGCTGGCCAGTCTGGGTTGCGGATTGGGATTGACGGGCGTCGCCAGTTGCGCCGTGGGAACGGCTTCAGGAACGGTTTGACCGGGTCTGATCCAGTGGAACCGAATGATGGCGTTGGCGGTGGCTTCGTAATATTCCACGCGCAGGTTGTAGCTTTGTCCGCCGGTCAACGTCAGCACGGCGCTGCGGTCTTCGGTCAGGGCGTGCGGTCGCCAATTATCAATGATGATTTGATTGCCTAGCCACACACGCACGCCGTCGTCAGAATAAGTGACGAAGGTGTAATTGCCCGTCGTGGGCGGCGTCAATGTGCCCGTCCAGCGAATCGAAAAATTGTCCGGGCCGAGCGTTGCATCGGGTTTGTCGAATTCCCAGGCAAAATCAATTTTGGCGTCGGTGCGCGTGAAAGCCAGCGTGCCAAAGCTGCTGTCTGAAAAATACTCCGCACGCAACCCGGCGGCTTCCGCATCGGCGGCGGCGGCTGGCCGAATGGGTACGAACGTCACAAACATCAGCCACGCGGCTGCACAACACGACAGAGTAAACAAAAACGGAAAAGTAATGCGGCGTAGGAAGTGCCGGGAAATGACAAGCATACGACTCTCGCTTGGGGGTCGTCAGGGTATGTGATGAAGGGGCTTGAGACTGGGGCGGAGGGTCGGACTTAAAAAGAAACGGCGGCATTATAGCCGAGCCGCCCAACGTATGCGACAGGTATTTCTACGCAATGTTGGCCGGTAGGGGCGCTCTTCAAAACTCCCGGGCAAATACGAAATTCGGTTACAGGCGCAAGGGCTGAGTGTGAAATTTTACTCGCTGACCTCCGCTACCAATGTTTGGCGGTTCGATTTAGAATGACGGCTCCCCATTCATTTCCCGCATTGATCATGTATTTGAGCGGCAAAGGTTTGTTTTTTGTTGCCATTAGAAACAGGCGAATGCCTGAACAAAGGAGGCCGTATGAAACCTAAAGCTGGATTTTTTCTCGCGTGCGCGCTGAGCGTTTCTGCTGCGGTGATCACCCAAACCGGTTGTTCATCGTCAACCGCGCCGAACACGGCGACCACGCAAGCCTCTCCTGCGCCGACGATGGCTGGTGATGCCGCGACCGCCCCGGCCGCATCGTCTTCCGTTCCTGCCGGAATGATGCCCGCGCAAGAACCGCACAGCAACGCGGCGGCGGCTTCTGGCGGCGCGCCTGCCACAGGTTCCGGGCAGATTCCGCCAGCCAATGCGGCTGCGTCGAACGCTGCGCCTGCGCCCAAACCTACACCGCCGCGTACGCATACGCTGGCGGCGGGAACGACGCTGACGATTTACACCGCCAATACGCTTTCGAGCAAAACCGCCAAAGACGGTGACAAATTCGTTGCCAGCCTGGCGCGTCCGATCGTGGATGGTGACTGGGTCATTGCCAAAAAAGGCGCGACCGTCGAAGGCGTGGTCGTCAATTCCGATGCGGGCGGACGCGTCAAAGGGCGCGCTTCGCTGACGGTCGAATTGCGCAGCTTGGCGTTGGCCGATGGCCGCAGCGTCGCCATTGATACCAGCAGCTATACCAAGGAAGCGAAATCCACCGTCAAGAAAGACGCAATCAAAACCGGCGTTGGCGCAGGCATTGGCGCGGCGATTGGCGCGATTGCCGGTGGCGGCAAAGGCGCAGCCATCGGGGCCGGCGCAGGCGGCGCAGCCGGTGCTGGGTATGTGCTGGCGACCAAAGGCGATCCTGCGGTGATTCCCAGCGAAACGCCGCTCTCGTTCCGTCTGAAAGCGCCGATCACGGTCACCAAACAATAGCTGGCGCAAGGTTTGCGCTGGCGTCAGTCACGAGAGCCTGGCGAAGGCATTCGTCAGGCTCTCCGTCTTTCTTGGCGG
>JAEUQO010000482.1 GCA_016789605.1 Acidobacteriota bacterium
CTGCGGAACGTAATCTTCGGATTGTGCTTCGCCAGCACCCGCGTAATCGCAGCGGTCAGCGTCGTTTTGCCGTGATCCACGTGGCCGATCGTACCCACGTTCACGTGCGGTTTACTACGATCAAA
The DNA here is from genome assembly GCA_016789605.1 of Acidobacteriota bacterium. Classification (GTDB taxonomy): domain Bacteria; phylum Acidobacteriota; class Blastocatellia; order RBC074; family RBC074; genus RBC074. The sequence goes on from JAEUQO010000482.1 coordinate 126, forward strand.
TTTCTCTTTTGCCATATCGTTATCGCTCCTAGAGTTCAGTTTACCCGTTTGGGCTTGCTGTCTGCGGAATCACTCCGCTTGTCTTATCAACCTCACTCTCCCCTCGGAGAGTTAAAACTCGTAATTACTTGGCCGCGCCTTGCACCTTGGCGATGATTTCTTCGCTTACGCTCTTGGGAGCTTCCTCGTAGCGATGGAAGTGCATTGTCGAGGCAGCGCGTCCTTGCGTCATCGAACGCAGATCAGTTTCATAGCCGAACATTTCAGCCAAAGGCACCATCGAAGTGATGATCTGCGTACCGGTACGCGAATTCATCCCTTCAATACGACCACGGCGAGAGCTGATGTCGCCGGTCACCGATCCCATGTATTCTTCCGGGGTAACGACTTCGACCTTCATCACAGGTTCAAGCAAAACCGGGCTGGCTTTGCGAGCTGCTTCCTTGAAAGCAATTGAACCGGCGATCTTGAACGCCATTTCGGACGAGTCAACTTCGTGGTAGCTGCCGAACACCAGTCGGACGCGGACATCCACCATCTCGTAGCCAGCCAGAATGCCGCCTTCCAGCGCTTCGCGCACGCCTTTTTCAACCGCCGGTATGTATTCTCTCGGAATCACACCACCCACGATTTCGTTGACGAATTCGAAACCAGCGCCTGCTTCATTCGGCTCGATTTCGAGCACCACGTGACCGTATTGACCACGACCACCAGTTTGGCGGGCGTACTTTTCTTCGCCCTTGGCCGTCTTCTTAATCGTTTCACGATAAGCGACCTGGGGTTTACCGACATTGGCTTCAACGTTGTATTCGCGCTTCAAGCGATCAACGATGATTTCCAAGTGCAACTCGCCCATCCCCTGGATGATGGTCTGATTGGTTTCCTGATCGGTCGAAACGCGGAAAGAAGGATCTTCTTGCGCCAAGCGGCCCAATGCCACGCCCAATTTTTCCTGATCTTGACGCGTCTTCGGTTCGATCGCGAGCGAAATCACTGGCGTCGGAAACTCCATCGCTTCCAAGATCACCGGCGAGGACTCGGTACAAATCGTGTCGCCCGTCGTCACCTGCTTCAAACCAGCGATAGCGACGATTTCTCCGGCGTAAGCCTCGTCCACATCTTCACGCTTGTTTGCGTGCATTTTCATGATGCGGCCAACGCGCTCTTTATTGTCTTTGGTGGAATTGAGAACGTAAGAACCAGACTTGAGCGTGCCAGAGTAAATACGGGTAAAGGAAAGCTGGCCAACGTGCTTGTCGGCCATAATCTTGAACACCAACGCCGAGAACGGCTCTTTGTCATCGGCCCGACGCTCAACGACTTCACCATCGCTATCCGTACCTTGCACAGCGGCAATGTCGAGCGGCGAGGGCAAGAAATCAATCACAGCATCCAAAAGCGCTTGCACGCCTTTGTTTTTGAAAGCCGTACCGCAAACAACCGGCACCAGCTTGATGGCAATGCAACCACGGCGCAATGCGGCGCGAATTTCCGGGATGCTGATCTCTTCGCCTTCCAGGTATTTGTTGGCGATATCGTCGTCCACATCGGCAATGGATTCGACCATCTTTTCGCGCGCAGCGACAGCAGCATCTTTCAAATCAGCCGGAACGTCTTCGACGTCGAACTCCAACCCTTTGTTTTCGTCTTTCCAGGTGATGGACTTCATCTCGATCAGATCAATAATTCCCTTGAACCGATCTTCCGCGCCGATAGGCATCTGGATGCACACGGGGTTGGCCGACAAGCGAGTGCGAATCGTATCAACCGCGTGATCGAAGTCTGCACCGGGGCGATCCATCTTATTGATGAAGGCAAGACGCGGAACATTGTATTTATCCGCTTGACGCCACACAGTTTCAGATTGCGGCTGTACACCAGCCACCGCGTCAAACACAGCAACCGCACCGTCCAGCACGCGCAAACTGCGTTCGACTTCAATGGTGAAGTCAACGTGGCCCGGCGTATCAATGATGTTGATCCGATACTCTTCGTTGTTGCGCTTCCAGAAACAGGTTGTCGCGGCGGAAGTGATCGTGATGCCACGCTCTTGCTCCTGCTCCATCCAGTCCATCGTCGCAGTGCCTTCGTGCACTTCGCCGATCTTGTAGGACACGCCCGTGTAATACAGGATGCGCTCAGTGGTAGTCGTCTTACCGGCATCAATGTGAGCCATAATGCCGATGTTACGGAATTTGCCTAACGGTGCTTGTCTAGCCATAACCTAAAAAATCAAAAAGTAGAGTTAAACTTGCTTGGGACTGGCCTTCCTAGTCCTTCGGCGCCAGCGTGATTTACTGTCCGTCGCTGATGCTTGGTGCTGTTCGCCGACTTACCATCTGTAATGCGCGAATGCCTTGTTAGCTTCGGCCATACGATGCACGTCTTCACGCTTCTTAACGGCGTTTCCTTTGTTCGCGGCAGCATCAAGGATTTCTGCCGCCAAGCGATCTACCATCGTCTTTTCGCCACGAGTACGGGCGTAACTGACCAGCCAGCGCATCGCCAACGCAACACGGCGGTTGGCATTAACTTCGACGGGCACCTGATAGTTGGCACCGCCCACGCGCTTGGACTTCACTTCCACTTTCGGCTGCAGATTCTCAATCGCCTTCTTGAAGACCTTGAGCGGGTCTTCTTCCGATTTGTCTTTGATCTTGCTCAAGGCTCGGTAAATGATGCCCTCAGCAACCGCTTTTTTGCCGTCCCACATCATCGTGTTGACGAACTTAGCGACCAGCGTACTGTTATAAACAGGATCAGGCAGAATCTCGCGTTTGGGAACTTCTCTTCTTCTTGGCATATCGTTTTCCGCAATTCAAAGCCCAGCGTTCAAGCCGAGCAGAATGAGACTACTTCTTCTTGCCTCCCTTGGCGGGTGCGGCTTGGCCTTCCTTCGGACGCTTCGCGCCGTATTTCGAACGGCCCTGTTTGCGGTTGGCGACGCCGACCGAATCAAGCGTGCCACGCACAATGTGATAGCGAACGCCCGGCAAGTCTTTCACACGGCCACCGCGCACAAGCACAATCGAGTGCTCTTGCAGGTTGTGACCAATGCCGGGGATGTACGAAGTCACCTCGATACTGTTGGTCAGGCGCACACGCGCAATTTTCCGCAACGCCGAATTCGGTTTTTTGGGCGTTTGGGTTTTGACCTGCACACAGACACCACGACGCTGCGGGCAAGATTGCAGCGCGGGGCTGGAGGTTTTGTATTTGACTTGCTTACGTCCTTTGCGAACTAGCTGGCTAATCGTCGGCATAACTCAGTCTCGGCCTGATATCTTTTCTGGTGACTCTCGGCGCGCGCGCTTTCTGAACAGCCTTAACCAAGCTGCCCAAGCTCAAGCCACGCAACGGCGAAGAGCGTTAATACGCTTTTGGATACCTAAAACGGCATCCATTGCTGGTTAAATCTAAAGCAATTGATTTTTTGGGATATCCGCGGAAGCTGTGTAGATTTGGCGTCCCAAACGCCGAGTTTTTCTGTGGCGTAAAATTCAGGTGAAGGTTGCTCAAGGCAACTTCGTTCGAGGTCCCGACCGCTTAAGTAATAAAACAAACTGCACACTCAGGCGAGGGTTTCAAAACGCCACAATACATTCTCAATTAAGATTCGTGAAGGTAACCGCGATAGTGCTTTCCCGCCGAATCCGGCAGCGCCTCTACACTAGAGTCCCGCTAGCGCCGCCAGCCATGCACGCGTGTTGCGTTGCAAAGTCGGGCATATTAGAGGGCGGCTCTGCGTCTGTCAAGCGGCTTTTCTAGAATTCATGCTTTTTTCATAAAATCTCTGCCGGTTGACCCCGCGTTTTGGTTTGTCGAGAATGCCTTTGCACCGTCGTGACGGTGCACGAACCCGCTTCACACCTTTTTGATTTTCCGTTGCTTTGGGGTCAGCGTTTTGGGCGACTAACGATTGCGAGGCGATATGTCTGATGATCTTCTTTTTGAGCAAGAACTGCTGGAGGAATCGTTGCAGAACGAGGCTCTCGAATGGTGGCAGCGAGGTCATACCGTGCAACAACAAGGTCGGTTAAAGGAAGCCATCGAATGTTATGACCGCTCAATCGAGATTTTTCCGACGGCAGAGGCATATACCTTTCGCGGCTGGGCCAAAAGCTTTCAAGGCAAGCTGTCTGAAGCAATTGCCGATTGTCATAAGGCCATCGCGGTTGATCCTGACTACGGCAATCCCTACAACGATATTGGCGCGTATTTAATCCAGTTGGGTGATTTACGCGCTGCGATTCCCTGGCTGAAGCGCGCATTTACGGCCAAACGATACGAGTGCCCATTTTATCCTCGGCACAATCTGGGTCGCGTCTATGAGCAACTGAGAGATTTTCCGCGCGCGCTTCACTATTACAAATCAGCCTATCTACTGAACAAGAATTACACCGTAGCGATAGAAGCGTTTCGCCGCTTGCAGGGAAAACTCAATTGAAGTCCGGCGCTCAAATCTCTGCCTGTTCGCTCAAAGCCAAGGCAACGCGTACAGTGTTGCAGTGGGCTTCGACCGTGTCAGACACATCTTTTGCATATCCGCCGCCCATCGTTGTCACAACGGGCAAATTCCGCTTACGACAACTGGTTAGCACCAATGCATCGCGCGCCTTCAATCCCGCCAGCGTCAACTTCAGCTTTCCTAACCGATCCCGTTCAAAGGGATCTACACCTGCCTGATAAAAGACAAAATCCGGCTGAAACTCATCAAGCAGCCGCGGTACGTGCTCATGTAAAAGCGACAGATACTCGTCGTCGCCGATACCGTCGGGCAAGTGCAAATCCAGTTTGCTTTGTTCTTTGCGCGCGGGAAAATTATTCTCGCCGTGCACAGAAAATGTGAACACACGTGGATCGTGCTGAAAAATCGCCGCCGTCCCGTTGCCCTGATGAACGTCACAATCAATGATTGCGACGCGCTCTGCCAACCCATCACGCTGCAAAACCCGCGTAGCAATGGCAATGTCGTTGAGCACGCAATAGCCTTCGCCGTGATCGGGATAGGCGTGATGGGTGCCTCCGGCCAAATTCGAAGCGACCCCGTCGCGCATCGCCTGACGAGCCGCGATGATTGTGCCTTGTACGGCTGCGCGTGAACGCCGCACCAAACCATCTGACCAGGGAAACCCAATGCGGCGCACTTCCTGCGACGTCAATTCCCCTCTCACACAACGAAACCAATAATCTGTTGTGTGTACCAGCAAAATGTCTTCGTCAGCAGCCAGCGGTGGTTCGATCAGATGCCAATGTGTGAGCGTGCCTTCAGCCAAAAGCCGGTCGCGCACCAATCTATATTTCGGCATGGGAAACGGGTGCGTGCTGGGAAGCGGCACCGCGTACCGGTCGGAATAACAAACCTTCATACACAGCGGGAGGAAACCAGCGGCAGTTTTGCCGACTATTCGTCTTTGATCGGAATCGGATGGCGAGAATCGTCTACCGCAACATAAACGGCTTCGGCTTCCATTACACGCACGCATTCTTCGCGGTTGCGATAGCGCATTGCTTCAACCACGATGCCAACCGTCACGGAGGTCCGTCCGATCTTGACCGTACGCGTATAAAAGCTGACGACGTCGCCGACAAACACCGGCGCGATAAAATCAATGCCGCGCATGGCAACCGTGACAAACAATTTGTCTGCGTGTTTGCGTGCTTCGATTCCGCCAGCCAAATCCAGATGACTGAGAATCACGCCGCCAAAAATCGTACCGCCCGGATTGGTGTCGCGCGGCAACATCGAAACGCGAATGGCTAATTCGCCTAGATTTTGTCCTTCACAACTCATAGGTCTCGCATCCTAGCCTGTGTCTCTTTCTTTGCCAACTCACCACTCTCACACAACCATTCACAGGTCAGTGTTGTGAATAAAAGCTGCGCAATTGCTCACAGAGTCCTCATACGAAAAGGATGCCACTCTCCGAAAAATTGAAGCGGACATACGAAATTCTGGATAAACCAAGACGGTTTGACCGGCCAAGAAACACGTGATTTAGCGCTAAACTAGAGTTTTTCAGGTAGATACCCCACGTTTTGCGACACCTGGCTATCGTGGCATCAGGCTTGCTCAATAGCGCCACGCGTGCGAGATGAGTTCTTGCACCATTGTCTTCCAAGTTTTCATCCCAGCAAAGCTAGCCTTTAAAGGAGAGGTTGAAAAATCTCTCCTTATTTTTTTGCCTTGCCTCAGACGGTTACACAGAAGCCAGCGCTTGCTCAAAATCGCGCAACATATCCGCTTCATCTTCCAATCCGACAGAAATACGAACCAAGCCTTCATTGATGCCCGTGGCCGCACGTTGTTCGGCTGAAAGCTGCAGGCTCCACATCGAAGCCGGATGCACAATCAATGTCTCAAAGCCGCCTAAACTGGCCGCGCGTGTAGCCAATTTCAATGACGACATAAGCTTGTCTGCGGCGGCATAGCCACCGCGCAGCTCAGCGCTGAGCATGCCGGTAAATCCATCCATTTGGGCTTGTGCCAATTCGTGTTGCGGATGCGAAGGCAAGCCGGGATAGTAAACACGCGCGACTTTTGGGTGTTGCGCCAGAAATTGCGCCAAGGCCATCCCGTTTTGATTGTGCCGTTGCACGCGCAATCCCAGCGTGCGCAATCCGCGCAGCAACAACCAACCGTCAAAGGGGCTGAGCGTTGCGCCAGCCACCAGGGCAAACTTCCAAATGCGTTCCACTAACGCTTGCGAACCGACCACTGCCCCGGCAGTCACATCGTGATGACCACCGATGTATTTGGTCGCACTGTGCACAACCGCATCTATGCCGAGTTCGAGCGGGCGTTGGTTGATCGGCGTGGCAAAGGTGTTGTCACAAATGGTGATCAACCCATGTTGTTTGGCCAGCGCAACCACGAACCGCAAATCAGTCAATTGCATCAGCGGATTGACCGGCGTTTCGACATACAACACTCTGGTGTTTGGCTGAATGGCATCGGCAAACTCGGCGTTGTTGGTCTGTTCGACAAATGTGACTTCGACGCCCCAGCGCGGCAAATAATCTTTGAGCAAGGTCGTCGCCCCTGCATAGTGATTGCGCTGCGCGACGACATGATCGCCTTTTTCCAACAAGCTGCCCAGCGCCGCAAAAATCGCGCCCATCCCCGAACTCGTCACCAAGGCCAGTTCCCCGCCTTCGAGCGCAGCCAGTGTCGCTTCGACCATGGCGTGATTGGGATTGCCATAGCGCGTATAAAACTCTGTCGGTTTGGTGGCGACGGCAATTTCGGCAAATTCCTCGGCGCTGTCGGCGCTAAAAGTCGTTGTTTGCCAGATCGGCGGACTGATCGCCGCTGTCTGGTTAAACGGTTTGGCGGCATAAACGGCCTTGGATTGCAGGCCGTCCAACGGAAGTTTTTCTTTTGACATGGGAATTCTCGGTTAGTGTTGGGCCAGATGTGTGAAGTTCAAGGTAACCAATGCCTGCTTGATTGCGCGGATGGCGTCGTCAAAGCGCGATTCGTGTACCAACACGGCATCGGTTTTGTACGTGGAAACGCTCAAAATGCTGATGTCGGCTTCTGCCAACGCGCGGCTGATTTCCGCAATGAAACCGACGACGGAAAAATCCAGCACCGCGTCGAAACGGATCAATCGTCGTTGGCCAACCCATTGCGTGTCTGAAAACTGCGCGCCAATTCGCTCCCAATCGCTTTCGGGCAAAATCAACGTGACTTCTTCCTTGTCGCGCGTCAGCGAAACGAAATCCTGCAATTCGCGCAAACATTCCACTGCCTGTGCATATTGCGCCAGCGGGATGCTGACCACGGCAAAACGCGTTTCGGGAAGATAAAGCTGAATCGGCAGGCTCATTCGATTACCGCATACGCACGCACCGGAAAGGTCCCGACGCCGCGAAATTTGACCGGCACACAATGAAAGCGGAATCCCTGAACGGGCAACAACTGTAATCCGCAAAGATGCTCGACCACAGGAATGCCTGCCCCCAGCAACACGGTGTGCGCCGGACGCGTACCATCCTGCGTGTTGTCAATGTTGACGGAATCAATACCGACCAAGGCCGGTTGCGCGCGGGCGAGAAACTCTGCCGCTAACCGCGTGAGAAAAGGGGCGCCGTCGGCGTATTGCGGCGTGCGCCAGTGCGCATCCCAACCGCTGCGGATCAACACGGCCCGGTCGCGCAAATCCCAACCGGCAAACCATTCGACATCCAGCGCGGGGCCAACGCGTCGAGTCACGTCAATCACGACACCCGGAACATCTGCCAAGCGTGTCAGCGGCAAATCGGCCAGGTCGCCGCCTTCGGCAAAGCGGTGAAATGGCGCATCAATATAGGTGCCAGTGTTGGCCACCATCTCGATGCGCCCAATCTGAAACGTCGTGCCGTCGGCGTAAACTGCTTGCGAGGCCGCACGGCTCAAGTGATCGGAAATCACCGGCCCAGGCAAGCCGGGATACGTCACCATCCCCGCTTCGATTTCGTGACTCACATCAATCAGCGTTCGGGTCATGACTATCTGGCCGCCACCGACGGCCAACCGGATTGCTTCAGTTCCCGCTTCAGTTTCGCCATCGTGGTTTCAACCTCTTCCAGCTTGCGCGGAATGGATTGCGACATGTTGCGGTACCCATCTGGCGTGATCAGGATGTCGTCTTCGATGCGCACACCGATGCCTTTGTATTTCTCAAACGCCGCGCGAATCGCAGCCGCGAACTTTTCGTTTTGCGACGTCTTGGGCATCACTTCCAATGCATCCGGGCGCAGGTAAATGCCCGGCTCAACCGTAAAAATCATGCCCGGCGCGAGCGGCGTGTTGTAATCGCCGACGTCGTGCACATTCATTCCCAGCCAATGGCTGGTGCCGTGCATAAACCAGGTACGTGCTTCGTCGCCGTTTTTCGAGGTGATCAATCCCAAACGCAACAAACCATCGGCGACGACTTCGCGCGCACGCGCATTGACCATCGCCACCGTGACTTTTTGCTCGCGATGTTTGGCGATCAGCTTGAAACACTCTTCCTGCGCTTCGTAAACGACACGATAAATGTCTGCCTGCTCTTTGCTGAATTTGCCGTTGATCGGAATCGTCCGCGTGATGTCGGCGGTGTAATGATCAAACTCTGCCGCGCAATCCATCAGCAACAGCGTGTTGTCATCCAACCGTTCCTGATTGGTGTTGTAATGCAGAATGGCCGCGTTCGGGCCACCGCCCACGATGCAGGGATAGCCCCAGCTATCAGCGCCGCGACGGCGAAAGGTGTATTCAAATTCTGCCTGGATTTCGTATTCATACATTGCCGGCGCGACGGCGGCAAAAACGCGATGGAATGCTTCAGCAGTGATGTCTGCCGCGTGCTGCACCAGTTGCGTTTCCCAGGCAGACTTGCGCAACCGCAATTCGGCAAAAATCGGAAACGCCTGTTTGATTTTGAATCCCGCCGCAGCCGCCTTGAGGCTTTCGGCAAACTCGAATTCGCGGCGATACTCGCGCAGGTCGCGCCCCTGTGCCGGAGCCAGCAAATACAACTCTGCCTGATCGGCTTTGACCGCATCAATCAACGGTTGAAAGTCTTCCTGCCATTGCGCTGTCTGCGCCTCGTTGGGTTTGGCGGCAGCCCCGCGTTTTGCCAGCGTCTGTTCCGCGCGCGGCGCAAGCGTGGCCAAAAACGCGTTGAGCAGTTTGCTATCCCAGATTTCCTGAATGCCGCTGCGCGCGCGCGCCTGCTCCTGACTGAGCATCAATCCGTTCCAGGTTTCGCGCCAGGCGTCGCGTTCCGGCATAAACAAAATCTCGCGCGTTTTTTTCGCGCCGGGAATCAGCACCAGCGTTGCGCCTTCCTGTTTGATCCCCGTCAGGTAATAGAGGTTGTTTTCCTGTCGGTAGTGGTAATCCACATCAAACGCATAAACGCGCGGTTCGGTGCTGAACAGAACCAGCACCGCATTGTTGCCCAACCGCTTCAGCACTTCCTGCCGACGCGTTTGAAGTTCAGCCAATCGGTCGCGTTCTGAAATTACCGGCGCGCGCGGCGTGATGCGCCACAGCTCAAGCGGCGCGCCCGTTGCCGCCACCTTGCCCGTCGGCAACGGCCAAAGCGCCAACAACAAAAACAACAGCGCCAGAGCAAAATAGGCCGCGCCAAAACGAAAACGAAGGGAGTTCGTGTGCATAGAAAACCTCAATGCAATTGGAATCAGGAGACTTTGATCAGGAGCCACAACAATAGCACGTGAAACGCCCAGAGCGTTAGCGCGTAAGGCAACTGGAACTTGATCACGCCGTATTGATCGCGCAAATTCAGCAACGCCGCCGGCACGATGTTGAAATTGGCTGCCATCGGCGTCATCAACGTTCCGCTGGACCCCGCCGTCAAGGTAATGATCGCCGCCAGCGCCGGATTCACGCCGAACGGTTTGATGATCAACGGCACCAGCACGCCTGTCGCAATCACCGGAAACGCCGCAAACGAATTCCCCATCACAATCGTAAACAACGCCATGCCCAGACAATTGGCCAGCACCAGCAAGAACAGGTTGTCACCGGGAATGACATACTGAATGCCCTGCGCAATCAAATCGCCGACTTGGGCCGCCGTAAAAATCACCCCCAGCGAAGCCAGCAACTGCGGCAGGATATTCACCGCGCCCATGGCATCGTTCAGCCGTCGCCCTTCGTCCAGCAAGGTGCGCAACCGGCTGCGCGTCAACCACAAACACAGCAACATCGCCGTCAGCCCGCCAAATCCCAAACCGACCAGCGCGCCGCGATTGGCGTCCATGCCCAGCGCGCGAAAACCCAGCGCAAACGCAAACGTCACCGCCGGAATCGCCAACACGGGCAGAAATACACGATTGCCAGGTTTGCGCGCCGTGTCTGAAACCATCGTCTGAGTTGAGCCGCGCGTCACCTGTCCCAATCCATCCAGCGCCACCAACACCAGCACCAACACGCCCGTCACCCAATGCGGCAGCACACCGCCAAACGCGAAAATCACGCCCAGCAACAACCAGAA
>JAEUQO010000018.1 GCA_016789605.1 Acidobacteriota bacterium
GGAAAGGGTGGCGGCCTTGCCCTTCACGTCGCCGATTTGCTCCTTGAGAGCGAGAGATTGTTGCCAGAGGTTGAGAGCGCGCGTGACGTCGCCCTGCTGCGCGATGACGCCCGCCATATTGTGAAGGGTGGCGGCCTTGCCCTTCACGTCGCCGATTTGCTCATAGAGAGCGAGAGATTGTTGCCAGAGGTTGAGAGCGCGCGTGACGTCGCCCTGCTGCGCGATGACGCCCGCCATCATGGAAAGGGTGGCGGCCTTGCCCTTCACGTCGCCGATTTGCTCCTTGAGAGCGAGAGATTGTTGCCAGAGGTTGAGAGCGCGCGTGACGTCGCCCTGCTGCGCGATGACGCCCGCCAGATTGTGGATGATTGCGGCTGGCTCTTGGGACTCGGCAAAAGTTTCGGAACCTGGCGCGACGGGCAATGCCTGTGCCAGGGCCGTTTCAAAATGCTCCACGGCCTGATTCGTTTTGCCCAGGACGACTTCGGCGCGCGCCAGTGTGTGCAAGATGCGGTAATCTTCGCCCAGGTCCAGCGTCGCCCGGCAGAGCATTTCGGCTTCACGATATTGCGAACTGTTGACCCAATTAGCAGCAATCGCTGTCCCGATTTCGACGGCGATGTCTTTTTCTGCCGTCAGCACGGCCAGCCGGTGGATTTCCAAATCCTCTTCATCGTTTATGTGCTCGCGTTTGGCCCACCAGTGTTGATACAGGTGCTGGGCGGCGCGGCGTTGGGCGGCGGTTTGTTCGGTCTCGCTCAGCTCTTCGGTCAGCAGGGGGCGCACGATTTCTGAGACGAAATAGCGGTGCGTGCTGGCGTGCGTTTGCGGATCAACCAGCGTTCCGGCTTCGATCAGGCTGAGAGCGACGGCGCGTGCCAGATGCGGTTCGAGCGGCAATGCGTCTGCAACGGCGGCCACGGCGTCGCGTTCCACCGGCAAATCATAGAGCGACACCAACGCCACCAGACGGCGGCCTTCGGCGGGCAGCAGGTCGAGCAATTTGCGCAACAGCACGTCTTCGCGAAACTGTTCAGCGGTTTGGGCCAACGCGGCAAAGATGGCTTCGTGATCGGTGGCCGTGTCGGCCAGCACTTTGTACAACCGTTCCAGCAAACGCGGATTGCCCGCGCCCAACTCTTGCGCGCGGTGCCGCAAATCGTCTTTGCTGGCGTCAAACCGATAGCGGTCATTCAACTGGCGCAGCTTTTTGCGCAATTCGGCAGCGCGCAACGATTCCAGGCCTTCTTCGTGCAATCGGGCATTCCCTGACAACGCGAATTGATAGCGACAGGTGACAATCACGCGCGAATCTGAGGCCGTGTCGTGAATGGCCGAAAGCAAGGCCGTCAGAATCTCTAGCGCGGCGGGTTTGATTGTGCGCCGGTCGGCTTCCAGGTTGTGTTCAAAATCGTCAAACACAAACAGCGCCGGTTGGTGCAAGACATCGCTTTCCAACAGTTTGCGCAACCGTTGCGCCAGCGGCAACGGTTCGCTGAGTAACCGGTTGGCTTCGACATCCATCAGCGCAGCGCTGACTGTGTTCAAAAAGGCGAGTTCGTCATAGGCGGCGACCAGCACGATGCGCCGATGGTCGGGCAAACGTTCGCACAACCGCACGGCCAGACTGCTTTTGCCCAATCCGCCCGTGCCGTGCAACAACACGCCTTCGGCATAATGGTCGTCGCCTTGCTGACGGGTCAGCGCGCGCAAACAGCGTTGCAACGGACGACGACGCCCCACGAATTCGGCGCGTCCGCAAACTTCGATTTTGCCTGCGCTGCGGCCTGCGTCGAGAAAGACGCTGTCGGCGGCGCGGTATTGCAACTTCTTGCGATCTTTGGTTTTGAGCGGCGTGACCAGTTCGCTCAACGGCGTGGCGTCGGCATAGAGCCGCAGCAAATGCCATTCGCTGCTTTGTTGTTCGAGCAGGTGTTGGCGCGCGCGCGCGATTGATTCATCCAGGCGTTTGCCTGCGGCCAGATGTTGATACAGCGCCGCCGCCGCCAAACTGGCGTCGCGGTCAAGCACAGGCAACGCCCAGCCCAACACCGCAGGAGCGCCCGCGGCAACCAGCGCTTCGCAAAACGAAGGCAACACGCCTTGCTCGACGGCTTGCGCGGTTTTGCAACCGGACAAAAAGACCAGTCGCGGCCAATTCCCGGCAAACGCCTGCGCGATTTCTTCGGCGCTGACGGCCTGACCGTAACCGAAATCATCTTCCATCCAGAAAATCGGTTTGCCGCCCCGCACGTCTGCGTGTCCGGTCAGGTGAAAGACATCGAAATAGGCCTGGCCGCCGTCGTCGCCAAAATCGCTGACGCGCTGTTTCAATCCGGCCAGACTGCCGCTTTCTTCGACCACGAGTTCGATTTTGTTTTGTCCGGCAGCGGCGAGAATGCCCATCTCTTCGCTTTCGTAACTGAGCAGCGGCTGCACGTTTTCCGCCGAACAAGCCATGAACAGCAACCGCAGCGGACGGTTTTCGCGCGCTTGCGTTCGCTGGGTTTGGGCTACGCGACGGGCGGGCGTGAACGGATGCGCGGCGTTGTGACAGAGAAAACCGCCTTCGCCAAAAAGCAATTCCCAGGGCAGATGACGCAACTGCTCGGCGACATCAATATGAACAGCCAGACCTTGGGCGTTTGTGTGCGCGTTGGCCAGCCAGCGTTCGGTCGGGCCATCCAGCCAGGCGTACAACCGTTTGCCGAGTTCGACCAGCGCGGGCGGCTTGGCGTGGTTGAGAGCTTCGACGCGGTAAGCGTCTTCGACTTCGCGCACAAAGCTTTGAATCTCGCTGGCGGTCAATTCGCGTTCGCCGAGCAATTTGATGCCAGTGTTGTCTGTGCCGAGCAAACGAAGCTGGGCAAATTGGTCGGTTTTGGCAAAGACTTCGAAGGTAAGTTGGCGCATCACGGCTCCTGGTTGCTGATGTCGGCTTGCGGCGCAAACGGCAAACGAACGGGCTGGGGCGGTCGCCGCGCGCGGATTCTAACAGAGGGCGTGCGGCTGACAAGCGCCGATTGCGCGGTCAGGGCATTTGGTGTAGAAGGTGACCCGCATTTACAAAACGTACACGCACAAATTCAACAGAGCAGAGAAAGGATACGACCACGTTGGAGCGTCATTCGAACGACTCAGGCTGGATTGAAGTCATTACCGGTTCGATGTTTAGCGGCAAAAGCGAAGAGCTGATTCGCCGCTTGCGCCGCGCCGAAATCGCCCGGCAAAAAGTGCAGGTGTTCAAACCCGTCATTGATTCTCGCTATTCCGAGTTACACATTGTCTCGCATTCTGAAATGAAGATTGCTTCGCTGGTGGTGCAATCGGCGGCAGAAATTCTGGCCGGGGTGGGAATGGATACGACCGTGGTCGGCATTGACGAAGGGCAGTTTTTTGATCACGACCTGGTGCGCGTCGCCAATCAACTGGCCGACCAGGGCAAACGCGTGATCATCGCCGGACTGGATATGGATTACCTGGGCCGTCCGTTCGAACCGATGCCGCTGTTGCTGGCGATTGCCGAAGACGTGACCAAAACGCGCGCCATTTGCATGCGTTGCGGCAGTCCGGCGACCTATACGCAGCGTTTGATTCCCAACCGCGAACGCGTGGTGGTCGGGGCGACCGGCGCGTATGAAGCCCGTTGCCGCAGTTGTTTCGATCCGCATTTGTCAGAGCACGCCGCAGATTAAGCCAGGCCGCGAGCGCAGCAGGGCAGGGCAAGCTTGCGCGTCGCTCGTTTACGTTCGGTCAGCCAAACGCCGAACCCCGACAAGGAGTTTTTACATGAGCACACAACGTCCGTTGGAGCACGATCTGCTCTTTGATTTTTTGCGCGTCGTCGAAGCTGCGGCTGTCGAAGCTGCGCGCACGATGGGCCGGGGAGAACGCGATTATTCTGACGAAGTCGCCGTCGAAAAGATGCGCGAGGTGATGGATACGATTCCGATGGACGGCACCATCGTCATCGGCGAAGGTGAGCGCGACGAAGCTCCGATGCTGTATATCGGCGAGCGCGTCGGTTTGGGCGCAAAGCCCGGCGGCGAAGGACAGTATCCGGCGGTGGATATCGCGGTTGATCCGCTGGAAGGCACAAACCTTTGCGCGACTGGTTCGGCGAACGCCATTGCCGTGTTGGCTGCGGCAGAAAAAGGTGGGTTGTTGCACGCGCCGGACATTTACATGAACAAGATCGTGGTGGGGCCTTCGGTCAAAGGCGCGGTAGACATTGACGCGCCAGTTAAAGATAACCTGCACGCCATCGCTACGCGGTTGAAACGCAAAGTCGAAGATCTGACCATCGTCGTGCTTGACCGTCCGCGTCACAACAAACTGATTCAGGAAATTCGCGACGCTGGCGCGCGCATCCGCCTGATTACCGACGGCGATTTGTCGGCGGGCATTTCTGCTGCCGTGGCGGGTTCCGGCGTGCACGCTTTGATGGGCATCGGCGGCGGACCGGAAGGCGTCATCACTGCCGCCGCCATGAAATGCCTGAACGGTGAAATTCAGGCGCGTTTTATGATGCCCGAACAACTCGAAGCCGAAGAGCGCGCCAAGATTGCGCCCGACATTGCCGAGCGTATGTTGAAGATGGGGATCAAAGACCCTTCGCGCGTGTACGACACCAACGAACTCGCGCCCGGCAAGAAAATCATCTTTGCGGCGGCGGGCGTTACCGACGGCACGATCCTGCGCGGCGTGCGCTTTTTCGGCACCGGCAAACGCACGCAATCGTTGGTGATGACGACCGAAACCATGCACGTTCGTTTTGTGGATACCGTCCACGTCGAAGGCGGCCCCGACGCTTTTGTGCGCTTCGACAAGATTTGATGAATGCCTTCTTGGCGAAATGCCGCGTAATTGGGCCGCAAACCTGAGCCACTGCGATGACGCAAGCTGAGCGCGTAAAACAAGTCTATGCCGTCTCTCTGATCGTCGGAGTTGGTTGGGCAGGTTTGTTGTGGCTGACGCCGCATCTGCTTGCTGCCGGTCATTACCTGTCGGCGACCGCGTTGTATCAAAGCTTTGCGCTGGTCTGTCACCAACGGCCAGAGCGTTCGTTTCATTGGCACGGCTTTCCGCTGGCGGTGTGTGCACGGTGTACGGGCGTTTATGTCGGGATCGCCGTCGGTTTGTTGCTCTATCCGTTTGTGCGCGATTTGCGCGAACGCGAATTTCCCGCGCGGCATTGGTTGGTTGTGGCGGCGTTGCCGATGTTGCTGGATGTCGTCGGGCAGGGCATTGGCTGGTGGCAGAATACGGCGATTGCGCGTTCGTTGACGGGATTGGTTTTGGGCGTGGGCGTGGCGTTTTTCCTGCTGCCCGGCATGATGACGTTGTTTGGTTGGCGCGGCGCTCGTGCGCGCGCGTAACACTGAGGATATTTCCCGGAGAATCTTTATGTCTGAACCTGTGTCTGGGCTGGATTACAAGAAACCCGCACTCATCGGCGGTGCGCTGGTGGGAGTGTTGTCCTGCATTCCGCTGGTCGAAGCGCTCAACACCTGTCTTTGTTTGTGGGCGTGGGTTGGCGGCGGCCTGGCTGCGAAGATGTTGATTGACAGTTCGCCGACGCCGTTGACGTCACGCGAAGGCGCGCGCGTCGGTCTGTTTGCCGGATTGCTGGGCGGCGGATTTCATTTTGTCATCAAGTTCGTGTTGTCCATTTTTCAAATGGACAAGATTCTGGCGATGGCCGCGTCATTTCCGTTTGCCAATGATGATGCGCGGGCCATGTATGAGCGCATTCAGCAGAATGGTTTGCTCAAAGCCTTGATGGCATTTCTGTTTTCCTTCCTGGGATCATTGCTGTTGCTGGGCTTCACGGTTCTCGGCGGCATGGTCGGCGTTGCGCTTTTCGAGAAGCGTAAAGGGCAGGCACCGCCTCCGCCGTATCCGCCCAACTATCCCTCGAACTATCCGCCCAACTATCCGCCACAAGGGGGAGACAGTGGCGGCGGGCAAGGTGGCTGGCCATCTGCTTAGACTAATAGAAGATACAAAGTAAGACTGCAGCGAAAGCGTGGCGTCAGTTGTCACCGGATAAGAAATCGTTCTCAACTGGCGCGCGCTTTCTTTGCTTGTTGCGCAAAAAAGCACTAGCCAGTGCTGAGGCTTCCGACTATAATGCGCCGGTCTTTGGGTCGCTATCTTCACTACAAGCGATCCGGTCAGCGGCGCTCAACAGCGCCACTGACTGTGCCTCCTGCGATTTAGAATCAACGATTCACAATGCGAACAGCAGAATCCCGGATTCGGAATCGAGTGTCTAGTTTAAGTTCATCTTTAAGTTCATCAGGCGACCAATTCAGTGATTTTTGCTCGCCGCAAAATCAAAGCTTTTTGAGTAATCAGGAACGAAGCTAGAGGAAGAGCGGGTGAAAGTTCGTAACGACTTTTGAGTGTTTGTTCATCAACACCTCACGATGGACTAAGTGCTCAGAGTCATCCCAAAGGTCAAAGATCGTCTTTCCTCTAAACGGGTTAAGTGCGATCTTGGCTTAGCGCAGCACCGAGGAATCAGCGCCCCGATTTTCCCGGCAAACATAGACGCATCGGCCCCGCCTTATCATCTAGCAACGAATCACAATCAGGTACTCGCGCGAACTCTAAAATAGAGCTGTGCCCTCACTTTTTATCCGCACAGCTCAACAGCTCGTATACACAATTGCCCACCAAAATTGCCCCGGCATTCGGCGCGTGTGCCTAATTCCGTTTGTTTGACGCTGGTCAGCGTTTCCCGCGCAAGCAGCGGATGATCACTACACACACTTGACGCCTCACGCGTCCGGGCCCCTCACCGGTCTGTAACCGCTCGGAATTGAAATGAAAGCTCCATCACCGAAGACGCCACATGTGTTGGCGCAACTCTCCCCCAATGGCACACCGCAACTGTCAGTGTGGCGGACGAGGATAGAAAACAGCGATGCGCAAGCTCTCTGGCGCGCGCTTCATCGCCTGGTCTCGGTACACCCTCTGGTTCGCTCGGCGCTTGGCAGCCAACAAGCTTCTGCGCAACCGACGCCGCTATTTTCCCTGCACGATCTAACACAAGACCTATATGTGTTGTTGCTGCAAAAAGGCCGCTTTGCGCACTATTTGTCTGCGCAAATGGCCGACAACGAGATTGAGCGCGAAATTTTCCAGATCGAATTGACCAACCTGCTGATCGGAAATTTACGTCGCCGTCGCCCGGAAAATTATCGCATCGTGCGTCGCGTCAGCCAGTTGCTCGAAACCGATCCGCGCTTTCGCCGCTTTCCCAAAAACAAAGGATTGCGTGGCCAACAACCGGCGCGCTATCGCCAGGCAGCCGAGGCCGTTTTTGGCTTGCGCGAATGGAGCAATGAAAAACGCGTCAAGGATGCAGGAACGTTCAGCGATCTGATCACCAACATTCCCATGCGTCGCCGCAATTGCCGCCGCACGGGATGCACAGGCGATGCGCAACTGATTGTCAGCAATCAGGAATTGGTGGAACTGTTGCTGGAAATTTTCGCCGCGATTGATTCGCCTGCGCCGTTGCGCGTGTTGCGGCAATTGGCGCTGAGCAAATTGCCAGTGTATGACCCGGTCATCAATCCCATCGAAGACGAAGTGAACGAGGAGCAACACGGGCGAACCTATCACGATGTGTTTGCTTCGACGGACGCAAGCCCTGAGCAATTGGCGTTGCGCGGCGAAGAGGAAGAACACGCGCGTCAGGCTGCCGCGGCATTTTTGGATCATCTGGGGATGCTGATGCGCGCCAATGTGCAACGCACCGAACGGCTCTGGCGCGTGCTGTGGCATTGTTACTTCGATCCGGCTGAACCGTCGCAACTGGAAATTGCCGAAATGGTCGGCATCTCTGATTCGTCCGTGAGCGATTACCGCCGCAAGCTGGAAGCCGAAATGCGCAAGTTGGATTTTGCGCCAGAGCAGTTGCGCTGTTTTGCCGAAGAACTGGACGAACAATTGCGCTGGCGGTTGTCGTTGCCAGAGCGTCCTACTTTGCGCGAGGAGTTCTCGGTGCCCGTTCCCTGGCCGCAATACGAATACAACACCTGGAAATCGCTCGACGCGGCTCCCGTGGTTTGACGCTTGTAAATCGCGCGTGCCAACCTCTCTCAACCCCCGCCATCACCGGGCTAACTATCCGTGTCTGGAAGACTTGATGCCGCTAGCCCGGCAACTTTACGCTTGAATCCTTTCCTGATCTGAGGCTATCATCCGGCTTCCATGTTGAATACTGGCTAAGATTTACATCCCGGATGATGATCCCCCATCCGCTGTTCTTGCCCTTGGTGTAGATCGGAAAAGAAATTGCCAGGCCGCAATTTTTTATCTCCACCTTGCTAGCCTAACGGCTCGCGCCATCGCAATGCTCCTTGTCGAAATCGGTTTGTCTCTGAAGCTCCCCGATTCGAGACTATTGGCGCTCATACGAAATGCCGGTTCGATGCTGTAGCTGCGAGAGTTGATAGCAGCGACACAAAACGCGACTCTCGCCGCAGGTTCATTGCCACCGGGTTTCCGTCGTGGTGGCCTCTGCAGTTGCCGACGGAAACACCAACACGTTGTCCCTGGCACGGCTGAGCAAGCCGCAGCCATCAATAACAATTGAAAATCACAGTTGTCCAAAAGCAGAGCAACAACGATTTAGGTAACCGGCGGTGAGATTGGGCTTGTCGCCGCAACGCTTAAAGTGACAGTCCATTGACTGTCAGCAGTTTTGCTTTGGCGCGGCTGCAAAAGCCCAAATCATCCGTGGGGCAAAAAATGAAGATTGAGCGTGATCCGGTCAATGCGCTGACGGTTGACGTCGAAGATTACTATCAGGTGGAAGCCTTTGCCGATGTCGTTCCGCGCGGGGAATGGGATCGTTGGGAATCGCGAGTCGAAGCCAATGTGGTGCGCTTGCTTGAGTTATTCGCCCGGCAAGGTGTGTCGGGGACGTTTTTCATCCTTGGTTGGGTGGCTGAACGCCATCCGCGGTTGGTGCGCGACATCGCCGCCGCCGGTCACGAAATCGCCTGCCACAGCTATCAGCATTTGTTGATCAGCGCGCAAAATCGCGCTGAATTCCGCGCCGACGTACGGCGCGCCAAAGCCTTGCTCGAAGACATCAGCGGCCAGGAAGTCGAAGGCTATCGCGCGCCCACCTATTCGATTACCAGGCAAACGCTTTGGGCGCTCGATATTCTGGTCGAAGAAGGCTTCCGCTATGACTCTTCGATTTTTCCGGTTTATCACGACCGCTATGGCCTGCCGGGCGCGCAACGGTTTCCCCACGTGATTCGCTGCGCGTCAGGAGAACTGCTGGAATTTCCGCCTTCGACCGTGCGCCTGGCCGGACAAAACATTCCGATTGCGGGCGGCGGATACTTTCGTTTGTTGCCGTATTCGTTGTTTCGCTGGGGCGTGCAACGGCTAAACCGGATTGAACAACAACCTGCGATTTTCATGGTACACGCTTGGGAAGTTGACCATGGACAGCCGGTCATTCGCGGGTCGCGGCTAAACATCTGGCGTCATCGCCATAATCTGGCGCAAACGGAAAAACGGCTGGCGCGGTTGTTGCGCGATTTTCGCTTTGCGCCGGTGCGTGATGTTTTGCCGATGACGGGGCAGGCCGTGACGTTGGCCAAGCCAAATCTGCTCAAATCAGCGCCGCTTTACGCGCGTATGGATTGAGCCGCGCAGGTCGTTTCTCAGTTGCTATGACAATTCCTCACCATAAAGCCCTGGTCAACGTGCCATCAATTCCTCCTATTTCTGACGAACAGTGTGTGCTTTCCGTGAAACCGTATACGGCGGCGGAGGCAGACCGCTGGGATGCGTTTGTGCGAAATTCGCCCGGCGGAACGTTTTGCCATTTGAGCGGCTGGTTGCGGGTTGTTGCGCGCGTTTGGGGCTATCCGTTGCAGGCCTTGTTGGCAGAACGAGGCGGACAGATTGTCGGCGTTTTGCCGTTGGCGTTGGTACAAAGCTGTTGGTTTGGCGCACGATTGATTTCGACGCCGAACGCCGTGTATGGCGGTGTTTTGACTGACGAGGCCGCGGCAAATGCCGCGTTGCTTACTGCTGCGCGACAACTGGCCTACGAGCGGAGCGTTGATTTTCTGGAATTGCGCGATGTTTCGTCACACAATTTTTCGGCGCAAGGCGTTGAGCTGCATCAACAGGATTTATACGTGACGTTCACGCACGCGCTCGAGGCTGACCCGGAAGCCTTGTTACGCAGCTTTCCGCGCGACATTCGGCGCATGATTCGGCAAGGCGAAAAACATGGCCTGACGTCAGAAATCGGTGGGCTGGAATTGCTCGACGAGTTTTACGACGTGTATGCCGCCAGCGTGCGCAATCTGGGCACGCCCGTGTTTCCCAAACGCTTGTTTGCCGAATTTCTGCGCGAATTTCCCGACGCCAGCGACATTTTGGTGGTGCGCCAGGGCCGACAAACAGCCGGGGCGGTGCTGAGTTTTTATTTTCGCGATACGGTTTTGCCGTATTATGGCGGTGCCTATCCGGCCTTTTATCGTGCAGGTGTCAGTAATTTTATGTATTGGGAACTAATGCGCCGGGCGGCAGCGCGCGGATTTACGCGCTTTGATTTCGGACGCAGCAAACGCGGCACGGGCGCTTGCGAATTCAAACGCGGCTGGCGCATGACCGAACAGCCGCTGCCGTACAAGTTTTTGTTGGTGCGGGCGCAGTCCATGCCGGAATTGAACCCGCTCAACCCCAAATTCAAGCTGTTCATTGCGACGTGGAAACGGTTGCCCCTCAGCCTCACGAAATGGATCGGCCCGCAGATCGTCAAACATCTGCCTTAAGAGTTTGCAGTCGTCTTTATGAAGTTGTTGTTTTTAGCGCATCGCATTCCGTATCCGCCGAACAAGGGTGACAAGATTCGTTCTTTTCACGAATTGCGCGCATTGGCAGAGCGCGGCCACGAAGTTCATTTGTTGGCCTTTGCCGATGAGCTGCAGGATTTGGCCCATCAAGTCGACCTGGCGCATTGGTGTGCGTCGGTGCGGATTGTGCGCTTGCGTCCTGCGCTGGCCACGTTGAAAACCGCGGCGACGTGTTGGCGCAACCGTTCGATGTCGTTGACCTATTTTGACTCCTGGCGCATGCGGCGCTTGGTGCGTCGCGCACTGGCTGAACACGAATTTGACGCCGTGTTTGTTTATTCGTCAGCCATGGCGCAATACGTGCCACAGGAATTGACCGCCCGCACCGTCGTAGACCTGGTGGATATTGATTCGGAAAAATGGCGCGCTTATGCCTTGAACGCGCGCGCACCAAAGGCCAGGCTCTTTCAGGTTGAAGCCGAGCGTTTGCGTGCTTACGAATATGAAATTGTGGCGCGCTTCCCTTATACGGTGGTCACGACGCAACGCGAAGCCGCGCTGTTGGATGAGCTGGATGAATTTACCCGTCGCGCCCGGTTGCGTGTGATTACGAATGGCGTAGACCTGGAATATTTTCAGCCACAAGACGTGGTCGCGCTACCTGATACGCCGCGCTTGGTCTTTACCGGCGCGATGGATTACGACGCGAATATTTCCGGCGTGCGCTGGTTTTTGACCGAAGTCTGGCCGTTGATTCAGGCCAGCGAACCGCGCACAGAGTTTTTTGTTGTGGGCCGCAATCCCACGCGCGAAGTGCGCGCCTGGCGACATTTGCCGGGCGTGCGCGTCACTGGCGCAGTCGAAGACGTGCGCCCCTTCTTGCATTCGGCGACTGCCGTTGTGGTTCCGTTGCGCGTGGCGCGCGGCGTGCAAAACAAAGTGCTGGAAGCGCTGGCTGCCGGAAAAGCGCTGGTTGCCACGCCTGACGCGGTTGCCGGTTTGCGCGTGACAGAACAAGAACAGTTGTTGCTCGGCGCGACGCCTGCGGCGTTTGCTGATGCCGTGCTGAAATTATTGCGTGATGGCGAATGGCGCGCGTTTCTGGGCGAACAGGCGCGGCGCTGGGTGGAACGAGAGCACCGCTGGCAAACGCCGTTGCAAAAGTTGCTGGAATTGATCGAGGCTGTCGGAACGCGGCCGCAAACTCATAACCAAACCAATGTGCGGGCGCTGGCTCGTCACTGATCACCGTTCAACCAATGCCCAAGATTCTGAACATCGTCGGCGCAAGGCCGAATTTTATGAAAATGGCGCCGCTCATTGCCGCCATTCAACGGCGTTCGCCACACGTGACGCAAGTGTTGGTGCATACCGGCCAACATTATGACGAGACGATGTCAGAAGCCTTCTTTCAGGATTTGAATCTGCCGCGCCCGGATTACAACCTGGGTGTTGGATCAGGATCGCACGCTGAACAAACGGCGAGCGTGATGCTGGCGTTTGAACCGATTTTGCTGGCCCAACGACCAGACTGGGTGGTGGTGGTGGGCGATGTGAATTCGACGTTGGCGGCGACCTTGGTCGCGGTGAAATTGGGCGTGTCCGTGGCACACGTCGAAGCCGGGTTGCGCAGTTTTGATCGCACCATGCCCGAAGAGATCAACCGTGTGTTAACTGATCAAATCGCCGATTTGTTGTTGACGCCCAGCCCGGATGCCGACGCCAATCTGTTGCACGAAGGGATCAGACCAGACCGCATCGTATGTGTCGGCAACGTGATGATTGATACGCTCTACCACCGGCTGGAACAAGCCGAACAATCGCGTGTGCTCAATACGCTAGACCTGACGCCGGATGAATTTGCCGTGCTGACGCTCCATCGTCCGGCCAATGTGGATGACGCTGAAACCTTGCGCGGCATTTTTAGTGCGCTGGCTGAAATCGCCCGCGAAATTCCCATCATCTTTCCGGCGCATCCGCGCACACGCACACGGTTGCAGGAGTTTGGCCTGGAACTGCCACAGGGCATGCGGATGATCGAACCGCTGGGGTATCTGGATTTCTTGCGTTTGTGGAGCCAGGCGCGGTTGGTGTTGACGGATTCTGGCGGCTTGCAGGAAGAAACCACCGCGCTCGGCATCCCTTGCCTGACCTTGCGCGAAAACACCGAACGTCCCATTACCGTCACGCAAGGTACCAACAAAGTCGTCGGTCGCAATCCGGTGCGCATCATCAATGCCGCGCTGGAGATTCTGCGCGATGCGCGCTTTCGGCAAACGCGCGTGCCTGATTTGTGGGACGGGCAAGCCGCCGAACGCATCATCGAAGCGTTATTGGAACGCACTCGGCCATGAAGATTCTGCACGTGCTTGATCACTCGCTGCCATATTTCAGCGGGTACAGCTTTCGTAGCGATTATCTGCTACGCGCGCAACAGCAGATGGGATTGCAGCCCATCGTTCTTACCTCGCCCAAACACGAAACCTTTTCCGCCACACTGGAACACAAAGACGACATTCCCTATTACCGCACGCCGTGGCCCGCGATTTCTGCTTCGCCGCAAATGCGCGCCGTGCCGATGGTTCGGCAAATGGCCAGCATTGCTGCGTTGACCAAAGAGATCATTCGGCTGGCGACAGAATTACAAGTCAATCTGATTCACGCGCATTCACCGTCGCTTAACGGATTAGCTGCGGTACGCGCCGCTGGGCAACTGCAACTGCCCTGGATATACGAACTGCGCTATTACGAAGAAGACGCCGCCGTAGATCGCGGCAAAACGCGTTACAACTCATTGCGCTATCGGTTGGCACAGCGACTGG
Source organism: Acidobacteriota bacterium (assembly GCA_016789605.1). Classification (GTDB taxonomy): domain Bacteria; phylum Acidobacteriota; class Blastocatellia; order RBC074; family RBC074; genus RBC074. The sequence continues at coordinate 13,667 of JAEUQO010000018.1, forward strand.
AAATGGAAGCGCTCACCCAGGCCACGCGCATCGTAACCATCAGCCACGCGTTGCGTGACGATTTGGTGCTGCGCGGAATTTCGCCGAACAAAATTGCTGAAGTCCCCAACGGCGTAGATACAAATTACTTTCAACCGCGCGAACCGGATGCGGAGTTGCTGGCGAGCCTCGCTTTGACAGGGCACACCGTCATCGGATTTCTCGGTTCGTTTTACTATTACGAAGGGCTGACCTATTTGCTGGAAGCGATGCTTCAGCTCTTGGCCAGACGCCGCGACCTAAAGTTGTTGCTGGTCGGCGCAGGCGAAGCCGAACCGGTGTTGCGTGAACGAATTCCGGCTGAGTTACAGGCGCACTTTGTGTTTACCGGGAACGTGCCGCACGAAGACGTGCGCCGGTACTACTCGGTGATGGACGTGCTGGTTTATCCGCGCGTGCGTTCGCGTCTGACCGAATTGACCACGCCGCTCAAGCCGCTGGAAGCGATGGCGATGGGCAAGGCCGTCGTCGGCAGCAATGTCGGCGGCATCAGAGAATTGTTCGCCGAAGGTGAAGTCGGCGAATTGGTGCGGGCAGAAGACCCTGACGCGTTGGCGGCAAGTTTGGAAACGCTGGCAGATTCTGCTTCGCTGCGCGACGAGGCAGGCAAACGCGCACGCGCATTTGTGATCGCACAAAGAAGCTGGGACGCCATCGTTACGCGCTATCTGCCAATTTACGAAGCCGCGCTGGCGGGATGAGTTTGAGCAATGGCTGTTACCCGGGAAGGAAAAAACGAATCTGTGGAGGCACCTGGGCAAGCCGGAGCCGGTGAACCCGTGTTGGAAAATACCGTCGCCTGGCGCGAGAGTTTGCGCGCGCACTTGCGCGAACTGTGGCGACACCGCGAATTGCTCTGGCTGATCACGCAACGCGAAATCAAGGTGCGCTACAAGCAAAGCCTGCTCGGTGTGCTCTGGGCGATTTTGCAGCCGCTATCGCTGATGCTGGTGTTTACCGTGTTCTTTTCCTGGTTTGCGCGGATGCAAAGCGATGGCATTCCTTATCCGCTCTTTTCATATGCGGCGCTGCTGCCCTGGACGTTTTTCTCGACGGCGTTGAGTTTCGCCATCCCCAGCTTGATTGCCAATTCGCACATCATCACCAAAATCTACTTTCCGCGTGAAATCGTGCCGCTGGCATCGGTGCTGGCCGCATTTCTGGATTTCGTTATTGCGGCAGGCGTGTTCGTCCTTTTGCTGGTGCTTTACCGTGTGCCGCCGACCTGGAATTTGCTGTATGTGTTGCCGATTGTGGCGATTCAACTGGCATTTACCACGGGCATTTGTTTGCTCTTGTCGGCTTTTACGGTGCTCTATCGCGATGTGCGCCACACCTTGCCACTGGTGATGCAAATCTGGATGTTTGTCACGCCGATTTTGTATTCGGCTTCGGTTGTGCCGCCGCGCTGGCGCGCCTGGTACTTTTCGCTCAATCCGATGGCGGCGATCATTGACGGATATCGCCGCACGGTTGTTCAGGGAGTTCCGCCACAAGGGCGCTATCTGGCATTGGCGGCGCTGGTGTCAGGCGTGTTGATTTGGGCGGGGTACAAATACTTCAAACATCTGGAACGCGAATTCGCCGACATCGTTTGACTGCATGAACATCATCACGCTCGACAAACTTTCCAAGCGATACCGCATCAGCCAGCTCGGTGCAAAATCCTTGCGCGAAGAGCTGGCGCGTTTGTTTGGGCGTAGCGGCAACACCGGAGCCGACGAGTTTTTTGCGTTACGCGAGGTCAGTTGCGAAATTGAACAAGGCGAAGCGGTCGGTTTCATCGGTCCCAACGGCTCCGGCAAAAGCACGGTGTTGAAATTGCTGGCGCGCATCATTTATCCGACACAAGGCAAACTGATTGTGCGCGGTTCGGTCGCGTCGCTGATCGAAGTCGGCGCAGGCTTTCACCCCGAACTGACCGGGCGCGAAAACATTTTTCTATACGGTTCGATCATGGGGATGCGGCAAGCCGACGTGCGCGCCAAGTTTGACCGCATCGTTGAATTTGCCGAACTCGAACGGTTCATTGATACGCCGGTTAAACGCTATTCGTCGGGGATGTATGTGCGCTTGGGGTTTGCCGTGGCGGCGCATATCAATCCGCACGTGTTGCTGGTGGATGAAGTGCTGGCGGTCGGTGATGCCGCATTTCAAAGCAAGTGTTTGCAGCGCATTGAAGAATTGCGGCGCAATGGCATGACAATCGTCTTTGTTTCGCACGATATGACGGCGGTGGAGCGGTTGTGCCAGCGCGTGTTTTTCTTGCAGCAAGGACGCTTGCAAGCGGCGGGCGATCCGCAGGCGGTCATTGGCGAGTATTATCAAACCGTCGTCTTTCAACAGCGAGCACAGGTTTCGGCAACAGCTGTGGACGGACGTTCGGCCCGCGTCGTAGAGATTTTGCAGGTGCGGTTTTTTGACCGCGCAGGCACAGCGGTTGACGCGTTGGCGACAGGCGCGCCGATGATTGCGCGCATCGAGTATCAAGCGCACCAGGCGGTAGAAGACGCCGTCTTTGAGTTGTCGTTTTACGCTGCTGATGATCGGTTGCATTGTCAGTTTACGACGGCGCTTGCTGGCGAACGGTTGCCGTTGACGCCGGGGCGGGGCGTGATTGAAATCGAATGCGACGAGTTGGGATTGACGCCGGGCGTTTACAAGCTTGATGCGCTGGTGCAAGCGCGTGGCGCGTTGACAGCCTATGACTGGAAGCGGCGCGCATATGTGTTGAACGTGTTGCCGGGAAAGCGCGTGCGCGGATTGTTTTATGCGCCGCATCAGTGGCGGGCGCGGCCTTTGGCAGATTGAACCGCGCCGGTGTTTGCGACGGTGGAGCGGGGAGCGATGAAACTGAGTGTTTTGATTTGCACGCGCAATCGCGCTCAATCATTGGCGGCGACCTTGCAGCATTTTTTTGCGCAACGGTTTGGCAGCGGTTACACGTTTGAAGTGATCGTGGTGGACAACGCTTCCACCGACGACACACGCCACGTGGTCGAACGCGCTGCTGCGCATCATCCCGGGTTGGTGCGCTATTGCCGCGAACCCCGGCCCGGTCTTTCATTCGCGCGCAATGCGGGCATTCTTGCCGCGCAAGGCGACATCCTGGCCTTTACCGATGATGATGTGCTGGTTGGGGAAACCTGGCTGGAAGAGATTCAACGCGAATTCAGCCGCGACCCGCAATTGATGATGTTGGGTGGACGCGTGCTGCTGGCGCACGAAACATTGCAACCCGTCGCGATACAGCCGTCGGAAGAACGACAGGAATTTGTCTTTCCCTTTGCGGGGACGTTTGTGATGGGCGCGAATATGGCGTTTCGCCGGGAATTGTTTGCGCAACTGGGCGGTTTCGATGTGCGACTGGGAGCGGGACAGTTTCTGGCCGGAGCAGAAGACGCGGATTTCTTTTATCGTGCGCTCAAAGCGGGGCACAAACTGTTGTACGCTCCGAATGTGGTGGTCGCTCACGCTCACGACCGCGTGACCGCTGAACAAGCCGCGCGACTGGAATATGGCTATGGCAAAGGCTGCGCCGGTTATCTGGTGAAACATGCGCTTGGCGCGGACCGCTATGCCATCAAGATGCTGTATTGGTTGATTTATGCGTTGCCACGACGATGGCAGCCGTTGCCGCAGGAACCTGCCGCCGCGTTGCAACGACGCCGCGCGCAAATTCACGGCATTGTCAGAGGATTGTTGGCTGCGCCTTGGCTGATGATATTTGCCCGCAGCGAAACGAAGTTGGAATTGCCATTGTATGAAGCGAAACCGAGTCGCCGTGTGGCGTGACGCCCTGTTGCTGCCCGGCGAAACAGACCTGATCGCGAGCGGTGTGCGCGAGCTGGCGGAGTATTTCGGCCTGAGCGAGACCGAAGCGCGTCGCCGTTGCGAATCGGCGTTGCTCGATTCCAAACGCGAATGGGAAGCGGCGACGCGTCGCACTCCGGCGCAAATTGCCGATTTTTACCGCCACACGCAAAGCTATCTTTTTGAGCATATCTGGTGGCACGCCGCCGATTTGGAAGCCAATGCCGTCAACGTGGCATTGCTCGAATATGCACAACAACGCGGCGCACATTCGTATCTGGATTTTGGCTCTGGCGTTGGCGCGAATGCGCTGTTGGCTGCGCGGTATGGCTTTCGGGTGACGCTGGCAGACATTTCGCGCACGATGCTGGATTTTGCGCGCTGGCGTTTGCAACGGCGCGGGCTTTCGGCGCAGTTGATTGACTTGCAACAAGACGAATTGCCTGCGGCGCAGTTTGATTTCATCACCGCGATGGATGTGATGGAACATCTGGCAGACCCAGCAGCCGAATTGCGCCGCCTGAGCCGCGCGCTAAAACCGGGCGCACAGTTGGCGCTCAATTACCGCGTTGGGCTGGATGTGGAAAGGCCCATGCACTTGCTGACGAATGCCGCGCCGATTTTGCGCGGCGTGCGGCAAAACGGGTTGCGCGCGGCGGGCAGGGAAGCCGACGAGATTCGTCGTTTTGATGTGCAAGTCTATGAACGAAGCGCGCACTCGTCGCTGGCGGATTGGTGTTTAGGCGCGTATGACCAGCTGCGCTATAGCCGTTGGTTGATGGCAGATAACACCGTGATGGCTGGTGCTGGCAGCGCGCCGCAACAAGTGCGCCACCCGCAACGGTGCTATTTCGAGCGGCTTGGCCAATTGCTTAGCACGCAAACGCGATGGTTGGATGTGGGCTGTGGGCGTCAACTTGTGCCTTGGTGGTTGAAAGGGCAGGAAGAGCTCGAGGCGGCACTGAAACGGCAAACACGGGGTTTGGTTGGCATTGATCCCGATGGGGCGGCAGTACATGACAATCGTTCCTGCGATTGGCGGGCACAGGCAGAGGCGACTGCGTTGCCGTTCGCCAACGATAGTTTTGCGCTGGTGACCAGCAACATGGTGTTTGAACACGTCGAACAGCCATTACCATCGTTGACCGAAATTCGGCGCGTCTTGCAACCCGGCGGGCGGTTGTTGATTTTGACGCCGAACTGGCTGGATTTGGTGACGCTGGCGGCGCGTGTCATTCCCAATCGGTTGCATCCGGCGTTGGTTTCGCGGCTGGAAGCGCGCGCTGCCAAAGACGTGTACCCCACGCATTTTCGCTTCAATCGTCCACGCACGATTGAACAGTTGTTGCGTCAAGCCGGGTTTCGCCATTGGCAAATCGAACCATTGGAACAGCCCGACAGTTATGCGCACGTGCCGCTGGTGAGCAAGATCGAAACCGGCTGGCACCGGCTGGCGCGTCGTTGGCCCGCGTTGCGCGGCACCTTGTTGATCGAAGCCGAATGAATCGTATGCCGCAAATTCCGGCAGTCAGCATCATCATTCCTGCCTATAACCTCGCGCCGTATTTGGCCGAAACGCTCAGCTCTGTCTTGGCTCAAACCTACCAGAATTTTGAAGCCATCGTGATCAATGACGGTTCGACGGACGACACTGACGAAGTGCTTGCACCGTTTCGCGACCGCATCGTCTATCTGAAACAGCCGAACGGCGGCGTGATGAAAGCGCGCAACGCCGGTTTGCGCGTCGCGCGCGGCCAATACATTGCCACGCTGGACGGAGACGATTTGTGGGAGCCGCGCTTTCTCGAAGTGTTGGTCGGAATGCTCGATGCTGATCCGGCGCTCAGCGTGGCGTATCCGAACGCCTGGTTTTTTGGCTCGCCGAATTTCGACGGAAAGCTGCATCAGGATGTGTTTCCGGTTGCCGAACCGATCACATTTGCGCGCGTGCTCAAACGCGAATGCTACATTTTTGGTTTGCTGGTTTTTCGTCGCGCGGTGCTTGATGACGTCGGGATGTATGACGAAATGCTGGCCGGGCAGGGCGCAGAAGACTTTGAATTGTGGTTGCGCATGCTGCAACACGGACATCGGTTCGGGTTTTCGACTGAACCGCTGGCGAAATATCGCTGGCGGCACAATTCGCTTTCCAACACGGGCGTGGGGATTTTGAGCTGTCTTGTTTCCGTGTATGAAAAGCTGTTGTGTACGCCTGCCACCACTGTCGAAGAGAGCGCGTGGATTCGCTCTCAGTTGCCGGAATTGCGCGCGCAACTGAATTACGCACAGTTCAAGGCCGCGTTGCGCGCCGCGCAATATGCCGAAGCCGAACAGCATCTCGCGTCGGCGGCTGAGTTTTATCGGCAACCGAAACTCACTTTGCTGCGCGCGGCGCTCAAACTTGCGCCGACGCTGACGGCGAAGTGGATGGGAACGTGAGCGCGCCTAGCCTGTAATTTGCTGAAACATTGACAGACTGTGTCGCGTAATGCCCCGTGTACGAGATGATGCACAAGAAGTTGCCACAGCAGGTTCGCACGTAAAGGAGGCGTGAATCAGATGGGCGAAACAATTGGGAATATCGTTTTTATCGTCGTCGCATTGGTTGTGATCGCGGCAGTGGGATCGTTGATTCTTTCGGTGGTTGGTTTGGTGTTGGGGTTGATTCCGCTAGTCATCAAATTGGCGATTTGGGGCGGATTGATTTACCTGGCGTGGCTGGCGATCCAGAAATTTACCCAAAAAGCTGCCTCGTAAGCGCACCTGAAAAGCCAGAAAACGCGCGCAAGATTTCTCGTGTTGTCGTGCGGTTGATTTTCAATCGCGCACGCGCAAGCCGTTACGTTTGCCAGTCGCCCTTGTCTCCAACTCTAACCACAGAGGGTAGCCGGGCAAGCGTAACGGCTTTGATTTTTATCGCCCGGCGATTTGCGCCTGTGCTGATTCGACCAGCAGTCGCAATTCGCTAAATCGTTCGATCAGAAAATCCGCACCCGCTTCCACCAGCTCCGTTCTTCCGCGAAAGCCAGGAATGTACCCGCAGGTTCTCATACCCGCAGCCTTGCCCGCTTCGATATCCACGCGGCTGTCTCCTACCATCAGGCAATGTGCAGGCGCAACGCCACATTGTTGCGCCGCTGCGAGCAACATCAACGGCGAAGGTTTGCGCTCAGGCAAACTATCACCGCCCAAAATCACCTGAAATCGGTCGCGCAACCCAAGGCCTGCCAGCATCGCGATGGTGAATTCATACGGTTTGTTGGTCACGACGGCTTGCGGCACGTTGGCCAATTGGGCGAGCGTGTCTGCGACTTCCGGGTACAGATATGTTTGATCCAGCAAATGCTCGTGGTAATGCCGTTTGAATACGTTGAGCGCCTGGTCTACTTCCAAATCAGTCGGGACAAAATTCTGTGTTGCAAGCAAGGCGCGTTCGACCAGCAATCGTGCGCCTTCGCCGACAAAACTGAGCACGCGGCCATCTGGCAACCGTTCACGCCCCAATTCCGCCAACATCAAATTGACCGAATGAATCAAATCTGCACGCGAATCCACGAGCGTGCCGTCGAGATCAAAGAGCAAACATTGATAACTCATACTGCGTTTTGCTTTTCCTCAAACCAAAGAATAGTATCGGGTTTACCCGCGCTTCCTTAATCCAGAGACGATCATACGCGAAGCCAACGCGATCACGAAATGCCCTCGCTTGCGCAGCGCGTCACCACGAAAGGCCACTCATGTCCCAAGAGCATAACGGCTCGCACAAATTTACCAATCGCCTGATCCACGAAACCAGCCCTTATCTTTTACAACACGCGCACAATCCTGTGGATTGGTATCCCTGGGGGGAAGAGGCGATGCTGCGCGCCAAAGACGAAGATAAACCGATTCTGCTTTCGATCGGGTATTCGGCCTGTCATTGGTGTCATGTGATGGAGCATGAGTCGTTTGAAGATGAAGCGATTGCCCAATTGATGAACGACAACTTCATCAACATCAAAGTGGATCGGGAAGAGCGTCCTGATCTCGATACGATTTACATGAATGCGGTGCAGATGATGACGGGGCGCGGCGGCTGGCCTATGACGATGTTTCTGACGCCGGAGGGCAAACCGTTTTATGGCGGTACATATTTTCCGCCAGCGGATCGGTACGGAATGCCGGGATTTCCACGCGTGTTGATTGCCGTGGCTGAATCGTATCGCACGCGGCGCGACGAAATTGAGCAAAGCGCGCTTGGGTTGCTGGGCGAATTGCAACGCCTGGAGCGCGTCAACCCGGCAGAAGGCGAATTGAGCACGGACATTCTGGATCAAGCCGCCCATCAGTTGTTGCGCGCGTTTGACCCGATGCACGGCGGATTTGGCAGCAAACCGAAGTTTCCGCCTTCAATGACGGTCAGCTTTTTGTTGCGGCAATATTTGCGCACAAAACATCCGGGTACGCTTAATGCAGCCGAGCTGACGTTACAGAAGATGGCGCGTGGCGGAATGTATGATCAATTGGGGGGCGGCTTTCATCGTTATTCGGTAGATGAAAAATGGCTGGTGCCGCACTTTGAAAAGATGCTTTATGACAATGCGTTGCTCAGCCGCGCGTATCTGGACGCATTTTTGCTCACCGGGAATGGCTTTTATCAGCAGATTGCCGTTGAAACACTCGATTATGTGCGGCGCGAAATGACGGATGCCAACGGCGGTTTCTATTCGACGCAAGACGCCGACAGCGAAGGCGAAGAAGGGAAGTTTTTTGTCTGGTCGCCGACAGAAGTCGCGGCCTTGCTCGGCCCGGAAGACGCGCGGCTGTTTTGCCGCTATTTCGACGTCACGGAAGAGGGCAACTTTGAAGGCCACAGCATCTTGCACATGGATGAAGAGTTGGACGCTGTTGCCCAGGCGTTGTCCGTAACGCCGGAAAAATTGCGCGCGGTGATCGCGCGCGGCAAACAGGTGCTTTTTGACGCACGGGAACAACGAATCAAACCGCACCGAGACGAAAAGATGCTGACTGCCTGGAACGGGCTGATGTTGCGCAGCTTTGCCGAAGCCGCGCGCGCGCTCGAACGGGAAGATTATCTTGCCGTGGCCATTAAAAACGCGGAGTTTGTGTTGACGCATTTGCGGCGTGAAGGCCGGTTGTTGCGTACGCACAAAGACGGCGAAAGCAAATTGAACGCATATCAGGAAGATTACGCTTATTTGATTGACGGATTGCTGGCTTTGTACGAGGCGACGTTTGATCAGCGTTGGTTCCGCGAAGCCCAGGCGCTGACCGAAATAATGATCGCGCAGTTCTGGGATGCAGACGCGGGCGGTTTCTATTTCACCAGCACAGACCACGAAGCCTTGATCACACGCACTAAGGATTTTTATGACAATGCGACTCCGGCAGGAAATTCCGTCGCGACGCACCTCTTGTTACGTTTGGCGCTCTTTACCGGGGAAACGCGTTATCGGCAGATGGCCGAGCGGATTCTGGATTTGATGAAAGCGAATTTGCTGCGCGTGCCGAGCGGGTTTGGCCATCTGTTATGCGCTCTCGACCTTTACCTGGCCTCGCCGCACGAAGTCGCCCTCGTTGGTGATCCTGGCGCCGATGACACACGCGCATTGGTTCATACGGTATTCGCTCGCTATCTACCCAACAAAGTCGTTGCGCTGGCGGCACCGCAAGATGAGCTGGCGGGGCAGACGATTACTTTGTTGGCTGGACGCACAGCCTTACAGGGGCGAGCTACGGCGTATATCTGTCGCAATTTTTACTGCGAAGCGCCTGTGACTAATGCCGAAACGCTCGCAGCACAGCTTGCTGAGTGAATGGCACACAAAATTGTCAGCTTGCCTAAGACCGAAAATTGACAGCCTTTGGTGATTTACATAAGATACGCGCCTAGTTTAAGTGGGCGTATCTTCAGACAGTTTTATCTGCAAACCAACCCGAAGTCGCAACACAGCGAGGCTGAGCAAGGCTAACTAACGATGGCATCACTGGGCCAGGAACTAAAACGAGCACGAGAAGAGCGCGGTTTGTCGCTCCGCGAGATTGCCGACAGCACTCATATTGGTGTGCGGTTTTTACAGGCCATTGAGAGCGACACGTACGACATTCTGCCAGGAGCTGTTTACAACCGCGATTTCGTGCGTAAGTTTGCGCGCAAGGTTGGCGTGGATGAAGAGCAAGCCATCAAAATGTATGAGCAGCAATTGCAGGAAATGGGTGGCGAACCAGAGCGCGTTTCTTATTTAGGCCTGGATGATCTGGAAGCGAAATCATCTTCGGGGAATGGCCTTCTGCTCAGTTTGGTCGCAATCATCATTTTAGGTGCGGCTGCTTATCTTGCTTATGGGATTTTCAAAGGGCAGGAATCCTCTCCCGAGCAAGTCGGTCTGGCTGCTGCAACGCCGACCGCGACGCCTGTGCCTGTTGCAACGGCTGATCCCAATGCTTCACCATCACCAGATGCCTCTCCGACACCGACTCCTACGCCAGAAGCCGCTGGACCGCTGCAATTCCAATTGGTGGCCACAACCGAAGATTGCTGGGTTGGGTTTCGGGTGGACGATGGGCAATCAGGCGAAGCCTCGTTGAAACCGGGCGAGACGCGCGATCTTAGCGTCAATGAAAAAATCGTTTTGAATATTGGCAAGCTGTCGGCGCTGAAACTGACGGTCAATGGCCGGGTGGTCAATTTCGGAAAATTGTTGCCGGAGCAAAAAGGTGTTGTTGCCAGGAATGTGGTTATCACCAAGGAAAACTACCAGCAATTTCTCGATTGAAAGTTATCACGCTTATGCTGCTGGCAGGCATAAGCCGGAACACGTGTGGCTGCGGGCGACTTGCGCGAAGACGAAACAGCGCGCTTCTTTCTGGTGTCCACACTTTCGCAAAAATGATGAATCTTAATAACCGCCGCGCGAACCTGCGCGGCTTTTGCTTTATGGTGAATCGTTATGTTGACTGAAAATCTACTGGAAGCTTTAACCTTTGACGACGTGCTGTTGATACCCGCGTATTCCGATATCTTACCGACTGAGGTTGAGACCGCAACGCGCTTTACGCGCCGGATCAGTTTGAATATTCCCATTGTCAGCGCTGCGATGGACACCGTGACCGAAGCGCCGATGGCCATCGCCATTGCGCAGCAAGGCGGCATTGGATTCATTCACAAAAATCTGCCGATCGCTGTGCAGCGCGACGAGGTGGACAAAGTGAAACGCTCAGAGTCTGGCATGATCGTTGATCCTGTGACGATGACGCCTGATCGCAAGATTCGCGAAGCGTTGGAGGTGATGAAACGCTACAAAATCTCTGGCGTGCCGATCACTGAAAACGGCGGCAAGCTGGTCGGCATTTTGACCAATCGCGATTTGCGTTTTGAAACACGGCTGGATTTGACGCTGGCCGATGTGATGACCAAAGACAATCTGATCACGGTTCCCGTGGGGACCACCTTGCGCGAAGCCGAAGGCATCTTGCAGCGCCATCGCGTCGAAAAGCTGCTGGTCGTGGATGATCAATATCACCTGAAAGGCTTGATCACCGTCAAAGACATCCAGAAGGCCATCAAATATCCGAGCGCCGCCAAAGACGATTTGGGGCGGTTGCGTTGTGCGGCAGCGCTGGGCGCAACCGGAGATTACCTGGAACGCGCCGCGGAATTGGTCAACGTGCGCGTAGACGTTTTGGCGATTGATACGGCGCACGGGCACAGTTCGCGCGTGATCGAAGCCGTCAGAGAAGTGAAGAAGCGTTTTCCGGACGTGGATTTGGTGGCGGGAAATGTGGCTACGGCTGAAGGCACAAAAGCATTGATTGACGCGGGAGTTGATGCCGTGAAGGTCGGGATCGGACCGGGTTCGATTTGCACGACGCGGGTCGTCAGCGGCGCAGGTGTGCCGCAGATCACGGCCATTGCTGAATGTGTGCGCGGCGCACAAGGTTCCGGCGTGCCGATCATTGCCGACGGCGGCATCAAATACTCCGGCGACATTACCAAAGCCATTGCTGCTGGGGCCGACGTCCTGATGATTGGCTCACTGTTGGCTGGTACAGATGAAGCCCCGGGCGAGATCATTTTGTATCAAGGCCGTAATTTCAAAGCTTATCGTGGCATGGGCAGTCTGGCGGCCATGAAAGAGGGAAGCAAGGATCGTTACGGCCAGGAACGCGAAGAAGCCGACAGCAAGCTCGTGCCCGAAGGCATCGAAGGTCGCGTGACTTACAAAGGTTCGCTCGCGGCTCTGGTCGGACAATTGGTCGGCGGGTTGCGCGCCGGGATGGGTTACACGGGGTGCCGCACCATCGCGGAATTACAACAGCGCGCGCGCTTTATGAAGATCACCGCCGCCAGCTTAAAAGAATCGCACGTACACGATGTGATCATCACCAAAGAAGCGCCCAATTACCGCGTGGAATAGCACGGCTTTGGGTGACAGCGGTTAGAAGTTGGGCCAATTCATTTGCAAGGCACTCGCAGTGGTTGGCCCAACAATCCCATCATCCGCATCTCGCCCGAATTTCGCAGTTTGGAACGCCATCACCGCCCGCAAGGTTCGCTCGCCAAAGAATCCATCTGTCACACCTTCGTAAAACCCCGCTTCGCGTAATTTGGTTTGTACTTCGGTCACGAGCGGTGATTCTGCGCCGAAGCGCAACCGCGCCGAGAGTTGTGCATTTTCATTACTGGCGACTCGTTCAGCATCAACCCCATTGAGCAGAAAATAACGAAAGCTGTTTTGCGGCAAAGAGTAGGCATTCTCTTTGAATACGCGCCAAGGTCCGGCATCGGGCTGGTTGCCGCGCTGTGGGCACTTGGGAAAACCGACTACGACCTGGCAACCTGCGCTGGAATAGGTGTGGCTGATTCCCATAGACCAGCCTGAATGCAGGTTGTCAAAAGGGTTTTCAAACTCGACCCGGTCATCATTGTCAAAATCGAGGTCGTCTGCCGTGCGATGAATTGGTCGCCCCTCTGTTTGACGGAAGGCTTCGTGCCCGGTCGGTTTTCCTACTTTGTGCACGCCTTTACGGTAATCTTTGTAGTAACCGGTCATGAGTTGATTGCTGCCTCTTCCGCCATTGAGCACAGCGTTTTTGACGTTTTGCTGATTGGGAATGGTACTGCCCGGAAAGAGTGCAAATGTTCCTTCGGCGGGGCGCCACTGGCCTAGTGTGCAACGCGGATGCAAATAGTCTACTTGTGCCAGTTCTACTTGCTGCTGCGCACGAAAGGTCATGGTGTCTTCAGTTGTTGGCAAACAACCGCGCAGACCAAAGAAGATGAGTTCTGCGGGCGGAATTTGAAAGCCGTTGAGTAAACAAAGTCGTTGTAAGTGTTTTTCTTTTATTGTGAACGGCATGATTTTTCTACTCTGAAAGCTCTGTTTGGCTGATAAAAAATCGCGCGGCGCTGATGTGTTGGCTGAAGGACGCGTCTTCTCAATTTTTGGCTGAGGACGTCTGCACGGTTCAGAACCCCGATGTTTCGCCGTGCAAGAGCACGGTCCACACACCAGCGCGCGCGAAGCTTTGCGGTAATGGCTGAGGACGCTACCGAAACTATGCGCTTGGCAACGCTCGCCGCTTGGCGAGGCTGCCGACAATCGCTGAACGATTGTTTGCGCTCACTCTGCTTGGCAATGCGAACATTTCTCGCATTGCCTGATGCTGCGAGAAGTGCAAGCCCGAATTTCTATTGCTTGAATTGCTTCTCTAACTGGATGTGATGGATAACGGAAAAACGTTTCGTGATTTTTATGCGTAGGCAAAAAAAAGTGAAGATGATGGCTTGCGGTGAGTCAGACGGGGCCGCTTGTGGGGAAATTGCGGGCGTACCTGAGTGCCGAAATTACCGGCTAGTGACATCAAACAGATAAGACCCCAGGCGTTCAGCAGAGCCATTTTCATTTAGCGCATCCAGGTTCACGGCATAGCTGCCGGGCTGAAGTCGAGAGCTGGGAATCTCCCAAATGACAATCGCGCCTCCCGCCGCCGTTTTTTCCGCCTGAAGATTTGTGCCTGAAAACACAGCGGCAGACTCTCTTCCTTTCCTAAACAACTGGGCGTTATAGCTGGCGTAAGAATCCAATCCTGCGTCCATTCTCAACCTGACGGCTCGTGTCTCAGCCGCCAAATTGGCCTGCGGTCTTTGGTTGGTTTCATCCCTGAGATTGTCGCGCGACAGTTCTAGCGAAAAGACATTCCCGCCGCTCGTTACATCGCTGCCAACGCTTGAAGTCGGAAGCTCGGTTTCAGATTGAGACCGCAACGCAATCCACACGGGAGCGATTGCCAACGCTAATACGACAACGGCAACCGCCGCGATAAGCGCTTTATTTCCGCGCCAAGCGTGCCAGAATTCCGCCCACCAGGATTCTTTGCGTTTGGGTGAGGGGGCCGATGCCATCGGTTTTTGTCTCTGTTCTTGCTGCAAAAAGGCGTTCAAGGCCACATTCTCTCGCCGCTCTGGCGAGGTCAAAAAGTATTGTTCAAACTGGGCGCGTTCTCGTGCCGGAAGACGATTGGCCAGGTATTGGTTGACGAGTTGATCCTGCGCATCCATAAGTCGGAGAAAGAGGTCATCCTCCAAAAAGAACTGCTCTTCCAATGATTTGCGCTCCGCGACAGACATTTCTCCCAGCCAGTAGCGCGTGAGCGTATTTGCTTGGTTGCCTTGCTGATCCTTCTGTTTATTCATTCTCTAGTCCTTTATGAATTCGGTACTCCCTATAAAATTATGTGATGAAATTCTCAGGATCGTTTCAACTTTGTTTGTCTCGTTTCAGACAATCGCGCAGGCATTGGGTCAGCCGACTGCGTATGCGGGATACGCGAATTCGCAGGGCGGTCGGCGAAATTCCCATTTTTTTGGCCAGGTCTTTACGCGCCTCATAGTACGTCGGCTCTTCAACGTTGCAGTACGCGATGACAAGTTCCTGGTCTTGGGTGGGGAGTTTTCGCAGACAATGCAGATAGTAGCGAAACTCCTCGTCCTGTAAGACTCGGTCTTCAAACGCAAACGGATGGGGCACTGTGTCGTTAATCACTTCGTGTTTGTTGCGGGGATTTCGGTGAAACTCGACCCAGACCCAACGAGCCAACCCATAGCAATAGCGCTTTACATCACGTATTTGCTCATCTTCGACCACTTTTTTGATCAGACGATTCATTGTCTCGTCCGCCAGCTCTTCCGCGTAAAGTGGGGCGCGCGAATAGAAAAATAGGTGCAGCTTGTAACGCAACAGCTCAAATTCTTCGCCCGCACGCTCCCGGTCCGGGTTCAGAAAAGACAGAAATTTATCGAAGGCTTCTTGAGTAGGAGGAGTGGTCGGCATGCCTTTCGGTCTCGCAGATCTTCGTCGAGTTTTTTAAGCGCGAGGATTGTAGCCCTAGCCTGCCGGGCAGTCAAAAAATGCCCGGCGAGAATGGCGAGCCGATACGTGAGACAGACAATGCGTTAGCCTTTGGGGAAAACTTGAGGTGGCAGAGAAATCTCAAGCGAGAGAGGCGTCAATGACAATTGTCAGTTCAAACTACTCAAGAAGCATTTATTTGTGTTTGTTTTCTCCTCCATCGCAAACCTAGCACGAACAAGGAAACTACTGTTCCAACAACCAGGCAAGCAATTAACCAGGGCGTTAGATGAGTTGATTGCGGCACGGCCGAATTGGCATATTGCCCTTGGATGACGAATCCAGCCCAGTAATAGGGTGAGCGCCAGCGTTTTTGTTTCAGCATTGCAAGCTGAGCTTGCCTGAGCGCAGCTGCTGGCGAATGTCCTTGTTTCAAGATTCCTTCATAGAAATGTTGCATCAGTTCTGCCGTGGCATTGTCGTCCACTTTCCACAGAGAGGCGACGACGCTTGCCGCACCCGCATACATAAAACCACGTGTCAGGCCGACCAGGCCTTCGCCTTTTACGTCTTTGCCCAAGCCCGTGTTGCAGGCGCTGAGCACAACCAATTCCACCGGCAGCGTCAGGTTGTAAATGTCGAGTTGTCGCAAAAAGCCCTCTTGCGCTTTTCCCTGACGATCAACCAGCGAAAGCACAATGCCCGACATTTCCGGGTGATCGTTGCTCAAAAATCCGTGCGTTGCCAAATGGATAATGCGAAAGCGACTGAAATCCGTATTCGTAAATGTCGCGCGACTGGCTTCAAAATCCGTGGCGCTAAATCCTTTGCGCCACGGTGTCAGAGCGAGAATGGCATTGGCTTCTTCCCGCGAAGCATAGAGACGTGGGATTTTGCCGTTGTCTTGTAAGACGCCCACATCACGAAGTGTTTGCTGTAACTCCGCTGGCGGATCAGAACGTTTTGCAGTTGTTGCGCCAGCGGTTTGTACGCGCTCATCACTTGCCTCAAAAACGGGGTCGGCGAGCACCGCCACTGCATTTGGCGCTGGTTTGCGCCCGGCGGTTTCCTGCAACAGGATTGCCAGTGCCGACGCCGAAGGTTCATTCACGATCTCATATTTGGCGATCAAGGGCGCAGCTTCAGCCTCATTGGGTTTCGGCAGTAAAAGCGCTTGAAATGGCAAGTATTGCAAGGCGCCGTCGGCGACAACCAGCAGCCGTTTGCGCGTTAGTTTGGGGGCGACCTGTTGCAGCAGCATTTGGCTTAGCGTGGCAATTTTCGCCTGAAACTCTGTTTCTTCTCTGACAATGCGTTCTTGATACGCTGCGATATTTTCTTGCTGCGTTCTGGGGCGTGCAATGAGCAACTCGTAACAACGGCGCACAAGACTTTCGATTTCGGCGCGTCCTGGCAACACGAAGCTGGCAATTTCCGTGCGTGTAATTACCCACACATAGCTGCGCTCTTCGCCCAGCGCGTATTCCAACAAGAGTGAATCTTCGTCCAAAACGCGCTGTTGAATCTCGCGCAAGCTGAGCGGCTGCGGCTGGGTCAACGCCGCATAGTGCGGGCTGGTTTGCTTGATCTTTACCTTTAACTGATCGTGCTGCGCCGTGAGTTGCGAAATTTCCCGGGCCAGCGCCTCTGCTTCTTCTGTTTGTTTTCCATTGGCTAGCCGCATATGGCGATCTGCCTTGGCGTTGATTTGCTGCAACAACTCTCGTTCTTGTTTGAGCAACTCAGCATCCACACCATTGCGAATGCCCGCCCGCCCTTCGCGCAACGATTCCAAGAGCGAACGCGCACGCGCTTTCTCGCTGGCTTCAAAAGCGGCAACTTCAAATTCTTTTTGCGGATGCGCCCGATGCAGTCGCATCAGAATATCAATGTAAAATTCATACAGGTTATGTGTTGATGCTAGATAAGAAGACCTGAGTTCTTGGCTGGTAACTTTAATCCTGGACGACTCAAATATTGCCAGCGACAATTCTATTTGTGTCCGCGCTCCGCGGAGATTGTTTCGCTTGCTCTCTGCGCGTGAGAGGTTATAAAGTGCCTGCAATTCCCCGAAGCGATCTTCTGTCTCGCGGCTTAGTGACAAGGCTTGACGATAAAGGCCAAGTGCTTTTTGTATCTTTCCACGTGATTCATGAACGTGAGCAATATTGCTCAATGTATACGCTGTTTGCCGTCGATCTTTGCCAGCGCGATTCAATCGTAGTGACCGATAATAATAAGTTAGCGCGCTGTCGTTATACCTAGATGTTTCATAAATCATCCCTAGGTACCTCAAGGCAGATGATTCTAAACGTGTGTCTCCTAAGACTCGAATTAGCTTTAGAGCCTTGGAGTAGTAAGTCAAAGCTTTCAGGTTATTTCCGTTAGATGCGTGAATTTCTCCTATCTTTAATAGTTGGCCCGCTTCTCCATTGCGGACGCCCAGGTTTACATATAGCTGCAATGCTTGCTGGTAATATTCGAGAGCCTTGGGCTTATCACCTAACTCACTGTATGTATATGCCAAGCCGTTTAGAATCATGGCCTCCCCTAATTGATCCTCAAAGGCATGAGAGATTTCTCTTGCTTGGCTGTATAGCTGCAAGGCCTCTTGTTTTCTGTCGAGTTTAGAGTAAAGGCGTGCAATCGCAGTCAACGCTAGGGACTGTTCCCGCTTATCTGTTAATTTTTGCCAGAGCACAAGCGCCTGATCGAACGACTCAAGAGCATTTTGTATTTCACTTAAATCAGAGAAGGCGTGGCCAAGCTGCATTAATGCTTGAGCCTGGCCTCGCACATTACTGCTCGTTTGCCAAAGAGATAATGCTTTTCGATAATGCTCAATAGATTTTGGTAAATCACTCCGAAAGTAATGTATCAAGCCGAAATTAGTATGTGCAGCAGCTTCTATCTGAGAGTCATGTAGCGCTTGGCCAATGTGTAGTGCCTGATTTACAGCTTCGAACGCTAGCTGAGGGCGGTCGTGAAAAATTATGAGATGTGCGATCTTATTTAGCGTTTCTCCTTCTAGTCTACGATCCTTTACAGTTTGGCTCAGCTGGAGTGCTTCGTTGTAGTAGCGTCTAGCTTCCCGTGAATTGCCAAGCTGTTGATAGATTTCCCCTATTACTAGATATGTCTGAGTTACTTTTTGATAGCTCCTTGCTGATTTCCAATATGCTGCGGCTTCTTCGTACTTTTTGATTGCCTCTAAGGAATGCTGCGAAGTTGATTCTTTCTTTAGCTGTTCGCCTTCGGCGAACAGCTTCTCGGCAATGTTGGTTTCTTGAGTTTGACTATTTACGCGAGTGGGATGCGCTGATGACCAACCACACAAAAAAAAGAAGGAGACGGCAGCTAACGCTGTGCAAAACTCACGATTATTCATCAAGAGGGCAAAGGGCGATCTAGGCATGCTGAGCACCGCCTCATCTACATTATTGAGTTAAGAGGCTTTTATTTCTTTTTCTTTTTAACTGGTTGAGCAGGCACACTCGCCGCTTTTGGGGGCTTCGCTTTTTTCTTCACACGGTTGACAGGGAACCACTCAATCGGCGGGTTTTTCATGCTCTCGGTTACGCCGATGACTCCCATGTTTTCAGGCAGTGTGAACCTGTTTTCAGGCAGTGTGAACCTGTTTTCAGGCAGTGTGAATCTGTTTTCAGGCAGTGTGAACTTTTCCCCTGAGGGCAGTGTTTCGGCAACTGGCTGGGATGTCCGTTCAGGTCTGGGCTTGAACAACCGATGCTCAATGGGGCTTGCTGCGGAAAGGTCCGGGCGACAGCGGGGCAAGCGACGAGTTGCCTGAACGTACTCGTCAAGAAATTCGCCCCAGCCTGTACCTCTGGCGAAATCAAGTTGCTTGTAATGAGAAGAAACACGGTTCCAGGGAAAGTAAACTGAAAGCCCATAGGAATATTGCACTGCAGGGCCACTATGACTAGATATGCGAACGATGCGATCCCCATCTTCGATGGCGCTTTTTATTTTTTTGTAGGCCTTGTCAATCTCTTCGTATTTGTTGCCGCATCGCTCAGCTATGAGTTGACAAAAGTCTAGTAAGTCTGTGTATTGGTCAAATTTGTACGACTGGGCTTCCCAATGAGCGAGAATAATCGCATCTTGAACGGATTTTTCTTTTAGTAGGTTTTTTAGAGTAGAGGCCAGCTCGAATACGCCATCTTTGAGGCGATTGGCGCGATTGGCGCGGAGGTCGCAGGCGGCTAGGTCAACGGATAAGCCAGACAAGGCGAAGTCCGAATAGTAAAGGATGTACGTATTGACAATCTTTTCTGCCAACTCCTGTGGCGATAGCTGTGGCTTTTTGGTTAGAGCTGAGAGAACCCGCTCATATGGCCATCCCGTATTTAACTCAAACCCTTCAGCGCCCACAATGAATTCAACGAGATTGCCCAGGCCCGTGGTACTAGGCTCATCACTATTTTCAGGCGCCTCGATGTTGGCAAGCGCATAGTACACTTCAGCCATGCTCATCAAGCAGCTATCCAGTCCCAAGATGTCAATGTTACGTCCTGGCTGCTCCTTATTCAGTTTTGTCTTTACCGTTGTGAATACCTGCTTCAGCTCTCGAATCGTCAGAGAATCACGGGCACCTTCGTCCTTAAGGAAAAAGTCTTGATCGGCTCCGCTACCATGACCAGACAAAATCACCATATAGTGTTGGGCTTTGTGATTATCAAGCCCATAATTAATGAACTGAAGCAGTGGCTCTGGCTCACCTGTGTTTATAGGCTCAAACGTTGAATTTGGGCTATCAATAATGCTTAGCGATTTTATGATTCGCCCCCTCTCCTTGATTTTGCGAACCCCTATCATGACGGCTTCTTGGGAAAGCTGGTTGTCCTTATCGCCAGAAGAAATGAGATAACCTTGAGCAGGCAAACCATGCGGGGGATCAAAAAGCACTAGTACTGTAATTTCTCCCTTCGCACCAAGCCTCTTTGCGCGCTTCATCTCTTTGATTGTGTAAATCATCTCGCTGCTCAGATTGTTGTCGCCTGCCAAGTAAACCATGATGGTCCATAGTTTGTCCGTTTCATTTGAACGCTGGGGGGATCTCATCTTCATATCCTTTTTACTTGAAGTGCTGACATAAGGAGTGGCACAGCTATTGGAGTGTGTTCTCCAATTAAAGCTAAAGCTCTTGTTGCGCAGGGATTACCGATGCTACGCACCTTTTCAAGAACCCTACTGAGAGAAATAGTTTGAAATGCTTCAAAAAGACTTACGTTGACATGGCCAAGCGGAATCTACGCTGCTGCTCTGACCCTGTCAATCTGTCCTGGGCAGACTCTCATAGTTTATGTGATTGTTTGGCGCAAAGTGTTTCGCCGGGCGGGAAAAATTCTTAAATTGTGGTGCGCAGATACAAGCGCCGGTCGTCAATCCCTTTGGCAAAGAGGTAGATGCGGTTGCCGATGCTGGCGGGAGCCAGGGCGGTATCGGTGGCACCGGGGTTGGGGAGCATTTGCCAGCCGCTCCAAGTGCCGGTTTCGCTGGCGATGTTGACATACGGTGCGCGCGAAACGGCGTCTTTGATAAACACGTAAAGCTGACCTTCGGTGGCGGCGGCAGAGATGACGGCGTCAGTGCGGGCCGTGCCGGGGACTTCAGCCCAAGGAGACCAGTCGCCATCGGCTGTACGCGTTTTGAGCAGGATACGTTTGGAGGTCAGCCCTTTGATAAAGACATACAGTTCGTCTTGAAAGCCGACGACGGTCGGCGTGACGTCGGTATTGCCTCCGCCCGGAATGGGATACCAGCCGCTCCAATAGCGCCCGCCGGGAGCCATTTCGTTCAGGAAAATCTGCCGATCCTGGCTAAGCCCGCATAGCACCAAGCGTCCATTGACCAGTGCGCAGGTCGTGGCGGTGTTGGTCAGAAAATCTCCCGGTACGTTTTCCCAGGGCTGGATCGTTTGCTGGTCTTCGAGGTCATAATAGTACTTGTGCACGATCGCGCCTTCGGGTTTGACGGCGAAGGCATACACACGGTTGTTATGCAGCGTACAGGCCAACGCATGCGGCGTGCTGATGGAAAATGGATCTTGCACCCAGCCGCGCCATTCACGCGGCGCATCGGGATCAGGCAATTCAGCCGCGCCCTGTCCCCGGTCGCGCAGACGGTTCAAATACACCAGCCGGTCATTCAGACTTCTGCTGAAAAGCAATACCTGCCCGAGCGCGTCGCTGGCCGCTGCCGGTGCGCGGTCGGTCGTGAAATTGCCAGGCACCAACGACCAATTGTTCCAGTCGGGAATGCGTGCGCGTTTGATGGCAAACGTGCCGCCTTCGAGTTCCGTGCCTTGCACGTTGAAGCCTGAACTGGACCAACGTCCGGGAACACGACCGACTTGTTGTTGGGTGTACCGGTCGTTGGCGGCGTCCCAGTTAACTTCCCACAGATCGCCCGTCATTTCGTTGACGATCACCAACCGGCCCAAGCGGTTGAGAAATTGACTGGCGCTGACGCTCCACAAACGGTTTTCACGTTCGCGGTCAAAGCAAAGCTGTGTTTGGTAATAGGTGCCACTTTGGGGCGGAATGAATTCCAGGTGCTCTGCTGCGTAACCGATGTTGGCCAACAAGCTGACTTCCAGATTGGCGCTGATGGCAAAGATTTCGCCGCCGTGCGGATCGTCGTCGCCATATCCTTCACAGCCGATGATCAGGTGTTTGGCATAGGGGCCAAACGTCACGGGAGCAATGGCTGCGCCCTCCAGCCGCAACCGCATATCCAACAGCAACGTGTAACTGCCATCCGGGTCTACCAAATAGATTTTTCCGTTCGCTTCGCTGGCGATCAGTTTGCCGCCAAATTCTCCTTCGGTGTCGAAGGCGAGCGCACCCCACATGCCGCCGCCCGGCCCAAAATTGGCAAACACATCTGCCAGCACTTCGCCGTTGGACGACAGACGTGAAATTTCGGTTTGCGGTCCGCGTCCAACAAAGATGTCGCCAGGCGTGAAGCCCGCGTCAACTGGCGGCCCTGATTCCGGTACGATCGCGATTTTTGATTCGACTGAGCGATACATTTGATAGCCCGGCGCAAATCGTTGCCGCGTGCCGTTGGGTTGTACGGTATTGAGCACTTGCAACCGGCTGCCGAAATCGGGCGCCGCAGGCGACAGCGACACCAACAGGCGATCCAAGCCCGTGTGATAGGCGATGCCTTTGGGATTGACGGTTTCGCCGGGCCGTATGCTTTCGTCGAAGTCTCCGCGAAAGGCCACAACTTCGGTAAATCGGTAGGGATAGTCCGACGGTGGCAACGTGACGGCAATCGGAGTGGCAAGTGTCGGCGGCATCGGCTGTGGCTCCTGCGAACGATTGGATTGAGGAAGAGTCGTTTTCAGAAACAAACGAAATCAGCAGGCAATTTGCGCGCAAGCTGATTTCGTTTGTTTCGTTTTTAGCTGGCGGTGACGGCGAGCAACACGCTTAATCGCCGTTGGCGCTGGCCCCCAGACTTTGCAGCCGATGGGCATACAGCGGGAAATGCGCGGTCAATTCTTTAACGCCGCTGATCACGCGTTGGCGCACGGTTTCATCGGCGGGCGCTTGCAACGCTTCGGCGATCAGTGCGGCGATTTGCTGCATTTCTTTTTCGCCCATGCCGCGTGTGGTGACGGCAGGCGTGCCCAGACGGATGCCGCTGGCTTTGAGCGGTGGATTGCTGTCAAACGGAATGGTGTTTTTGTTAACCGTGATGTGCGTAGCGTCCAGCGCTTTTTCGGCTTCCTTGCCGGTCAACCCTTTGGCAAACACATCAACCAGAAACACGTGATTGTCGGTGCCGCCCGAAACGATGCGGAATCCAGCGTTGGCCAGCGCCTGAGACAAGGCTTTGGCGTTGGCCATGACTTGTTGCTGATAGGCTTTGAATTCCGGTTGCAATGCTTCTTTGAAGGCAATGGCTTTGGCCGCGATGATGTGCACCAGCGGGCCGCCCTGGATGCCGGGGAACACATTGCGATCAAGGTCTTTGGCGTATTGTTCCTTGCACATCACCAGCCCAGAGCGCGGGCCGCGCAAGGTTTTGTGCGTGGTCGTTGTCACAAAATCGCAATGCGGCACGGGGGAAGGATGCAAGCCGGTCGCGACCAACCCGGCGATATGTGCGATGTCGGCCATCACCAGCGCGCCGACACTTTGGGCAATGCTGGCAATGCGGGCAAAATCAATTACGCGCGAATATGCCGACGCGCCACAAACGATCAGCCGTGGTTTGTGTTCCTGGGCCAAACGTTCCATTTCGTCGTAATCAATCGTCTCGTCTTCGCGGCGCACGTGATAAGCGATGACGTTGTACCCTTTGCCGGAAAAATTCAGCGGATGGCCGTGCGTCAGGTGTCCGCCGTGAGCCAAATCCATGCCCAGCACGGTGTCGCCCGGCTGACAAGCGGTCAGATACACAGCCATGTTGGCCTGGCTGCCGGAATGCGGCTGGACGTTGATGTGTTCAGCGCCAAACAGTTCTTTGGCGCGGCTGATGGCCAGGTTTTCGACGACGTCGGTGAATTCACAGCCGCCGTAATACCGTTTGCCGGGATAGCCTTCGGCGTATTTGTTGGTGAAGACCGAACCGGCGGCTTCGAGTACGGCTTCGGAGACAAAATTTTCCGAAGCGATCAACTCCAAGCCGTCGTTTTGGCGGCGCGTTTCGTTTTGAATGGCGGCGTAAATTTCCGGGTCTGCTTCGTGTAACGGACGTGAATGAAAGTTCTGCATTGTGATTCAACCTGCCTGTTCGAGTTTAGCGATCTTTTCGACGCGCGCCGTGTGGCGTCCGCCTGCAAAATCGGTCGTCAAGAATGCGTGGACAATTTGTTTGATGGTTTCCGGAGCGGTCGTGCGTGCGCCGATGGCGACGACGTTGGCATCGTTGTGTTGCCGCGCGAGCTGGGCGGTTTCCTCGCTCCAGGCCAGCGCCGCGCGAATGCCAGGCACCTTGTTGGCGGCGATTTGCATGCCGATGCCGCTGCCGCAAACCAGAATGCCGCGTTCGGCTTCGCCGCGTGCGACGGCGTGCGCCACGGCGGCGGCATAATCTGGATAATCTACGGAATTTTCAGAATCCGTGCCCAGGTCTGCAAAACCGATGCCCAGTTCGGTCAACGTTTGTTTGATTTCTTCTTTGCCTTGAAAACCGGCATGGTCACTGGCAATCACCACTTTGGTCATAGCGTTTGCGCTTTCCGGGGAGATGGGGTTGGGTCGTTGAGGCGATATGCTACCGCAGGCTTTACGCGCTTGTCGAATGATCATTTTGACTGGCAGCAATCGCGTTGCAGATTGCCGTCTTGATCCGCATACTCTGGGCCTGATTTTGCAAGCTCACGTCAAGACACAATGCAACCGATGACTTTTGCCGAGCCAGCCGCGCGCGCTTTTTCGCCGTTTTCCCGTCGCTATCCACAAATCGCGGCGGCGCTGGCGTTTGTCGTGTTACTGGCGCTTTCCTGGCGACGCTGGACGGCGCCTATTGCCGACAGCGGGCGCGAAATGGATTTGCCGCGCCGCTTGCTGGAAGGCGAATGGCTCTATCGCGACGTGCATTACCTGTACCCGCCGCTCGCGCCATATTTCAACGCGTTGCTCTATCGCCTGTTTGGTGTGCATCTGGATGTGCTGCACGCGAGCGGAGTTTTCTGTTCGCTGGCGCTGGTCTGGCTTAGTTATCGTATTGCCCGGCGTGTGCTTGCTGAGCGCGATGCCGCGTGGGCGACGCTGGCGGTCATTGTTCTGTGCGTATTCAAACCGAATGGGAATTTGATTGCGCCTTATGCCTTTGCCGCGTTGTATGGCGTCGTGTTTGCGCTGGGCACGCTGCTGCTGACGTTGCGTTACGCCGAGCGGCAACGTCTGGCCGAACTGCTTGGCGCAGGTGTTTTGATCGGGCTTGCCGCTATCACCAAACAGGAATTTGCCCTGGCCGGAGCGCTGACGGTGACGGCCGCAGTCGTGTTTTGGCATCGTCGCGATTGGCGCAAATTGCTGGGGCATCTCATCGTCGCGGGACTGCCCGCGCTGCTGCTGACCGTGGCGGTCTATGCGTGGCTCTTTCGCCGGATCGGTTGGCAAACCCTGGTCGAAGATTGCCACCTGTTTTACACGCATCTGCCTGCTTCGCTGGTCTTTTACAACGCCCAACGCACGGGCTTTGATCATCCGGTTTTGTCGCTGGCACAGGTGTTGGGAGCGGCTGCGGTTGGCGTGGCCGCTTTGAGCGGAGTGGTGTTGCTCAGTGCGCGTACGCGCACATTTTGGCTGCGTGCCGGATTGCTGTTGCTCGGTTCATTTGCGGGCATTGCCCTGATCAAATTGATCGTCGGCAAACAATGGGACGGCAGTCCGTTGCGAGCGTTGCCATTGTTGTTGGTTGCCTTGCTGGTCATCGCCTGGCGGCAGCGAGAACGCGACCGTGAAACCACGGCGCTGTTTGTCATTGCGGCTTACAGTCTGGCGATTCTGGCGCGCGTGGCTTTGCGTGTGCCTAGCGGCGGCGCGTTCGGCAGCTTTTTTCTGCCGACGTCGCTCATTTTGTTTTGGTATTTGTTTGTGCGCTTATTGCCCCGGTTGGTTGAACGTTGGTTAGAAGATGGTGCGACAGCACATCGGGCCGGGCGTGTCGGACAAGGTTTGCTGCTTTTCACGATCATCGTCTCGGCCATTGTGTTTGGTGTGCGCTATCGCCGGAACTTCACCCACGAAATCGTCGCGCCGCACGGACACCTGTATGCTCCCAAAGTCACCGGCAAGGAATTGCAAGAAGCGCTGGCGTTCATTTCAGCGCAAACCGCGCCGGGAGAGGCCATCGCCGTATTGCCGGAAGGCAGCGACCTGGCC
>JAEUQO010000041.1 GCA_016789605.1 Acidobacteriota bacterium
GCGCATTCGCTTCAATCGCGCAGAACAGCTGTTGCGCGACCGCGCCGGAAGCGAAAAAGGCGTCGAGCAAGCGCGCGAAGAATTGAGCCTGGCCGAAAACGATTTGAAAGCGGCACGCGAACGGCTTGCGCGCTATGACCAGGCGCCGATTTCGGGCGATGTGGCGGTCACGATTACGGCTCCGCGTGATGGAATGATTCAGAAGCTGTTTGTGAGCCCCGGCCAAACAGTCGCTGGCGGTGCGCCGCTGTTTGAAATCGTCAACCTGGCGACTGTCTGGATTCGCGTTCCGGTTTACGTCGGCGACCTCGGTGTGATTGACCGCCGCCAAACGGCGCGCATTCATCCGCTCAATGAACCTGCTGGCCAGTCCGCGCTCGCCGCGCGTCCGGTCAACGCTCCGCCGACGGCCACGCCCGCCAACGACACCGCCGACCTCTATTTCGAATTGGCCAATCCGGACGCAGCCCTACGCCCCGGTCAAAAAATGGGCGTCACGCTGGCAGAAAAAGCGACGGAAGAAAGTCTGGTCGTGCCGTGGTCGTCGGTCTTGCACGACATACACGGCGGCGCCTGGGTGTATGAAAACACCGCGCCGCAACAATACGTGCGCCGTCGCGTAGAAGTGCGTCGCGTGGTGAATTCGCTGGCCGTTTTGGGACGCGGCCCCGCGCCAGGCGCAAAAGTAGTGACCGCCGGAGCCGCCGAAATCTTTGGCACTGAATTTGGCACGGGGAAATAATGAACTGGCTCGTTTCAACCTCTCTGCAATTGCGCGTCATTGTCGTCGTGCTCGCCATCCTGCTGATGATTGTCGGTCTGCGCGTGGTGCGCACAACACCGCTGGATGTCTTTCCTGAATTTGCGCCGCCGCTGGTCGAAATTCAGACCGAAGCGCCCGGCCTTTCAACCGCTGAAGTTGAAAGCCTGATCACCGTTCCGCTGGAAAACGCCTTGAACGGCACGGCGCAATTAAAAACGTTGCGTTCCAAATCCGTGCTCGGCTTGTCCTCGGTCGTGCTGATTTTTGAGCAGGACACAGACTTGTTGCCAGCGCGGCAGCGCGTGCAAGAACGGCTGGCCTTGGTCGCGCCTCAACTTCCCGCGGCGGCGCGTCCGCCGGTCATCTTGCAGCCGCTGTCTTCGACCAGCCGCGCGATGAAAATCGGGCTGTCGTCAAAAACGCTTTCGCAGATGGAGCTTTCGGCATTGGCGCGCTGGACGATTCGCCCACGCTTGATGGCCGTACCAGGCGTAGCCAACGTTGCCATCTGGGGACAACGCGACCGCCAGATGCAGGTGTTAGTAGACCCCGATCGGTTGCGCGCGCATAACGTCACGCTTGCCGAGGTCGAACGCGCAACACGCGACGCCGTTGCGGTCGCCGCCGGCGGTTTTGTAGACACGCCGAATCAACGGTTGCCAGTGGCGCATCTGGCGTCTGTCGCACAACCGCAAGACCTGGCCCGTGTGCCGGTCGCATTTCGCAACGGTGCGCCGCTGGCGCTGGGCGCAGTCGCCGAAATCGTCGAAGGCCATCCGCCGCCCATCGGCGACGCCATCATCAACGACGGTCCGGGCATCTTGTTGATCGTCGAAAAGCAACCCGAAGGCAACACCCTGGACGTCACGCGCAATGTCGAAGCAGCGCTCAACGCGCTAAAACCCGGATTGAAAGACGTTCAGGTAGATTCGACCATCTTTCGGCCCGCCACCTTCATTGAAGTCGCGTTACGGAATTTGCGCACCGCGTTGCTCGTTGGCTGTTTGTTGGTCATTGTTGTGCTGGTGGCGTTCTTGTTTGAATGGCGCACGGCAGCCATCAGCCTTTCCGCCATTCCGCTTTCGCTGTTGGCGGCAACCTTGGTGTTGTATTGGCGCGGATACACCATCAACACCATGGTGATTGCGGGCCTGGTCATCGCGCTCGGCGAAGTGGTGGACGACGCCATCATTGATGTCGAAAACATCATGCGGCGTTTGAAACTCAACCGCGCAGCAGACAACCCCGAGTCGGCCTTCTCGGTGGTGTTGAAAGCGTCGCTCGAAGTCCGCAGCGCGATTGTGTTTGCCACCCTGATTGTGGTGCTGGTCTTTTTGCCGATTTTCTTTCTCGACGGATTGTCGGGATCGTTTTTCCGCCCGCTGGCGATTTCTTATGTTCTGGCGGTGTTGGCGTCGCTGGGCGTCGCGCTTACGCTGACGCCTGCGCTGTCGTTGTTGCTGTTGCCGCGCGCAGCCGAGCGCGAACGCCCGGAACCTGTGCTCACACGCTTTCTCAAACGGCATTATGCCCGCCTGTTGCCTGCGTTCAGCAACAAACCGAAAACCGCCGTCATTTCGATGTTCGTGCTTTTTGGCCTGACCGCCGCAGTCGTGCCATTTCTGGGAGAAGAGTTCCTGCCGAATTTCAAAGAGACAGATTTCCTGATGCACTGGGTTGAAAAGCCAGGCACGTCGCTCGAGGCCATGGATCGCATTACCATCGCCGTCAGCAAGGAATTGCGTGCGATTCCGGGCGTACGCAATTTTGGCTCGCACATCGGACGCGCCGAGGTCGCCGACGAAGTCGTCGGGCCGAACTTCACCGAGCTGTGGATCAGCATTGATCCCAATGCTCCTTATGGACCAACCGTGGCCAAAATCCAGGAAGTCGTGGACGGGTATCCGGGGTTGGTGCGCGATCTGTTGACCTATTTGAAAGAGCGAATCAAGGAAGTGTTGACCGGCGCTGGCGCGTCCATCGTAGTGCGCATTTACGGCCCGGAACTGGAAGGGCTGCGCGGCAAAGCCGCCGAAGTCGGCAAAACCATCGGCGGAATCGAAGGCATCGCGAACCTGAAAGTTGAGCAACAGGTGCTGGTGCCGCAAATTGAAGTGCGATTGCTACAAGAGGCGGCCACGCGTTTTGGCCTGACGCCGGGTGACGTGCGCCGCGCGGCAACCACGCTGATCAAAGGGCAAAAAGTCGGCGAGCTATACCAGGCGCAACAAATCAACGACGTCGTTGTTTGGGGCGCGCCACACACACGCACCGATCTGGAAGCGGTGCGCAAACTGAGAATCAGCTTGCCCAACGGCGGCGACTTGCCGTTAGGTGATGTGGCGGACGTGCAAATCGCCCCGGCGCCCAACATCATCCAGCGCGAAGGCGCATCGCGGCGCATTGACGTAACCTGTGACGTGAAAGGACGCGATCTCGGCAGCGTGGCGCGTGAAATCGAAGCCAAGGTCAAAGCCCTGTCGTTTGAACGCGGTTATCATCCCGAATTTCTGGGCGAATATGCCGCGCGGCAAGCTTCGCGCAACCGGCTGTTGGCGCTTTCCGGTTTGGCGTTGCTCGGCATTCTGTTGTTGCTGCACGCAGATTTTCGTTTGCCAAGGTTGGTGGCGTTGGTGTTTTTCAGCCTGCCGTTCGCGCTTGTCGGCGGCGTGGCCGCAACGCTGTTAACCGGCGGCATTCTTTCTTTGGGATCACTGGTAGGATTTGTGACTGTGCTGGGCATCGCTGCACGCAACGGCATTATGCTGGTCAGCCATTACCGCCACCTCGAAACCGAAGAAGGGCAAGAATTTGGCTCCGCGCTTGTGCTGCGCGGTTCCGCAGAGCGACTGGCTCCGATCTTAATGACGGCTTTGGCAACGGGGTTGGCGCTGTTGCCCATCGTCATCGGCGGCAATAAACCGGGTCACGAAATTGAATATCCCTTGGCAGTAGTGATTCTGGGCGGATTGGTTACTTCGACTGTTCTCAATCTGTTTTTGATGCCCGCGCTGTATTTGCGCTTCGGAAAGCCAACACCGTAAACGCGCCAGCCACACCGATTCCGCCGATGCCTAAACGCAAAAAGGCGGGAGACTCGTTCTCCCGCCTTTTTGCTGCTAGTTGTGATGATGGCCAGGGAGGGAATCGAACCCCCGACACACGGATTTTCAGTCCGTTGCTCTACCAACTGAGCTACCTGGCCTCAAAAAGCGAAGGCGCATAGTAATGACCGCACTTGCGTCTGTCAACCGGCGAACCAAACTTTTTCACCGCTGACACACGGACTGAAAACCCGTTGTCTGCTGGTAAAAAGGCCTGCTTACACGCCGCATTCGGCAAGTTCGGCATCTTCCGCCGGAGCCGACTGCAATTCGTAATTAAACCCATGCGTTTCCGCCAGTGCGAAATACTCCTCAAAAAGCGGAGCCATCTCGTCCACGGTCGGCGAACGCAAAACCGCTTGCCGAATTGCAGTGCCATTGGGAACGCCGCGCAACAATTGCGCGGACATCATCTTCATGCGACCGATGACGCCTTTTTCCGGCATGTGTTCACGCAACCGGTCACGGAATTCCAGCAAGGTTTCGTGCAATTCCTGCGGCGTTGGGCGGTACGGTTCCAGCCCCTGCATTGCCTCCCAGGTCTGACGAAAAATGAACGGGTTGGCGATTGCGCCGCGTCCGATATGTACGGCGTCGCAACCGGTTTCGTCAAAGCGACGCATGGCGTGTTCGGGAACCAGAATGTCGCCACTGCCCGACACCGGAATCGAAACGTTTTCCTTGATGGCGCGCACCAAATTCCAATCGGCAAATCCTTTGTACGCCTGCACACGCGTGCGCCCATGCAAAGTCACCATGGAACCGCCGCAATCTTCGATCAATTTGGCGACTTCGACACAGTTGATGGTCTTGTCATCCCAACCGGCGCGAATTTTGACCGTCATCGGAATCGAAATGGCGCGTTTGACTTCGGTCAGAATCTTGCGCAGTTGCGGCAAATCTCGCAGCAGATTCGATCCGCCGCCGCCGTTGATAACTTTTTTGGCCGGGCAGCCGCAATTGATGTCCACGAAATCGGCGCCGGTTTCTTCGGCGATTTCCGCCGCCCAGCGCATACGCACTTCGTCATAGCCAAAAATCTGAATGGCAATCGGGCGCTCTTCGGCGTGAAAGCGCATCATCTCGTGCGAACGAATATTGCCGCGCGTCAGCCCCTCGACGCTGATGAATTCGGTGACAAACAATCCGACGCCGCCGCGTTTTTTGATCAGCCGGCGAAACGGCGAATCGGTCACCCCCGCCATCGGTGACAGCACCAACGGCGGCGAAATTTTGCGTCCTGCAATCTCGAACAAATCCGAATAAAACATACGGTGAAAACCATTGGCAGACGCCTAACGTCAGCCGGTGAAAATCTTTGCCCTGGTGAAGGCTGGCGACTATAGCATATGGTTGACGCCCTGCGCCAAAACCGCTAGCTTGAGCGCCGTGATGACCCAAGCCACTCAAATCATCGCGTTTCTCGAAGAATTGCTGCGCCTGAAGGCTGTGCCGCGCACCGGCTGGCTGTTGCGCGGCGTGCGCGAGGTAGAATCGGTGGCGGACCACTCGTTCGGCGTGGCTTGGGTGGCAATGTTGCTGGCTGATCGTGCGCGGGCTCAAGGACACATCGTTGACGTGGAAAAAGTGTTGCGCATGGCGTTGTTGCACGATCTGACAGAAGCCCGCACGGGTGATTT
Organism: Acidobacteriota bacterium; assembly: GCA_016789605.1. Classification (GTDB taxonomy): domain Bacteria; phylum Acidobacteriota; class Blastocatellia; order RBC074; family RBC074; genus RBC074. The sequence continues at coordinate 5,508 of JAEUQO010000041.1, forward strand.
CCCCGCCACGATCAAACGGTATTTTGCGCCGGGCGCGCTGCCTGCCGCCGAAGAGCGCATCGCGGAAGAAATGCTGGCGGATGTCGGAGTGCCGGATGCGCCCTATCTGACGCTCTGGCACGAATACGAAGCGCGCGCGACGTTGGAAGCGCGTTTGGTCAAAGCCGCCGACAAACTGGATTTGCTGTTGCAGGCGTGCGCGTATGAGCGCGGCGGCGCACGCACGATGCACGAATTCTGGCAACGCGCCGAACAGGAATTTGCCGCGCTGGGTTTGGCCGAACTCGTCACAGATTTGCTCACAACGCTGCGCGAAAGCCGACGGTAACCTCACATGCAATACGCCGAACAATTCATCAACTGGCTGCAAACGCTGCCTCCGCTGGGAGTGCTACTGCTGATGTTTTCTGTTGCCTATATCGAAAACATCTTTCCGCCCGCGCCCAGCGACGTCATCCTGATTTTTTCCGGCACGCTGATCGGCATGGGCACGGTAGGTTTTGCGCCGTCGCTGATTGCAGCCACCTTGGGCAGCACGCTGGGATTTGTCACCGCGTACTTGCTGGGCCGCTATTTTGAGCGCCACGTCGTCGAAGGCCGCTTCAGCCGCTTTTTGCCCGTCGGCACCATTCAACAAGTGGAACAACTGTTTCAGAAATACGGTTACGGCGTGATCATCGCCAATCGCTTTTTGGCGGGTACGCGCGCGGTGGTTTCGTTTTTCGCGGGCATGTCAAAAATGAATCTGCCGCTGACGACCTTGCTGTCAGCCTTGAGCGCCGCTGTCTGGAACAGCATCCTGTTGTATCTGGGCGTCACGTTCGCGAAACGCTGGCGCGTCGCGGCGGAATACCTGGAACTCTATAGCAAAGTCGTAACCGTCATTGTCGCCGCGTTGCTCATCGCGTTTATCTGGCGCTATCTGCGCAAACGGCGCAACGCGCAATCCACTTCCAACGCCGCTTCAAACGATTAACCCCGGAGCATCGAAATTCGTTCGTTATGGACATCCTGAAAAAGCTGAGAATCCGCGCTGCGACGCAATTGCAACACATCGTGCTGCCCGAAGGCGACGATGACCGCACGATCATTGCCGCCGCCCAAACGGCTGAAGAGCGGCTGGCACGCGTGACGGTGTTGGGCGATGAAGAAAAAATCCGCAGCCGGGCCGCCGCCCTGGGCGTGAGCCTGACCAACGTCGTGCTCTTGGATCATCGCCGCTCGGCGGATTTATCACGCTACGCACAGGAACTTTACGAACTGCGACGCGCCAAAGGCGCCACGCTGGATGAAGCCAACAAACAGATTCTCGATCCGCTGTATTTCGGAAACATGATGGTGCGCAATGGCAAGGCCGACGGCTCTGTCGCCGGAGCCACCAACACCACAGCACACACCGTACGGTCAGCGCTGATCTGTCTGGGACTGCGCGAAGGCTTTTCGCTGGTGTCTTCGGTCATTGTGATGGTGGTGCCCAACCCGGCGTTTGGTGTGGATGGCGCGCTGATCTTTGCCGATCCGGCGGTGGTCATTAACCCGACCGCGCCGCAACTGGCCGAAATCGCCATCGCTTCGGCGCAAACCTGTCGGGCGCTGCTCGACGCCGAACCGCGCGTCGCCATGCTGTCGTTTTCGACCAAAGGCTCGGCGCAACATCCGCTGGCCGACAAAGTCATCGAAGCCACCAAAACCGTCCGCGCGCGTCTGCCCGAACTGGAAGTAGACGGCGAATTGCAGCTTGATGCCGCACTGATCGAAAGCATTGGCCAATCCAAAGCCAAAGGCTCGACCGTCGCGGGGCGCGCCAACGTGCTGATTTTCCCTGACATCAACGCAGGCAACATCGGCTACAAACTGACGGAGCGTTTGGCCGGAGCCACTGCCATCGGCCCGATCCTGCAAGGTCTGGACAAACCGGCAAACGACCTGTCGCGCGGTTGCAAGTGGGAAGACATCGTGGATGCCATCGCCATCACTGCCGTTCAGGCCCAAGCCCGCAAAAAAGAACGAAGCTGATTCGCGCATGAAAAAGCTGCTCAAGAAAATCCTGACCGCGCCGTTTGTGGCGCTCGCCGCCATCATCGTTCTGGTGGAAGACTGGCTGTGGGATGATTTGCAGCGCCTGGCGGCGGCCATCGGACGATTGCCGCTGTTGCGCCAGCTTGAGCGCTTGATTGTGTCGTTGCCACCCTATGGCGCGTTGACGATCTTTGCCGCGCCTTCCCTGCTGCTGATTCCGGTCAAGCTGTTGGCGCTGTATTTTCTCTCGCACGACCAACCGCTGTTCGGCTTTTTGGTCGCGGCGGCAGCCAAAGTGGTCGGCACAGCACTGGTCGCCCGCATCTATCAATTAACCGAAGCCAAATTGCTGCTGATCGGCTGGTTTGCCTGGTTGCACACACGTTTTGTCACGTTCAAGACGCGCCTTTATGCCACGCTCAAAGCCACGCGCATCTATCAAACAGCACATCGGTTGGCCGAACGCGTACGTCACGCACTGGCACAATTTCGCCAGCGGCGACGCGCTTTCTGGCGCTTGCGCTGGGAAGCCGTGCTCAAACTTTCGCGCCGCGCGAAACAACCAGAACCATAACCATAACGCTGCCTTGTTTCTCGCCCGACGCGCTTGCTATACTCTGCCTCCGCACTTTTCAGAAATCGTTGCACATATTCTGGTTGTAACCGAAATCGAGGGGAACACGTCTGCACTATGCGGACGTAGACCGCTTTTCTGCTAGACCCTAGACGTTTCCAACAACTTCAAAAATCAACTACGCCAACCCCAATGGAGGTACGCTGATGAGCAGTTCTGACGAACGGCATGACAATCCCCAAGCCGATCAGGCCGGTGTGTCGCGCCGCAACTTCCTCAAAGGCACAAGCGTGGCCCTCACGGTTCCGTTGATCGCCCAAAGCGAGAAGGTCGTGAAAGCCGCTGGGGCCGATGTCCCCGTTTATGGCCCGGACAAGGTCAACATCACCTTGACGGTCAACGGCGCGGCCAAAACGGCCAGCGTCGAACCGCGCGTTACCTTGCTCGACACGCTGCGCAACGAACTGGACACGACCGGCGCCAAACGCGTCTGTGACCGCGCCACCTGTGGCGCGTGCACGGTGCTGATGGATGGCAAACCCGTCTATTCCTGCACGGTGCTCGCCATCGAAGCCCAAGGCCACAAGATCGAAACCGTCGAAAGCCTGGAACAGAACGGCAAACTGCATCCGGTGCAGCAAGCCTTCTGGGACAACGACGCGCAACAATGCGGCTTTTGCACGCCGGGTTTTGTCATGGCCTGCAAAGCTTTACTCGACGAACATCCCACGCCGACCGACGAACAAATCAAACTCGGTCTGGGCGGCAATTTGTGCCGCTGCGGCACCTATCACGGCATCAAGGGCGCAGTCGCGCAGGCTTCTGCCGGTATGAAGAAGCTGAAAGGAGGCAAGCGCAATGGCTGAGTATAAATGGCCCGAAGAAGGCAAACGCCAACACCTGGGCAAACGCATTTCGCGTCTGGACGGCCCGGTAAAAGTTTCCGGCAAAGCCAAATATTCCTACGACATTAACCGGCCCGGCATGCTCTTTGGCAAGATTTTGCGTTCGCCGCATGCCCACGCCAAAGTCGTCAGCATTGACATTTCGGCGGCTGAAAAAATGCCCGGCGTGAAAGCCGTCAAAATCATCAACGGCCCTGGCTTTGAAATCCAATGGGCTGGCCAGGAGCTGGTGGCTCTGGCTGCCGTGGATGAACCAACTGCCGAAGACGCATTGCGCGCCATCAAGGTGCAATATGAAAAGCTGCCGCATCTGGTCAACGAAGCCGACTTGTCAAAAGTCCCGGCCAGCAATTTGCGCCCGGCCAGCACCAACGCCACGGGCGATGTCGCCAAGGCGTTTCAGGAAGCCGATGTCGTGGTCGAAGGCTTTTACGGCAACGACGTGATCACCCATTGCTGTCTGGAATCTCACGGTCTGGTCACCGAATGGACGGACAGCAACAACGTGATGATCCATCCTTCGACGCAATCGGTTTCGACCGTGCACAACGATCTGGCGCGCGAACTGAAATTGCCTGCCGGCAACATTCACACGCATATGGATCACATCGGCGGCGGTTTTGGCAGCAAATTCCAGATTGATCTGTGGGGCATCGAAATGACCAAGGTCTCGCAGATGGCGGGCGGCAAACCGGTCAAATACTTTCTGGATCGTGACGCCGAAGTGATGATCGCCGGTTCGCGTCCGTCGGCGTATGCCAAGGTCAAAGTCGCGGCGAAAAAAGACGGCACCATCACTGCCTGGGAATCTGACGCATGGGGCAGCGGCGGCATGGGCAACATCGGTTCCCCGCCCTACCCGTACGTTTGGACGCGCATTCCCAACATCAAAACCAAATTCCAGGCTGTCAACACCAACGTCGGCCCGCAACGCGCCTGGCGTGCGCCCAATCATCCGCAAGCCGCGTTGATCACGATGGGCGCGCTGGAAGATTTGGCCGCGGAACTGAAAATGGATCCGCTCGAGTTCTTCCTGAAGAACATCGAGCTGACCGGCGTACGCGCCAACACCTACCGCGACGAATTGCTCAAAGCGGCGGAAATGATCGAATGGAAAAAGAACTGGCGTCAGCGCGGCGAAGGCGGCCCCGGTAGCACCAAGACGGTCAAACGCGGGTTGGGGCTTTCGATCCACACCTGGGGCGGACAACCGCACAACAGCGATTGCGACGTGATCATCAATCCGGATGGTTCGGTTGAAGTGAAGATGGGCACCCAGGACCTGGGCGTCGGCACGCGCACTGCGCTGGCCATCGTCGCGGCAGAATCGCTCGGTTTGCCGCTCAATGCCATCAAAGTCACCATCGGCGACAACCGCCTGCCCGTGTCGGGCGCTTCGGGCGGTTCGACGACCATCGGCGGCATCAGCTCTTCGACGCGGCGCGGTTCGATTGACGCGTTGAATACGCTGTTTGAAAAAGTCGCCCCCGCAATGAATACCACGCCCGACAAACTGGAAGCCGTCGGCGGCAAAATTCAGGTCATCGGCGACGCGACCAAGAGCCTGACCTGGAAACAGGCGTGCGCGAAATTGGGCACCCAGCCCATCACCGCGCGCGGCAAACAGCCGGGCAAAGAACAACTCGCTTCTGCCGGTGTGGGCGGCGTGCAAATGGCGGATGTTTCGGTGGACATCGAAACCGGCATCGTCAAGATGAACAAATTCGTCGCCGTACAGGATTGCGGTTTGATCATTGATCTGAAGACGGCAGAAAGCCAGGTCTTTGGCGCGATGATCATGGGCGTCACCTATTCGCTGTATGAAGAAAAGGTTATGGACGACCAAACCGGTCGCATGCTCAACGCCAATATGGAGTTTTACCGCTTGGCGGGATTGCGCGACATCGGCGAATTCCAGGTGCATATGATGACCGGCAAAGGCTATGACGAACGCGGTCCCATCGGACTGGGCGAACCGCCGACCAATTCGCCGGGCGCGGCGATTGCCAACGCCGTGGCCAATGCCATTGGCGTGCGCGTGTCAACGTTGCCGCTGACGCCAGACCGCGTGCTGGCGGCGCTGGCCAAGAAAGGAGGCAAGGGCTAATGCATAAATTTGAATATGCCAGTCCCACAACCAAAGAACAGGCCGTCGCCTTGCTCGGCAAATCCTGGGGCGAAACCGAAGCCCTGGCGGGCGGCACGGACCTGCTTTCGTTGTTGAAAGATTATCTGGTCACGCCCAAACGCGTGGTCAACCTGAAAGGCATCAAGGAACTCAGTTCCGTCCTGACGCCGCGCGACGGTTCAGCCCGCATTGGCGCGCTGGCCAGCATCGAGGCGGTGCGCGATCTGGGCAGAGGTTTCGCCGCCCTCTCGCAGGCGGCGGCAGGCATCACCAGCCCGCAAATCCGCAATATGGGCACCGTCGGCGGCGATTTATGCCAACGCCCGCGTTGCTGGTATTTCCGCTCGGGGTTTGGGTTGCTGGCCAAAGACGAAAGCGGCAATGCGCTGGTGCCGAACGGCGACAATCGGTATCACGCGATTTTGGGCAATGACGGTGAAGCGAAATTCGTCAATCCGTCCTCGCTCGCGCCGGCGTTTATCGCGCTGAATGCGAAGATCAAAATCTTCGGCCCGGCAGGCGAACGCGAAGTGGAGGCCGCCAAATTCTTTGTCACGCCCAAATCGGCAAGCGAGCGCGAATATGCGCTGCAACCGAATGAAATCGTGACAATGATTCACGTGCCGTCCACGCTCGGCGTGCGCAGCGCCACCTATGAAGTGCGCCAACGCGAAGTGCTCGATTGGCCGCTGGCGGCGGCTTCGGTCGCCTTGACCCTGGACGCCAGCAAGAAGGTCAAAACCGCGCGCATCGTGCTCGGTCACGTCGCGCCCGTGCCGTGGGTAGCAGAGGAAGCGGCCCAATCGCTGATCGGCAAAACCATCAGCGAAGACGCCGCCGCCGAAGCTGGCCGTCTGGCCGTCGCCAATGCGCATGCGCTGAGCCGCAACGCTTACAAGATTCAACTCGCCAGCGTCGCCGTCAAACGCGCGATTCTGCAAGCGGTGAGCTAACTTGTTTGGGTTTCGCCTGTCGGCATTTGCGCTGGCAGGCGACACCACAAACCGGAGGTTTGAACATGCCTGATCTCAACACAGTGCAGAAAGAGCATCCCAACCTTTGCGAATCTTTGCGTTGGAAAGGGATGTTTATCTGGGCCGAACCTGATCCCACGGTGCAACCATCCAACAGCGGGTATTACTGGTGTTTGCACACACAAACCTGTTTGGGGCCGGACGGCCAGATGGCCGAACCCGGCCAATGCAACGTTCCGGGTCGTAGCTGCCACAAGCAGGATATTCCGCTGGCGTGATATAGTTGGTGTTCTCGTTGGTCCGTCGGGAGCGTCACGCCACCACGTGACGCTCCCTTGCAAGACAACCGCAGCAAGGAGAAACGTGTTATGAAAAAGCTATCGTTGCTGGTCACAGTGTTGTTGGCCGTGGTTTTGGCAGCGTCCACCGCGCGCGCGCAACAGATTTCCGGCGAATACGTGGAAACGCGAAACCTGGACGTCTACACGGGCCAATGTTTCGCCAATTCTGAAATCGGCCTGACCGGCGAACAAGCCATCGTCGCCTGGCGCATTGCCAAAGGCGAATGGAAAGGCGTCAAGCTGGCAGGGCTGCACGTCGTCGGCGTGACCAAAGCCGCCGACACGCTCGGCAATCAATTCACCAATCCCTTTCCGGCCAAGTCCGTGCTGATCCTGGACGAAAAAGCCAACGCCGAACAACGCGCGGCGTTGCAGGATTTCGCCCAGACGATGGGCGGCAAAATGTTTGATCACATCGTGCGCACTGAGATCGCGCCGATTTCGCTGACGATGGAATATCACGGCGAACATCCCGCCGCCGCGCGTGTGCAAGCCGGCAAACTGGCCGCCATCAGCACGCGCCCCATCAACAGTTTTGACAAGGTTTGCGGCCACGAAGAGCTGCTCTATAAACCGCTGACGCCGACCGCGCACACGATGCCTGCCGTCGCCGAACTGGACCAATTCGGCGGCACGGGGCTGGATGTGACCTGGTCATTGTCCGGCAAACGCAGCGCCTTCATTGGCAATTTTGTCCGCTAAATCAGCCGCCGAACTTGTGACGATCTTTGCCACAGGGCCACGACACGACACCTTGTTCCCGTGACTCTGTGGCTGATCTTTCTGTCCCGGGCGTACGTATTTTTTTGAGAAGGATTGCGAGGTTAGTAGCGTAATGAAGCAGTTTTTCGTTGCCTTGTTTCTGGTGTTGGTTTCCGTTCCCACGCTGGCAAACACATCCGCGCTCGTCAGCGCCAACAATGATTACAAGCTGGAAACGACCGGCGCACTCAGCGACGCCAAAGTCGCCGAAGCCATACGCACTGCCGTCAGCGACAAGGGCGTCAAAATCGTCGCCAAAGACGGCAAGACCGTGTGCGAAATCTGGTTTCGCAAGGAACTCGCCGTGACCGGCGGTTCGGTTGACGGCGCAACCTTTGGCCAGATTCCCGAAGGCTCGTTTATCGGCGTGATCAATTTTCCGTCCAACGCGTCAGACTTTCGCGGGCAAGGCGTCAAAGCCGGGTTTTATACCTTGCGCTTTGGGCTGAGCATGCAGGACGGCAATCACTTGGGCGTTTCGCCCGCGCGCGATTTCTTTTTGCTTTGCGGCATCGGCGACGACAAAGACCCGAAAGATTTGCCCGCCGCCGAAGTCATCAAAATGAGCCGCAGCGCCATCGGCGCGGGCCATCCGTCACCGCTGGCGTTGACCTATCCAACCGGCGAAAAAGAATTGCCGCGCGTCATCGTCAACGACCACGAACACGTCGTGCTCGAAACCAAACTCAAAACCAAATCCGGCGAATTGGCCATCGGCCTGATCGTCATCGGCAAAACCGAGGGGTAACCAATTCCCCTCGGAGCAGTCACATTCCAACCATACTTTCACGATGTCAGAGCAAACCATCTATTTCTGGTGCAAAACCACTTGAACGACCTGCCGTAACGCCAGGAGTTTCCTGCGCGAACTTGCCAGCCCCAATTTGGTCGAACGCGATTACGCCAAACAACCGTTGACCCTGGCGGAACTCGAAACCATTTTCGGTGACGAAGACCCGCCTTCCTTTCTCAATACGCGTCACGCCATTTACAAAGAGCGCGAATTTGGCAAAGCGCTGCCCGAACGCGACGAACTGTTCAAGCTGATCCAGTCCGAACCGAATTTGCTGCGCCGCCCGATCACTCGCAAAGGCGCACAAGTTGTCATCGGATTTGACAAGGAAAAGCTGACGCAAATGATCAAGGCTTGACTGCATTTCGGCCATAAGCGTCGTTTTGGGAAATGGTGTTTGCCGCAGGAAGACCGCTACTTTTCGGGCGGTCTGAAGGTGTATCGCAGCAAGAAGACATGGCGCGGCGTGGTCAATCCCTGTCCGGGTTGCTGATCCAAGGAAAGCACATAGGTTCCCAGCAGGTTGGGAGTAAAGCGCCAGCCGAGGCCGAAGTCCGCGAAATTTTCCAGGCGGTTGTTTCGCACACGTCCGTTGGGGATAAAAAAACCAAACTCGGTTTGCTGTCGCCCAAACCGATCCGGGAAAAGCTGCAAGTCAGTGCGGCGTGCCTGATGAATGCCATAAAGCGAGGCGCTGGCAAACAGCTTGCGCCACACATCTGTCTGTATGCCGAAATGCGCCGAAAAAAAGCGCGAGGCAATGTTTTCGTCAATAATCAGATTTCCGGTGGCGTCTTCGTAATGTTTTTCCGCGACGCGAGATACGCCCACCGCCACATCCGTGCTGAGCACCGTGCGACGATTTGGCATGTATCCCAACCCGAAGCTGACGGCAGCGCGTCCGATGCGTTCGCGCTCGGTCGCTTCGACGATAGCCGACCGGCGAATGTGTTCGTGCAATCGAACCTGCAACCAGGAACTTTCCACGCCATAAAACAATTGCCGCGTCAGCGGACCGCGCAACCGCATGCCGATTTCAGAAGACTGCCCTTCGTAACGCACGCTATCCAGCGTCAACGCCAATCCGTTGAAGGTGCGCGCCTGATCTCTGTCCCAGGCTGATGCGATGCCTTGCCGGAAAAATACGCCCAGCTTGTGTCCGCCGTGAAATGTGTGCGTCATTCCTAACCGCAACCGCACACGATGAACGTGAGAGAGCGCGTCCAAACGCTCTTCGGCACGTACTCCGGCGCTGTTGGATAGTTCCGTCGAACCGCGCAACGTGCCGCGCCCGCGAACATAATCCAGGCCCAGGCCCAGACTGGTGCGGCCTTCCTCTCCCAACCGGCGCGCCGCCGTCATTGAGGTCATCAGCGAATCAATATTGGTATCGCTGGCGGATGAACGTACGCCCGGCACGCCAGCGGGAAAGAACGGCGTTGCTGGCCCGGTCACAGAAGTCGTTGACAACGCCTGCAAACGACTGGCGGACACTGCCGCACTCGCCCCAAAAACCGCGCGCCCGCGTCGCCAGGGTGCAAACACCGTCGTTTGCGACAACAGCCCACTATCGGAAGGCTCGAGCGGACTGGCTCCAAACACAGAACTCGCGACAAGTCCGTCGGTCGAGTGTCGGCCTCGCGGACTAAACGACGGAATGAACAGCAAGCGACCTTCAAACGAATTGAACTCCGTGGCGTAGGCGGGGTTTTCCAAACTGTCGAAATGAGAATCGGGAAACGCGTTGAACCGCATGAACGGTGGCGATTCGCCAGGTTCAACCAGGCTGTTGATGTAACGCTCATAATCGCTGGCGACGAATTTGCGAATGTCGCCGCCAGGCCCTGACTGATTTGTCGTGGGGTTGCTGTAACGCGGGTTGGTGAAATTGCCGCTGCTGCTGCGCTCGCCGATTTCATTTCCTGGGCCGGGAGTGAAAAAGCGCAGGTCTTCGTTGAAACGCACCAGCACGCCGCGCCCCGGTGAAACCAGCGCGCGACGATTGGGATCGCTCAGGCTTTCGACTTCGACCAGTCCTTCGTAAACGACGACACGTGTTTCGCCGGAAGGTTCCACCGCCACACCGAATTCGGTGCCGCGTACCAAAATGGATGCGGTTGGACTATTGACGCGATACGGATTGGGACGACCGCCATAATGGTGAATCTTCACGCGTATGCGGCCACTGAGAATTTGCAACAGATCACGCCAGGAGGTTGCCGCACGATAATCCCGAAACAAGACGCGCGAACCGGGTTGCACAGTCACCATGCTGCCATCGCTCAATTCGATGACGACCCGACCGCCGCGCCGCGTATCAATCTCATCGCCCGGAATCAGCGTATCCCCTTTGGCCAAGGTGTAAGAACGCTGTTGCTGCAACCGCACGGCGCTGCCTTTGACACTGGCAACGCGCGCCTCTACGACCTGCGCCAGCGCTTGAAAATGCCACATCAGCCCGAGCAACATCACGCCCGCCAAGCGGGCGGCAAAGGAACCATGCGCGCGGATGTGTTGCCAGAAACAAAATCCTGCCTTGTTCTGGCAAGCGCGAACGCTCATGCGGCGTCCTCCTCGTGTAAATCGTGCCCCTCGTGCGCATCGTCAGCAGCCAATGCCCCCAAATTGTGCCGGGCAATCAACCGTTGCACAGTGCGACGACTCAACCCCAATAAATCCGCAGCGTGTTGCCGATTGCCGCGTACGCGTTCGAGCGCGAGCATCAGATAGCGCCGCTCCAATTCATCCAACAGCGGCCAATCCACCGCCAATTCATGCAACCGGTCATCCGTCGCGCGAATTTCCGGCGAAGTCGCCGCGATATGCGGCGGCAGACAATCAACCGTGATCAGCCCGCTGGTCGAAAGTGCGGAAGCGCGTGTCAGCGCATTTTCCAATTCGCGCACATTGCCGGGGAACGAATGCCCCAACAGCACCGCCAACGCGTCGCGCGTCAAATGCAATGGCACGCCGCTGTTATTCAAGCGGCGCAAAAAGTGTTGGGCTAGCAATTCGATGTCGCCGGTACGTTGCCGCAACGGCGGCAAATCAATCGTCAACACGCTGAGACGATAAAACAGATCCGGGCGGAATTTCCCTTCTTCAGCCAGGGCACGCAAATCAGCGTTGCTTGCCCCGATGACGCGTACATCCACATGACGCGTTTGCGTCGCTCCCACACGCCGCACTTCGCCGGATTGCAAAACGCGTAACAAACTGGCCTGAAATGCCGGGCTGGTTGACGCCAGTTCATCCAAAAACAAGGTGCCGCCGTCAGCCGCTTCAAACAAACCTTCACGTTCGCTGGTCGCGCCGGTAAATGCGCCTTTGACGTGGCCAAACAATTCGGCTTCGAGCAAGGTATCGGTCAACCCGGCACAATTCACCGCCAAAAACGGTTTTTCCCGCCGTGGGCTGAAATCGTGCACAGCACGCGCCGTCAATTCCTTGCCGGTGCCAGATTCGCCCGTGACCAGCACTGTCGCGTTGCTGCGCGCAGCATGCGCGATCAGCTTATAGACTTTGACCATCGCCGGGCTGCGGCCGATCAGACCGGAACTAGAAAAATCATCCGGCTGAGGCAGTTGCCCCAGCTTGTCATCCGCAGCGGCTTCTTTGCGCGCAGACAAACAGCGACGCAACAATCCTGCCAGCGCTTGCACTTCAAAGGGCTTCGCAATGAAATCCGTGGCTCCTGCCGCCAAGGCCCGCACCGCCAAATCCACCGAACCTTGGGCCGTAATCAAAACAATGGGCACATCGGGGCGCACCGCGCGCAATTCGCGCAAAACATCCAATCCGCCGCCTTCGGGCATGTAAACGTCACTGACAATCGCATCGAACGACTCTTTGGCGGCAATAGAAATTGCCTCGCGCCCATTCCGCACACAACGGACACTAAATCCGTTGAGCGAAAGCCCCGCTTCCAGCGTCATACGGATTAAGCGATCATCGTCGGCAATGAGAATATGTGGCTGTTCAATTGTCATGCTTGGTTACCGTCTTGGCACACTAAGACTTTCGCCTGTGCGTACAACTGGAGGGGAGACAGGAAAGTTCGCGCAAAGGAGCCGCCATTATACGAAGCAATGATGAACTCAAGATGAACTTTAATCCGCGACGCAATAACTGGTCGCATTAATTGTGCGTCTCGCGCTCAACTGTCGAAAGGGGCAGCCAAATCGTAAAGGTTGAACCCAGGTTGAGCTGGCTTTCCACCGTGACGCGCCCGCCGTGCGACTCGGCAATTTCGCGCACCAACGCCAACCCTAACCCGGTTCCTGGTTCATCAGCGTCTTCGACTCTGGGAATGCGGTAAAATTTCTCAAAAATTCGAACTAAATGCTCCGGCGCGATCCCGTTGCCCTGATCGGCAACGGAAATTCCCAGAACCTGATCGTCCGCTTGAGCGCTCACGGTGATTTCAGTATGAGGGGGGCTGTATTTGATCGCGTTCGCGATCAAATTGGTGACCGCACGGGCCAACAAATCGGCGTCCGCCCAAACGACCGGCAATTGTTCCGGAAACACCCGCCGGACACGAATTTGCCGTTGCGCGGCCACCGGATCGAGCAACAACAAGGTTTGTTCAAGGAACGTCGTGATGCGCAAAAACGCCTGCCGGGGCGACATCGCGCCCGCTTCCAGCCGCGTCAAATCCAAATATTCGTCAATCATCCGTCTCAGGCGCTGCGCGGCTTCGTTGATGGCGCCAGTCAGTTCCCGACGTTTGGCTGCATCGGGTTCAAACGTCAGCAACACTTCGCTTAACCCCTGAATGGCCGTCAGCGGGGTTTTCATTTCGTGTGTCACCAACGCCATGACGTCGTTTTGCGTGCGCTGCAATTCCCGCTGTTTGGTGATTTCAGAAATCGTCGCCACCAATCCCAGGGGCGTTTTGTCCTGCGGGCCGGCCACGACAGCCAACCGTAACGTGTAATATCGCGTCGGCGCGGTCCCGATCACCAGCTCACGTTCCAATCCCACGCGTCCAGCGCTCAATTGTGACAGCGCCTCTTGCGCCCGCTGGATGCTTTGCAGCTCACCCGATGCTTTCACGCCGGTTTCGGCAATCATCAGTTGCGCGAACAGATTGCCACCGCTCAGCGCCGTTTCAGACAGGCCCAAAATTTGGGCAGCGCGCGGATTCGCAAAAATGACCATGCCGCTCGGATCGGTCAGCAACAATCCGTCTTTCACGGAACAAAGCGCGTGATCCACAAATTGCGCGCGCGCCAGCAATTCCTGTTGTAACGAAGCCAGCGTCTCGGCTTTTGCCGCTGTCGTGTGCGGCAACCACTCCATCCCCGGCGTGGCTGTCGGCGAAGCTTGCAACGGCAACAGCCGCGCTTCTGCCTGGGCCAATTCTTTGATGCGTGCATCCAGACTGGCACTGGCAGACAACGCACGGCGTAACAACGACAATGGCGTTGCCACCCCCCATGCCAGCAACGCCGCAACCAACGGTGGCAAAATCAGGCCGCGCGTAAACGCCAGATATGAAAGTCCGACAATCAGCGCCAGTATGCCCAACACAGCGCCGATCTGGCGCAATGGTTCGTAGCGACCACGCGCCAGACGCAACGCCGCCAACACTGCGGCAGCCGTCAACGCTGCCATGACTGCCGCCAACCAATCGGGCGTTTCGCGGTAAAAGCGCGCACGCAAAATCGTGGTCAAGGCATTGGCCAGCACTTCGACGCCTGGCACGAGCGCGCTGTGCTGCTGCCCATCTGCGCTGGTATAACGCCCAAAGGGCGAGGCCACGCGATCTCCCATCGCGGCGGCAGTCGCCCCGACCAACACGTATTTGCCGCGCAGTTTTTCAACCGGCACGCGGCCTGCGATCAAATCGGCGATGCTGACCGTGTTTGCAACAAACGACCCCGCAGGCCCCAGATAATCCAAGCGCAACCGGCCGGCCCGTGTAAAAGCCAAATTGGCCTCGGCCTCACCTGCGTTCACCGGTACAGCAGGCGTGTCATACGTGACAGGAATCTGGCGCGCACCGATCAGCACGCCTGCGGGCACATCGCGCACCGAGGCGACCGGCACCTGATCGCCCACACGCAAAACTTCTACGGCCAATGCCCACAACGCGTCGCCTTCGTCATCGGCTTCGCGCAAAGTCAGCGCACGCGCCACACCGTCTGTATCGGTCAGAACGTTGCCGTGTCCCACCCCGGCGGCTGCCTGGGCCAACAATGGCAGGGGCCGAATCCATTCCGCCTCTCGCAGTGGTGTTTCGATCAATTGGGCTGCCAACACGACATTGCCGGAACGGCGTATGGCCGCCGCCAAGGCGTCATCATCACCAGGCGCAGTCGCGTCACTAAACAACACCGTCAACGCAACCGCTTTGGGCTGAGCCGTGGCCAGCTGATCCAATGCGCGCGCCAGCAGCGAACGCCCCCAAGGAAAGCGGCCAAACTGTTTCAGACTGGCTTCGTCAATGGCCACTATCACCACCTCCGGCGGCGGCGACAACGGCCCGCGCGCACGCATCAACGCATCCTGTGCCGACAGCGACAGCCCAGGCGCGCGCCAATGCACGAGCATGGCCGTCGCCACAGCCAGCACGACAATGACGCCGCCCCAACGCAATGCGTATTTCAAATGTGAAATCGTGTCAGTCATCTACTGGACCGCACAGAGCGGTCGTCTCCCAAACGCTCGTCTCAAAACTCAAGGTGAAGCCTTCAAGCTCACCTGCGTAATGCTGCCCTGATCCAGCACTTCGCCCGACGCCCCAATCGCCCAAAACTGAATGCGCTCGTGTTGCACTTCAAAAAACATAAAGCTGTTGACCTGATCGTTGCCCGCAGCCGTCAAAGAGGTGTTGCGCCGCAAATCGCCCCGGCGCAACTGTCCGCCCGCGCCGCTGATGAAATGATAAATGCCCTGTTGCGGCACGATCCGTTCGTAAAAGTGTTCGTGCCCGGCCAGCACGGCGGTGACGTGATGGCGCACCAATAACGGTTCAAGCTGCACGCGCAATTTGGTGTCTGAGCCGTGCGCTTTGCCTGACGAATACAGCGGATGATGCAAGTAAACGATCTTCCAACGCGCGGTTGTCGCCGTCAATGCCTGCTCCAGCCAACGCAATTGCGCCTCATTCACCACCGTCGAATCCAGCGCAAAAAATGCCACCAGGTTCTCTTCCGACGCTGAGCCTTTCACAAACGAGTAATAAGACTGCCCGCCCATGTTAAACAGCGCGTAATGCACCTGAGCGTCACGCCCCTGACGCACATCGTGATTGCCCAACACCGGATAGAACTTTACGCCCTCTTTCAGCAGGGGCGCATATGGTTGCGCGAACTTTTTTTCCAGATCAGCGGCTTTGCCGCTTTGATAGATGTTGTCGCCCAACATCAACACTGTGTCATATGGCCGCTTGGCGTGAAAATCCGCCAGCCGTTCTGCTACTTCAAACTGTGCCTTCTTCCCTGTTCCGGTATCGCCCAAGGCCACAAACCGAAACGCGCCCGCTGGCGCAGGGCCGTTGGGCAACGCTTGCGCGTCGTGCGTCAAATGCGGATGCGATGCCACGCGATGTCCGCCAAACAAAACAGCGATCACTGCCAGACAAACGCTCGCCCAGCCAAATGTGCGCCTTCCCCGCCAATTCATCTCTGACAACCTCCCACCCGAAAAACGCTTTCAAGACTTATCTGGGAAATGGCGATGCCTTTTCCTCCCCTTTTTCTCTCTGGAAAAGGCATCGCCCACCGGCAAGGTGAGGCGTGTAACCCACCTTGGCCGATTTTCAAACACGCTATTGCAGCGAAATCGTGATGGTGTTGGCCTGTTTGAGATTGTTCAAAACGTCCTTGGCTTTGACCACCACGCTGGTGTTGGGATTGGCTGGCGCAGCATCCGGAATTTGAATGTTGATCTGTTCCAAACCGACATATCCCGGCGCAGCCCCCGCATAGATCACCGGCGCATTGACGCCGCCAATCGTGACCGAAAGGCTTTCGGCAACACCGTTGCCCGGATTGCCGTCCGTTTCCGGCGCTTGGCGTACGCCAGACCCAAACAGAATCAGGAAGAGTTGTTCTCCGACGCGACGGACAATGGTCGCGGGCACAAGGCGGTTTTGCCCCGCATCAAAGCGCGCCAGCGATTCATACACCTGTTCGCCATTGGCTTTGACACGCAACAACAAACCGGCCGGCGCGCCGCGTCCTGACGCATCTGCCGTGAATAAACTGAGCGCGACATTGGCCACCTGAATGGTGCCTTGCGAAACGGTTTGCCCGTTGTTGCTCACGACTACGTTGGCCAATCCAGCCGCCGTATCCGCGGGAATTTGGTAATTGATTTGGCCGGGCGAAACAAAAAACAGACGCGCCTGTTTGCCGTCCACCGTCACCGACGTGGTCCCCAGTTCAAACGGCAAGGGTTGAGTCGTGGCAACCACTGTCGCCGCCGAAAAGCCGTTGCCAAACGCCGACACGATGGATTCCGCCGAATTCTCTTCCAGATAGCTGGCGGCGCTGACCGTCGCCACCGGATTGAAATTCAAAAATGCGCCTGCGCCCGGCCCTTGTTTCACTTCGATCTTGGTCGCATTGATGGAATTGTCGGTTTGCGTCGCGCCATAAACTTCGACAAACGCGCCCACCACCACGGTTCCGTATTTGCGCTCAATCACCGTCGCCGCCGTCACGCGCACGGTGCGCCCGGCCACTTTCCAATCGCCAACCAGATTGGCCGCGCTCGGCAACACTTCGATCTTGCCGTACAGATTGCTTGTCGTGCCGCCGCTCGGACCGCGTTTGATTTCGATCTTGGTCGCATTCAACGAACCGTCAGCTTGCACCGCGCCTTTCACCTCGACAGAAGCTCCCACCGCAATGCCGCGTTCCGCATGTTCGATGACGGTGGTGGCCGTCACATTCACTTTGCGACCGCTGACCGTCCACACGCCAACCTGGCCAGTCGTTCCCGGCAAGCTTTCGATTGCGCCGTAAAACTCTGCGAAGCTGCCGCCATTGCCGCCCCCGCTGGCGCCGGATTTCGTTTCGATTTCCGTCGCATTCACCGATCCATCTGCTTGTTGCGTGCCTTTGACTTCCACCACGACGCCAACCGCAACCTGACCGCGTTCCTGTTTAATGCGCGTATTGGCGGTCACATTCACCTTGCGTCCGCTGACCGACCACTGACCGATGCGCCCGGTAGTGCTGGGCAAGGTTTCGATCGTGCCGACAAAATCAAAGGAGCTGCCGCCCGAACCTGATTCCGACTCGGTTTCGATCTTGTTTGCATCCACAGAACCATCGGCGCGCTGCGTGCCTTCCACCTCCACGCGCACGCCGATGGCGACGGGGCCGTCTTCTTGTTTGACATACGTCGTCGCCGTTACGTGCACGGTTCGTCCGGCGACTTTCCAATCACCCAACCGTCCTGCGGTATTGGGCAATTCTTCGACGTTGCCATAAAACTTGAAGCTTGACCCGCCATTGGAAGGGCCGCCTTTGGTCTCGATTTCCTTGGCGCTGACCGCCCCGTCATTTTGCAAAACACCTTCGACCTTGACGATTGCGCCAACGGCAAACTGGCCATTGCTCTGACTCAATTTGGTGCTGGCCGTCACGCGTACGGTACGACCTTTGACCTTCCAATCACCGACGAATCCGGGCGCATTGGGTAACGTTTCGATTGCGCCAATGAATTCAAAATCGCTATCGCCGCTGGCCCATGTTTGTGTCACGGGCCAGCAACACACCAACAACATCACTGCCACTGCCACCCAGTGCAGCCGATGCCACGCTCGTTTTGTCTCTGTTTTCATATCTTGCGTATCCTCCTATCAAACCATTTCGGTTCTATTTGCACGGTAAAAATTAAAAAGGTCCGGTTTTCTGCCGCAACTCACCCTGTCTTGCCAGTTTCATTCGTTTGTCACAGGGGAGTCAGGTCCGGATTTGGTTCTGATCGAGCACGGGGTACAATAGTTACAGCAAATGTGAGGCCACGCCGTTTGCTATCGCTAACCGACTGATTCTAAAGTGCCTTTTTCGCTAAAAAGAAAAAGCCGAGTGAAGTGCGGTGTCAGACTGTCACGGCGCAATTTCCGGGACGCGTCAGCGCGTCACTCAAACATCGGTTGGCGTTCCCGCAATCAATCGTTGCCCGGCAAAGGCGGCAATGTTGAGGTCACGTTCCTGAACCCATATGCCCAAAAACGAGATCATCACGAATCAACTGAAGATTCTGGCCAATCAGGAACAGATCAAACAAAACCAGGATAAGCTGGATTTGTTGCTCGCCAGTCAGGAAACCATTCTCGCCAACCAGGAACAAATTCAGCAGCTCGAATTAAAGCTGAGCCAGTTGTTGACCGAAGAAGAACGGTTGGTGGACGAACACGAACCGTTTGGCGAAATGATTGGCGCGTGCCCGCCCTTTCAGCAAGTGTTGCGCGATGCACTGAATGTTGCCGAAACCGAAACCACCGTTTTACTGCGCGGCGAAACCGGCACCGGCAAGGAATTGATGGCGCACGCCATTCACGCACACAGCGCGCGACGACATCGCCCGTTCATCATCGTCAATTGCGCAGCCTTGCCCGCCGGATTGATCGAAAGCGAATTGTTCGGTTACGAAAAAGGCGCATTCACCGGCGCGGCACAACGCAAACCCGGACGCTTTGAACTGGCCGATGGCGGCACGATCTTTCTGGACGAAATCGGCGAAGTGCCGCTGGAAACCCAAGGCCGGTTTTTGCGCGTGTTACAAACCGGCGTGTTTGAACGACTGGGCAGCACCAAAAGCGTGCGCGTCAAAGTTCGCATCATCGCCGCCACCAATCAGCCGCTGGAACAACTGGTCAGCGAACGAAAATTCCGCGCCGATCTGTATTACCGGTTGAATGTGTTTCCCATCACCTTGCCGCCATTGCGCCAGCGCGCGGCTGACATTCCGCTGCTGGTGCGCCATTTCGTCAAAAAGTACAGCACGCGTTTTAACCGCGTGATCAATTCGGTTCACGCCGAATCGTTGCAAGCGCTCGAACGCCATCACTGGCCCGGCAACATCCGCGAATTGGAAAACCTGGTTGAACGTTCGATCCTCACCGCCGAAAGCGATACGCTGAAACTCTCTTTGCCCAACATCAGCACCGAACCAGCCATTTCGCTCAATGACGTGTTGCCGACAACGCCGCCGCTCCCCTTACCACCAAGCCAGCCTGACAATGGAACCGCACAATTACTGACGCTAGCCGAAAACGAACGCGCACATATCAAAAAAGTCTTGCAACACACCGGAGGCCGCATCTCTGGTCCACAAGGCGCAGCCGAAATTCTGGGCCTGCCGGCTTCTACATTGCGCAGCCGTATGAAAAAGCTCGGCCTAACGTGACTCCCCGCCCACACGAAATCTCACGAGCTGGCACGTTATTTCGCCACCACGCGAAATATCGCCACCGAAACAACGTCAAACTCAACCAAGCTGGCACGCAAAAAAGAACTCTTACCTCATTGAAATGAGCGCGTTACCTGCTGTCTGGCATTTCGCCGAAACGTCTGGCGGTTAAATTGCAAAGTCTTAAGCGCTTCACTGTCACACCATCAAAACTCAATTAGAGAGTGTTCTCGCGCTGGCTTAGCTCTGCTGGAATAACAAAAACCAGGTGCAACCATACTTTGCCCCGTCTGCCAGTTTCGGCGGCGGGTGAATATCGCAGGAGACAAACTCGCATGCTTCCCGAAGAAGTGCTCAACAACCAAAAAGTCATTCTGGCCAATCAAGAAACCATTCAAACCAACCAGCGAACGATCATCACCAATCAGGAAATGATTCTGGCCAACCAGAAAGTCTTTTTGGCCAATCAGGAAATCATCCAGGCCAATCAAGCAAAACTGGATGCGCTGTTGGCCAATCAGGAAACCATCCAGGCCAATCAGGCCAAGATTCTGGCCAATCAAGTGGAAATCCTGTCGCTGTTGGCGCAGTAAGCAGGTTTCCTCAAAATTTTAGCTACACCAAAAAAGGCCAATGAATACAGCTGCGCAACCTCGGCAGGTTGCGCGACCTTTCTCAAGGAGTTCTCTGACGATGCGTAGAGTTTTTCTGGCAACAGCCTCACTTTGCCTGTTGGTAAGTTTTGTTTTGACCGCCGCCGCACAACAGGCGACGACAGCGACTTTGAGCGGGGTTGTGGTGGATCAAAGTGGTGCCGTCATCCCCAAAGCCAAAATCATTGCCACGCAAATAGCAACTGGCCTGAAACGTGAAGGCCAGACCAACGGTGAAGGGGGCTATGTGCTGTCCAACCTCCCTCCAGGCGAATATGAAATTGTGGTTGAGGCTTCGGGATTCAAGAAATTTCGCCTTTCCAATTTGAGCCTGCAGGTGGGCCAACATTTCAGCCGCGACATAGTTCTCGCAGTTGGCGATCTGAAAGAGATATGTTCGGATTGCGATTGGGGTTGGTCGCCACTCGTGAGTACAGCTTCCAGTACTGTCGAAGAAGTCATTCTCAGCAAAACAATGCAAACGCTACCGCTCAATGG
>JAEUQO010000080.1 GCA_016789605.1 Acidobacteriota bacterium
CTGTTGTTCAGGGGTGAGTTGGCGTTGCGGCTGCTGGGCGAAAAGGATAGCGCTGGCAAGCGCCAGAAATAATATGGAGGTTATTGATCGTTTCATGTCTAAATTTTCATTGGAGTTAAGGCGAGCTTATCTCATCTGAATACTAAGCTAGTGAGCCTACTTGAAATTCAAACAACGGCGTAATGATTTTACCGCATGTTTTCTGGGCCCTCTTTTACCTCTGATGATACCTTCAATAGACCACGATTCTGTTTTTGTTTTCCGATCATTGAGAATATCCTTGTTTGCAGCTAATCCCGCTTGAATAAGAAAGGTTTCTACCTCATCAATAGCCAGCTTGTTAATTGGGCCTTTGCCTTTTATAAGGCAAACAAAGAATAGTACTGGCGTTCCCTTTATTCGCGAGACAAGAGCCTCATTGTACTTATTTCTCTTATGTTCAGTGAACACCTCTTGCTCAAAACTCTTTGTCGCTTTACCTATGTACACTGGCTTGAGCCCCTTAGCAGCACGAAACGCAAAAACGTAGCAGCCAACTTCCTTGTCGAGAAAATCATGACTTTCACAGAATTTCTTAGCATCAGCAGTGGTAATGATACGGCCACCTGTTTTTTGAGTAACTGGAATTACAAACGGGCCTTTCACTGTAAATGTTTTTGACATAAATGTTATCTCCGGTTCCGATTTTCAGTCGCAGTCTTGGAATGACTCAGGTCATCTTACGCCTGCCGATTTAAGACGGGCAACGCTGAGTCAGTTCACAACCGGTTTATCGAGACGCCAGAACGGTTCTGCCGCCGCGATGAATTCAATCGGGACTTCGGTAATGAAGCCTTTCAGCCAGTCGGCGCAATACTTCATCCCGGATTGTTCGGACACGACGTGACCTAAAACGATCAGCGCTTTTTTCTGTCCCGAAGAAATCATGTCTTGCACATATTCGACCAGTTCCCATTCGTGGGTTTCGCCGATGATCAGCACGTCTACGCCGGGTTGCGAAATGAACGGGACGCCGGGCATCAGGCTGCAATTGCCCCAACTGGCTGCCGCGCGTTTGACGATCAAGTTCGGATCGCCAACGACGCGCATCGTGCGAATCTTCAGCTTGGTTTCCAGTTCCTTGGCCAGTTTGGCGAGCGGAACGCCGGGAAACGTGTATTGCCGAAAGTTCTGCGGGTCGTTGTATTTCTCCCAGCCCAATTCCCGCATCATGCCTTTTGCCACGCCATCCATCGGTTTCAGGCCGTGCAAATGATCGTGAAAGTGAAACACGACCATCTTGTTCTTGTTCAAAAAGTCGAGTTTGTGCAGGTAGGTTTCGTCTTTCAGGAATTGATCCACACGATCCTGATGCGAAAAGAATGTGGATTCGTGCGTGATGATCATGTTCTTGCCTGCGGCGGCGGCGCGTTTGACGACATCCAGCGTGGCCATCATGGTCGTGGCAATGCCTTTGACGGGCGTTTCTGCAGTGCCGGCAATAATGTTGTCCACGGTTTGCGCGCGCCACGGAATGCCGACGTTGGCTTTGATGCGGTCAATAACTTGCCCGGCAGTCAGAGCTTGCGCGCTTTGCGCCCGCACCAGGTTTGTCGCTGCAAGTCCCATGGAAGCCAGCAAGAAACTGCGGCGCGATCCGTTATGAATGCTCATCTGGCGATTACCTCCAGCTTCACTTTTTGATGCTTTACAGAACTTGGGCCAACCATAATTTCGAACCCGCCCGGCTCAACCACGCGATTCATATTCATATCCAGAAACGAAAGTTTGTCTGGCGTGATGGTGAACGTAACGGTTTTGCTTTCTCCCGGCGCCAGCGCGATGCGTTTGAAATCTTTCAGTTCCATGACCGGGCGCGTGACGGAACTAACCACGTCGCGGATGTAAAGCTGGACGATTTCGTCGCCTGCGACTTTGCCGGTGTTTTTGACGGTGACGCTGACTTCAGATTGTCCGCTCGGGCCGATTTGCGACGAAGCAATCTTCAAATCGGAATACTCAAACGTCGTATAGCTCAGCCCAAAGCCGAAGGGAAACAACGGCTCTTTGCTCGTGTAAAGATAGCCGCGTTTTGCCGTCGGTTTGTGGTTGTAATAAATCGGCAACTGTCCCACCGTGCGCGGAACGCTGACCGCCAGTTTGCCTGCCGGATTGGCATCGCCAAACAAAACGTCCGCCACCGCAACGCCCGTTTCCTGTCCCAAATAAAATCCATCCAGAATCGCCGGAACGTTTTCGGCAATGTAGTTGATCGAAAGCGGCGCGCTGTGAATCAGCAGCACGACGACCGGCTTGCCGGTTTCGACCACGGCTTTGACCAGATCGTTCTGGCGTCCGACCAAATCCAGCGTGTCGCGATCGCCCAGGTGATTGTCCGCCCAGGCTTCTTTGCTGGTGTCTTCGTTGCCGCCGACGACCAGCAACGCGAGGTCAGAAGCTTTGGCGACTTCGACGGCTTGCGCGATCAGCTTGGCATCTTCCGCCGGGTCGGCGAGGTTGGATTTGTCGTTCCACCAATTCCCGCCTTCTTTGGTGATCTTGCAGCCTTCGGCGTAATTCACTTTGAGCTTGCTGCCGACTTTGTCGCGTATGCCTTGCAGCACGCTGACGCCGCGTTGCGGATTGTCACTGTAACCGCCCAGGTGAACGTCCCCCGCATTCGGGCCGATGACGGCGATGGATTGCAGCTTGCTGCGGTCGAGCGGCAACAGATTGTTCGCGTTTTTCAGCAGCACGATGGAACGGCGCGCGGCTTCAGCAGCGAGTTGCTGATGCGCGGGCGTGTTGGTCAACCGAACGGCGCGTTCGACATCCACGAAGGGATTTTCAAACAATCCAAGTTGAAACTTGGCACGCAAGACGCGGGCGACGGCGCGGTCTACATCAGCAAGCGAAACTTTGCCTTCGCTGACCATTTGCGGCAGCAGCGGATAGCTGGATGGATCGGGCAGTTCGATGTCTACGCCAGCTTTGAGCGCTTGCTGGGCAGCATCGGCGCGATCCACGGCGACTTTGTGGCGCGAAACCAGTTCGGCGATGCCGTTGTAATCCGCCGCGACCAGTCCGCGAAAGCCCCATTCCTGACGCAGCAGTTTTTCCAGCAACCAGGAATTCTTGTGCGAAGGCACACCATCAATTTCGTTGTAGGAAGGCATGACGCTGAGCACGCCTGCTTCTTTGACGGCGGCTTCAAACGGCGGCAGGAAAACTTCGCGCAGAATTCGTTCGGAAAAATTGCCGGGCGCAGTGTTCGTGCCGCCTTCGGGCTGGCCGTGCGCGGCGAAATGTTTGGCCGTGGCAATGACGTGTTCGCCATCCACGTTTGGCCCCGGCCCTTGAATGGCTTTGATGGCGGCGACACCCATCCGCGAAACCAGGTACGGGTCTTCGCCGTAGGTTTCCTCCGTGCGTCCCCAACGCGGATCACGCGCCAAGTCCAGATTCGGCCCCAACACATGATGGCTGCCGCGAATGCGCGTTTCGAGCGCGGCGGCGGTGAAGATTTTCGTGATCAGTTCCGGGTCCCAACTCGAAGCGAGCGAAATCGGCGTCGGAAAATTCGTGCCGCCGACGGCCATCAATCCGTGCAGGATTTCGTCGTGCAGCAGCGCCGGAATGCCCAGGCGCGTGTTTTCCTTCAGCCACTTTTGCACGGCGTTGGCGTATTCCGCGCCGCGTCGCGCATCAGTGCGTTCGCGCTGGCGACCAATGCCGCCAATGCCGTGCTTCATCACCACGGCAGCTTCTTCAGGTGAAAAATCGCCCCGGTCGCCGAAATTGCCGTTCGGGCGTTTTTGCTGCGGTTTGCGCACCCACAAGGTTGTCATCTGCGCGGCTTTTTCTTCGATGGTCATGCGCGAAAGCAAATCGGCAATGCGACGTTCGATGGGCAGATTTGGATTGCGATAATCGGCTTCCTGCGCGCGACTCCCCTGCAATCCGAAACCAAGCGCGAGCGCCAGCGCCAAGAAAACCCATTTGCGGCGAAGTAAGTTTGCGAAAGAGACGTTTTTCATGGTTTTGGTTTTTATCGTGATTTCTTATCCGGTTTGCCCAACGGCGGACGCGTGATTTTCACGCGAGCCAATAGCAAGTTCTTTTGCGTAGCAACGGATTACCAAAGCTCACCTGCGCGCCATTCGGCTGACAGTGCCGCGCGCAAATCCAGCGCAGGCGTTTGCGGTAAACGCATGATCATCACTTCTTCATCGGCTGGCGATGCAACGAGTCCCGCTGCGGTGCGAATGAACAACGAACCTTGCCAAAGTTCCCAGCCGAGTCGCGCATAAAAGGCAGAATATGAGGGTGACAGCGCGCCAAGTTCGTAATCGTTGATCAGCGGTACCAGCTTGCGCATGACTGCACTGCCAAAGCCCTGCCCTTGATAACGCGGCAGCGTCGCCACGGCTTCGATGTAGGCGGTGCGCAATTCCGGCACCCCTTCGGGCTGCAACCAGCGCGTCACCCACGCCGCGTGGCTAACGATTTCATTCCCAAGCCGCGCGATGATGTGTGTGGAATCGGGCAGCGAATCAAACAGATGGTCGAAAGCTTCTTCGTAGGCAGCCGTGCATAATTCAATCAACTCCAGCCTGTCGTTTGGCGCTAGCTCGTTCGCTTTACTGATTTGAAACGTGAGTTTTTCCTGCATAAAACTTGGTGGCATAGTCTATGAAAGCGTTGGCAGGAACTCGCGTTCCCGATATTCAAACCAGTCAAAATCCGCCGGATGCCCTGTTCCTGCCAAATCCTGACAAGCCATTCCGACAAATGCGCCGGTGAAATTCGGATTGGTCGGCGGCCCTGCTTCATCTGACAAAATGCTGGCGTCGAATTGCTCCGGCAGCCATTGCCAGTCTTCCGTATTGACGCGATAAGCGAAACGCAGCCGTTCGTAATCCACTTCGACTCGGAGATACACACGAGCGTTGGCCGCAATCGGCATCGGCGCGGTGAAGCTATCCGGCAATTCGGGATGGCTGGTCATCACGCGAATGTGTTTGCCAATGGTTTCATCCGTCGAAATGTACAGGTAGTGAAATTTCAAACCGTTGTAGTAACAAATCAATCCGGCTTGTTGCTGGTAATGCTGCGGCTCGAATTCGATGGCGGCGGTCGCACTGAAACAGTGTGCCTGCTGGCGGCGCGCAACCAAAGCTTGGCGAAACATGCTGCCCGGCGTTTCGCGCCCAAATAGACGCAAATAGCCCGGACGCGCGGTCAGGCTGAATAGCTCGTCAGGATACGGCGAACGCAGCCATTGAAAATCTATTGGCAAATGCGGGCTGTCGAAGTCTGCGCGTGCGGGTGTCGCTTCAAACGGGTGCGCGGGCAAATCCGGCGCGGGCGTTTCGATTTGCGGCAAGGCGTCGTGCGTTTCAGTGTATAGCCAATCGTCTTCATCCCAGACCATCTTTTGAATTGCAGTTTCACGCCCCAATGGACAGCGTCCTCGATTCGGCAACGGACGACCGCACAGGTAAACCATATACGTGTCGCCGCTTTGTGTCTCGACCATGTCGGCGTGCCCTGCGCGTTGTAATGCAGCATCCGGGCGATTGCGCGCCGTCAGAACGTATTTGTCAGGATGCAGTTCATATGGCCCTAACAAATTCCGCGAACGCGCCAGCGTCACGGCGTGCCCCCAGCCAGTGCCGCCTTCCGCCGTGATCAGGTAGTAGTAACCGTTGCGTTTGTACAAATGCGGCGCTTCGGTAAACCAGATCGAAGTGCCTTTGAAAATGTTGTGTCGCTCACCAATGAGTCGCTTTTCTGTCGGCGAATATTCCTGCAACACGATTCCGGCAAACCGATTTTGCCCTGGACGATGATCCCACAACTGATTGACCAGATATTTGCGCCCATCGTCGTCATGAAAGAGCGAAGGATCAAAGCCGCTGCTGTTCAGAAAAATCGGGTCAGACCATTCGCCGTCAATCATCGGACTTGTCACCAGATAGTTGTGCGTGTCGCGCAAGCCCGCCCCGACGCTGCCCGGTTGCGATGTGCGCCCATAACGTTTGACGTCGGTATAAATCAGATAAAACAGCCCGTTGTCATAGCTCAAACACGGCGCCCACACGCCACAGGAATCCGGATCGCCCAGCATATTCAACTGGCTGGCACGGCGGAGCGGGCGCGTCAGCAAACGCCAATTCACCAGATCTCGCGAATGATGAATCTGCACGCCGGGAAACCACTCAAAGGTTGAAGTCGCAATGTAATAATCATCGCCCACGCGAACGATGGACGGGTCAGGATTGAAACCGCGCAGGATGGGGTTTTGAATTTTAGCGATTGAATCAGGCGTCTGCATATTTTTGTTCTTTCACGACCGTCCACAAAACGATTGCGCCGATGATGTCCAGCAAACCAAGGCAAACGAAAAACGGCGCATAACCAATCTTTGCCACCAACGTACCGATCAACAAATTGAAAATCAGCAAGCCCGCATTGCCGAATGTGCCCGCCATGCCGGCCACGGTCGCGACTTCGTTTTTCTTGAATAAATCCGATGACATCGTGATGACAGTGACAGACAAGGTTTGATGCGCGAATCCTGCGACACACAACAAGGCGAGGGCGAGATACGGACTAACGACCACGCCAGTGAAGCCCACGACTAACATCGTGATTGCACCAAAAGTGAAAGCCGAACGACGTGCGTTGATGAGGCGAATATTCCATTTCTTTTGCAGCCACATACTAAACACGCCACCATAGATGCATCCTATGTCTGCCGCTAACATTGGCAACCACGTGAAAAGCATGATCTTTTTCAAATCCCAGCCACGCGCGCTAACAAAATAAAATGGCAACCAATACGTCAGCGTGCCCCACGTCGGATCAGCTAAAAAACGCGGCAGCGCAATACCCCAGAAATTTCTACGTTTGAGCAGCGACACCACCGAAGGCCGCGTGCCATCGCTGGCCAAATGCTTTTCCTGCCCAGACGAAATATAGTCGGCTTCTTCGGCGGAAAGCGATTTGTGTTTTTCGGGCGCGTCGTAAAAGAACCACCACAGCGCGACCCAGAACAGGCCGAGCGCGCCGGTAATCACAAACGCCATTTGCCAGTTGTAGGTCAAAATCGCCCAGCCGACGAGCGGCGGCGCAAGCATCGAACCAAACGACGCGCCGATGTTGTACACGCCTCCGGCCAGGCCGCGTTCTTTTGCCGGAAACCATTCGGATGTAGCTTTCATGCCTGCGGGATTCGCCGAGCCTTCGGCGAGGCCAAGCAAGCCGCGAAGCCCGGCGAGCACCTGCCAATTGCCCGCAAACGCATGCAGCATACTGATAATTGACCACGCGACCGCAAACAGCGCGTAGCCCGCTTTCAACCCGATGACGTCCAGCACATAACCACAAAACGGCTGCAACATGATCGCGCCCTGAAAGGTACTGACGATCCAGGAATAATGCTGTTCATCAATACCGAGCTGTGTTTTCAGTGTTGGCGCAGCGACGGAAAGCGAACTGCGGGTGAGATAGTTGATGATCGAACCGAGCATGATCAATCCGATCATCCACCAACGGAGGCCTTTGATTTTGGGCATGAGAAGTAAGTTCCTTTGCGAGCCAGGGTCAGATATTGCGTGGGTTCAGAGTTCACGCTTCAGCGTGCTTCCCGCGCTGGACACGCTGAAGCGCGAACTCTGGGCTTTTACTTCGCGCGCTTCACTGTGAAATCAGTAGGTGGGGGCGTCTGACCGCCAAAATCGCCTTCCATCGTGCGTGTCAGCTTGATTTCATCACCGGCTAATTTGCCTTTGTAGACGAGCGTAAACTTCGTGCCGTTGAACTCACGCTCAACTTTGAACGCTACGGCATCGCCCTTGATAGAGCCTTCTTTAATCGGCGCTTCTCCCAATTGACTGGCGTACGTGCCGGTCAATTTTTCGCCTTCCGCTTTCAAGACAATGGTGATGTCCATT
The DNA here is from genome assembly GCA_016789605.1 of Acidobacteriota bacterium. Classification (GTDB taxonomy): domain Bacteria; phylum Acidobacteriota; class Blastocatellia; order RBC074; family RBC074; genus RBC074. The sequence continues at coordinate 7,938 of JAEUQO010000080.1, forward strand.
GCGCCTTGCGGCCCTTGCACTTGCCCTGTCCATTTGCCGTCAACGTCTGCCGCAAAGGCCGCGACAAACAAAGTCAGCAGCAACCCGGTTGTCCCAAAGATCGTTTTGAATTTCATGATGTATCTCCTTGAAAAGGGTTATTTGGCTTTTGCCGTTTGTTGTGAGGGGGAAGTTGTTTTGATGTAGCGGCTGGCCCATTGCAGAAACGCCGGCCAGTTTGGCACAACGGTGTGCCCGCCGCTGTGCTGCCGCCAAGCGAGGTCGCCATCAATCAGTGCAGTGTCGACCGCTGGAAATTCCGTCGTGCCTAAATCCTTTTTGCCGAGCAAACGAAATACTGGCCCGGCAGCGACAGCAGCCATAAAGCTGCCGCGTTGATCCACCCATTTTCCTTCCGCGCCCTGGCCTTCGGCTGCGCCATAGCTAATGAATGTTGGGCGCGGCGCACACAGCGCAATCATTTCGTGTGCATCCACCGGCAAATCATTCGCCGTCAGCGGCCCGCCGTATTTCAGGAAATTACCCGCCATCCAATGATAGCCGCCGGAGCCAGTCAGGTTTTCGACGAGTTCGCCATACGTGCGGCGATGCAATTTCGCGCCGCCTTCGCCGGATGAACCGATAAAGCCAATCGCAAAGCGCTGGTCGTAAGCCATCGTTACGAGCGCCGCTTTGCCATAGCGTGAAAGCCCTTCGATGCCGACTTGCTTGGCGTCCACAGATTTGTCAGTTTCGAAATAATCCAACGCGCGGCTTGCGCCCCAAGCCCAGGCGCGCAACGCGCCCCAATCGTCAGGCTTGCGCGGTTGACCTTTGTTGACCAGACCGATGATACCTTTGGTTAAGCCTGCGCCGTTGTCGGGTTGGTAGCTGGTTGGCACGATGGTCGCGAAGCCCCAGCCTTTTTCGAACAGCAATTTTTGCCACGTCGGCTCAGGAAAACGATTTGCGTTTGGCGCATTCGCCGGTGGGCGCGGAAAGTTGAACCCAAATTCCAGCATCACCGGAACCGGGCCTTTCACATTTGCGGGCGTGGTCAGCGTCAATTGAATGTCCACGGAAATTTCCGGGTAAGCGGAATTGTCTACGTGACCCACGAGTTGTTTGACGATAACGGGAACGTCGAACTTGATTTCGTTGCTTGTGCTGACAACTTCCCACTTCACTTTGGGAACGTTTTGGGGAACTCGGCCATACACTTCGCGGTCAAAATCTTCGATGATTTCGGCGCGGCGCTGATTCCACCAAACCTTTGCCGAAGTAACTTTCTTGCCATTTTTCAGCACCAGCGGATCAGGCAGTTTCGGCCACGGATTCGCCTTGGCTTCGTCATAATTGACGGCATTCACCGCTTTCGGATCATTTGGATTCGCACCCGGTCGAAGCGTGGTGATTTTCAACTGCTCCATCATTTGCCGATGGTCTTTGCGCGTGGCTTCTTGCTGCGCTTGAAATGCGGCTTGTTGCTCCGGCGTCATTTGCCGTTGCGGTTGTGCTAAGCCGGAAACGGCAAATGCGAATAGAAGTGCGAGGGCGATGGCGGAGATTTGTTTCATAGATTTTGAGTCAGCGGCCTTTGCGCTGGTTGTCGAGATACGGTTGTTGCAGAAATTCTGAGGGTTGCGGCGGATGCAGTTTCTTGCCTTTGCTGAATGCCCAATGCCCCAGTCTGTCAGACGATCCAACATATATTTCCGGCATCTGATAAACCGGGTCTTGCAAAGCCTCTTCGACGGAAATGAATTTATACCCTTTGCTTTTCAGCACGGTTGCCAGCGCGTCTAAATTTTCCGCCGTAAGTTCATTCGCGTGCATCAGCACGATCTGTTTTATCGGGCGACCGAATAACTCCTGCGCTACCTGATCGCAATAATCAAATTTTTGCGCGGCAAATTTGACGTACTCTTCGCCGACGCGCTTTACCACCGCTTCATCGCCCTGTGCACGCGCTTTGGCGTGTGCGGCGTTGATCATCCAATCCAGCACGTCTACCGTGATCGGAGCTGCTTTGTAACCGCGTGCTGCGATAAAATCCTCAAACGCTTTTTCGTCTTCGGCGGTCTTCCCCATTTGCAAAAATGGATGCCGAAAAAAGCGGGGTTTGTTGGGTTTCATTAAGAGGCGCGAGACCGCATCGCCGCGCACAAAATCATCTTCGTAATCCGCGAGCGTAGCGTTGGCAAATCCCAGATGCGAGAACGTGTGATTGCCCAGCTCAACGCCGCCTTCAATCCATTGCTTCAGAATTGCGATGCGCACATCAGTTTCGCCTGCGCGATAAAGCAGCGTTTCGTTGACGAAGCCGACGGCAGGAATTTGGTGCTTCTTGATCGCCGCCAGGAAGTTATCGGTCATTTTGCGCAAACGCGCCGGGTCAAACTGCGCGCCGTTGAGCGGCAAATCATCAATCGTGATCGCCACTTCGCGCGTTTGCGCCGACGAGGTGACCGCGAGCAACACGAACAATAAAAGCGAAACCAAAAACTTCATTTTCATAATGCCAGTCTCAAAGTGATGACGTTGATTCGACCGATAGACCTTCGACTTCGCCCTGCGCCCTCAAACGAAGCGTGCAAACGTCGCGCGGTATTGTTGGCGCTGACCGGCGGCGACAACATCCGCACCCCGCCAGATCACGCCTTTGCCTTGCGCGCCGCCCAACTGAATGAGAATTCGCCCAACCGCCATGCCGTTCGATGGCGCGGCACAATACTTCATTCGCCATGACTCATTCGTCATGGCTGGCTCTGATTCACGGCTACTAACAGGGCGATGCCTATGAACTGAGGAACAACAAGCCTCGCCCCAGCGACAACAACAATGCGGCAATGCCAAAGTTCAAGGTATTCAAGTCAATGCCCTTGGCGGGCGGAATGCCGCCTGCCGCGTCGTGCAGCGTCCCACCATAAAACTTTCGTGTAAGAGCGCTGAGGAAAAACGCGCCCAGCACGCAATAACTCAACGTAGCCGCCAAACAGATGCCCAGGCTGCGATCCAAACGCGTAGACCAGAGCAGCGTCAGGGCGACGATAGCGATGGCTGCGCTGGTGAGCGATTGCGTGACGACGTGAAAGCGCGCGTGCCCTGTCCAGCGCGGATTCAACGCATGCGTAGCGTTCAAATCTGCCAACAGGGGCACGACTCCGTATTGTGTGATGGCAATGGACATCAAGCCCAGTCCAATCGTAGCGGCTTCCATCATTTGATCTCCGTGTTGCTGACGAACGCGATCTTCTTACCATCCGGTGACCACGAAGGAACGTTGATCGTGCCTTGCCCACCGTACAGATACGCGATGACTTTCGGCTGACCGCCGCCAACCGGCATCAGACGCAGGTAAACGTGTTTGTAAAAGGGATGGTCACCCGGCGCAATGTCTTTCGGGAATGAGATGAACACGATCCATTTGCCATCGGGTGAAATGTGCGGAAACCAGTTGTTGAATTCGTCGTTGGTGATTTGCGTTTGTTCGCTGCCATCGGGCTTCATCCGCCAGATTTGCATCAGGCCAGTGCGAAACGAATTAAAGTAGATGTATTTGCCGTCGGGCGTGAATTCGGGGCCGTCATCTACGCCCTTGGTCGTCGTGAGTTTGATTTCATCACCGCCCGTCACTGGGATTTTGTAGACATCGAATTCATTGTCGCGACGTCCGGCAAAAACCAGCCATTTCTTGTCGGGCGACCAACCGTGCAAATACGATGGCCCGACTTTGGTGACTTTGGTCGGCTTACCGCCTTTTGCGGGCAACGTATAAATCATCGAGACGTTGCCGTCTTCTGTGCTCGAAGAACTAATCCCCAGCATCTTGCCGTCGAACGAATAGACGTGATCGTTGTTGTTGCGTTTCACATCGCCCGTATCAAACAGCGTCGGCGTATTCGTTTTGAGATCAAACCGATACAGCAATCCATTGTGGTTATAAAGCAGATATTTGCCGTCGCTCGTCCAGTTCGGCGCTTGCAGCGAATCTTTGACGCGATAGAGCACGCGCCGCGTATTCGTCGCCAGGTCCATCACTTCAAGATTGCTACCGATGTACTCACGATACGGCACGAAGCCTTCGCGCACGGGCACGATGATTTCGACATCGCGGAAGATGGCGGTTTCCGTCACCGTGTTGTTATGCGAACAAACATACAGACCAACGTAAACCTCATCGGGCAAGGTCACGTCGCTGAGTTCTTTGCTGATGAAGGTCCCGCCAAATCTGGCGACGGACATAATGTATTTGCCGCCACGTCGTTCGAGTTGCACCACGTCAAAATTCTTTTCCGTGAAGGCATTCTGCTCTGTCAGCGCGCCTTTCGTTTTGCGCCATTGCAACGAAGTCAAGCCATCGCCGTGCAAGCTGGCATTCACGTGCGGCGCGTCAGTCTCAAGCGACGGGCGAATGATCCAGCCGATTTTGCGATGCGGGTCTACGCCTTTGCCGATGAATTCGGTGCGCGCGCGCAAGATGAAATTGCCCTTCATCTTTTTCCAGGCGTAGTGAAACTCATCCTTTGTCGCCCACATATTCGTGCCCGACGCCTTGATCGTATACGTCAGCTTGTTCTCGTCGTACACCATCGCCCCCGGCGTAGCGACTGCGCCAACATCCTGATGATGCTCGAAAACGCCGACCGATTGTTGCGCCAGTGCGGCAACGGAAAGCGTCGTAAGAAAAAGCAATGCAATAGCAAATCGTTTTAGCTGCATAGTGGTACCCAGGTTATTGTTGCTAGGTTTCACGCCCGCCCCGTCACGCAAAACACCGGAAATTGAATGGAGTTTCTGGCTTGCATCACACCACCGCAACATAGGAGTAAAACAAGAGCGCATTTCCCGACACCAGTTTCTCTTCCGTGCGTTGCATTCCCAGTTTTTCCAGCACCCGGATGGAATCGAGATTCGGTTTATCAACGGTTGCGACAATCTGGCGGATGCCCAATTCAGCGCAGGCATAAGCGATGACGCGCGCGCCAGATTCTGTTGCCAGCCCTTTCCCTTGATACTCAGGCTCAACAGAAAACAGCAAATCCGGCGTGCCGTCCTTATCCATAAACCCGCAGACGCCGCAAAAGTCTCCGCTCTCTTTGTCCAACACAACCCACAGTCCGAATCCGCGTTCAGCGAAAGTGTTGAGGCTTTGTGCGACAAACCCTGTAACTTCTTCGTGATTGGTCGCGCGATCATCAAACAGATAACGACGCACGCCAGGTTGCGACCAGTGTTGCACCAAAAGCTCTACATCTGTGAGAGCACAAGGTCGCAAGAGCAATCTCGCTGATGCTAACGTTGTGTTCATGATTCAAAATGGGATTTCGGGCTGACGCGTATCATTCGGATCGGCCCAGCGATTGTTGGGAATCGTCGGCGTCCAACCGGGCCGCAACGGGTCCTGGTCGTATGGATAGCCGCCCAGCCGTTTGTAAAGTTCGCTGTACTCCGCCAGTTTGTCGCGATCAAGTTTGACGCCCAAGCCTGGCTCAGTCGGCACGGCAATCGAACCGTTTTCGTATTTCAGCTTGCCGCCCACGATGATGTCGTCTACGACGTGGTGATAGTGCGCGTCAGCGGCAAAGCTCAAATTCGGAATTACAGCGCCCAGATGCAACATCGTCGCCAATTGAATGCCCAGTTCGCCCGACGAATGCACCGCGACGCCAAGCTGAAACGTTTCGCAAATGCCCGCCGCTTTGACGCACGGGCGAATGCCGCCCCAAAACGTCGTGTCGAGCAAAATCACATCCACGGCAGTGTTCAGAATATTCGCCGCCAGTTGTTCAAAATTGATGACAACGGTATTGGTCGAAAGCGGCATCCGCACTTTTTCACGCACGCGGCGCATGCCGTGCAATCCGTAAACAGGGTCTTCCAGATAATCGTTGTTGAGGTCTTCGATCGCCTGGCCAAAGCGAATGGCTTGTTCGGTGGACATCACGCCGTTGCAGTCATAACGAAAGCGGTCGCCTTTCAGGCTTTCGGCGACGGCGCGATAACACTCCAGTTCGTAATCAGGATGAAAGACGCCGCCTTTCAGTTTGTGCGAAGTGAAACCGTATTGCGCTTTCAGTTCGCGCGCCTGTGTGACCAGTTGCTCAACCGTGCGAACTTCGCCAGAACCGTCTTGGGGATTGGGATAGCGAAAGAACAAATAGGTGGCGAACGGCACGCGCTCCTGCAAGCGCCCGCCCAACACTTCAGAAACCGGCACGCCCCATTTCTGGCCGATGATGTCCAGACAGGCGAATTCGAGCGCGGCCAGAATCTGCGTGCGGTTGTTATAAAGCGAAGCGGTCGGGTTGGCGATTTTGAAGCGCATCTCTTCCAGCCGCGCCGGATCGTGGCCGAGCAAATAACTTTTCATTGCGCGGAACGTCGCTTCGGCAGATTCGCCGCCGCCGCCCATTTCGCCCAAGCCCGTAATGCCTTCATCGGTTTCGACTTCGACGATGGTGCGGACAAAACGCCCCCAATGACAGCCATTGCCGTGCCGCAATGGCGCTTCAAGTGGAAGGGTAACGGTGGTGGCTTTAATGTCTGTAATCTTCAATTCAGTTGTTCCTTCAAGCGTTTGATTTGTTCTGTGTGCCAGGCTTCGTGCTTGCCAATAAAGAGAAACATCTCCAACAAGGTCATTGAACCGAGTTCGGGGTGTGAAAACCGCACCCCGTGCAATTGTTCTAGGCTGATACTGTGTAAGCGCCGTAGTGTTATTTGCCGAACTTTAGCGCGTGCGGCAAGCAGGGCGTCGAGCTGATAGTTCTTTTTACGTGGGCGTAAAAAGCCAGGGGCGACAAACCGTCCCTTGAAATCAGGCCCGAGGCTTTCCATCCCGCGCGGCTGCGGTTCGCCGTTGGCGATAAATTTCATCCCGGCCAGCTTACACAACACAATGTTGAGCCTGTCCAGCAACGCCAATACGGTTGGCGCCGCGCCCAACAGTGGCGCGCCGTAAAACAGCGGATGAAAATACCGCTCGGTTTTGATCAGATGAGCCAGCACCTGCCCGCCAGACCAGCCGCCGTTTGGCGGTGAGTGGTTGAGGTCTAGTTTCTCCATCTCTGCCAGCAATGCCTGCTCACTCGCCGTCAGTTGCGACAGAACTTCCGAAATTGCTGTGGTGTCTTGCTGATTCATTCTTCACTTACCAACTCAGGCTTTTCGCCTTGTATTCGTCGAGCGTTTTTTGCGGCTTCTCGACGCCGCTCGGCAGAGGGCGCTTGGAAAAGGTTTGAAAGTACAGCAAACACGCATCGCGCCAATGGGCAGCGTCACGTTCCTGAATCGCCAGTTTCCTGGCGACGGCTTCGTGACGTCCGGCATCAATGACGCCAGAAAGTGCGTCCCAATCTTTGCGGGCAGTCCGCACCCAATCCACGCCGCGTTGATAATGCAGCGCCAGCTCATCCCAAAAGATGCGACCGGATTTCAGGCGGTGATCCCAGGGCACGTGATGAAACCAGACCAGCAGGTTTTCCGGGCAGGTTCGCAAATCGGCGAACCGGTCGCGCACAGCCGGAAAATACTGACTGACGGAATTGCTGCCGGTTTTGGTGCGATCAAATCCTAAGCCTTTTTCATCGGCGCGATGGTAATAGGTCGGATTCCAGTCGTCGCGGCGTTCTTTGTCCCACCACGGAGCCGGGCCGTAATGATGCCCCGCCCACATAATGTGATGCAGTCCCAGCGGCGTCATGTAATCCACCACGGCTTCGTGCGATTCCAGCAGCAAACGCGTCAACGTGCGGACGGCTTTAGGGTCGTTTGTGAAGGTCGCCCGAACCCATTCGTCAGCAAGTTGCTTTGAACTCAAATCGGGATTCCAGGCCAGCCGCCCGAAGGCATACCAGTTTGCCTGGGCGAAATGATGGCCGTTCCAATTGCGATCAGAGCCGGTATTGGCTACGCCGGCAATGCCTGTGAGTTTCTGGTTGTACAAACTGCCGTCGGCGATTTTGGTCACGGTGGAGCCTTTGCCTTTGGCAAAAGTGTCCGCGTCCAAAAATTCGCGCCACATCGGCGCGAGAAAGGCCAGGTGATTGGAAAAGCCCAGATATTCCTGTGTAATTTGCAGCTCAGGCATCAGCTGTGTTTTAGGCATGCCGCCAAACAGCGGATGGAACGGTTCGCGCGGTTGAAAATCTATCGGGCCGTTTTTGACTTGCAACAACACATTTGCGGCGAACTTGCCGTCGAACGGTTGCAAGTTGTCATATGCGGCGGCGGCGCGGTCATAACCGTCTTTCATGTCGTACACAAACGCACGCCAGATGACGATGCCGTTGTGCGGCGCGACAGCAGCGGCGAGCATATTCGCGCCGTCTACGTGGTCGCGGTTGTACGTGCGCGGGCCGGGCTGACCTTCGCTGTTGGCTTTGACCAGAAAGCCGCCGAAATCAGGAATGAGCGCATAAATCTCATCGGCTTTTTGTTTCCACCACGCGGCGACTTCGGCGTTGAGCGGGTCGGCGGTTTTCAACCCGCCCAGCTCCATCGGCGCAGAAAAGCGCGCCGACAAAAACACGCGCATGCCGTACGGGCGAAAGACAGCCGCGATGGCTGCCGTTTTGCGCAGGTATTCGGCGTTTAGGCTCTTGGCATTCGCGTTGACGTTATTGAGCGCCGTGGCATTGATCCCCAGCGAAGCATTGGCACGCGCATAATCGCGCAACCGTGGGTCAACCTTGTCCGGCAATTCTGACCAGTTCCACAACGAACGCCCGGCGTAGCCGCGCTCGATGCTGCCATCGAGGTTGTCCCAGTGATTCAGCATCCGCAGTTGCAAGCGCGGTTTCTGACTGATGTTCAGCGGGAAAATCGGTTGTTGAGCTTGCAACAGACGCAAGAAATGAAATGCGCCATACAGCGCGCCGACCTCGGTATTGGCGGCAATTGCAATGACAGAACGTCCGTTGAGTTTGGCCGAACGAATCACAAAACCTTCGTTGCCCAGCGTTGTCAGTGGCAATTTCAAACCCGCAATCAACGGCGAGCTTTTCGGCGTGCCAACAACGATTGTGCCGTCTTGTTCAACGCGCTCAGCGACGGCAATCGTTCGGCCCAACAATCCACTGCATCCAGCAACCAACTCATCGCGCACAGCCTTTGCCGTGGGAGAATCGCCCGCCGCCACGATGGCCGCAATCGTCGGACGCGCACCGCTCGGTAGCGGTTCATACCGCAACCACAGACGATAGCCGTCTTCGGCCAGTACCACTGTTGCCAGCGAAAACAGAAGCGCGGTCAAAGCCACAGCTTGCATCTTCGTATTGCGAGCCTGTCTTCTCTTCATTCCGTACTCCGAAATTCGTCACAGCCATCGGCGCTGCTCTACCCCGTGTTCCAGCGCTTCAGCTTTTTGTTTTGGAAGGCAACAAAATAGCGAACCAACCGCGCATCATGATCAGGCGACCAATGGCGCGCCAAAATGTTTCTGCAAAACCAAGGCAATGGTGCCACGCAGACGCGGTTGACTGGCCGAATCTGTCGGAATGATGCGCGTCCTCGCCGAAGTAAACGAATGGCGGTTGATCACATCATTGATGATGGGGCCAAAACGCTGCCAGTCGCGTGTGACTTCGCCGACGATCACGACAATATCCGGCGCCAAGCCTGTAATCAGCATCGCCAAGCCATTTCCCAAATAGTGGGCCATCCGTTCCAGAGCTTCGACGGCTTTGGGCGCTCCCTGCTCTGCCAATCGTACGACGTCATCAAAAGTCGGAGCCGATTCAGATAATCCATTGTTCAGGCTGTGGCTGACTTTGCCGCTGCGCGGACGCGAGGCTGTTTGCGCGTAATGACGAATCGCCGCTGAGTTGGACGCGTACATTTCCCAACATCCCAGATTGCCGCAACGACATGCCAGGCCGTTTTCGACAATCGTGACGTGTCCAAATTCACCAGCAACGCCTGACGACCCGCGCACAATCTGCCCATTCAGCACCAAACCGCAACCGATGCCTTCTGAAACAGTCACGGCCAACAAATTTGACGTGGCTTCTGAATAACGACCAAACCAGACTTCAGCCAGCGCACAGGCATTGGCGGCGTTTTCCAGTTCGACTTGCAACCCGGTAGCCGATTCGAGCGGCGTTTTCAGGTCCACATCTCGCCAGCCCAGATTGGGCGCAAAAACCAGCTTTTGCGATTGTGAATCAATGCGCCCCGGTAAGCTGATGCCAATGCCTTCGTAGCTGATTTCCGGGTGTGCGCTGATCAGATTGTTCAATCGTGCGCACAGTTCGGCAATGAATTCATCAGGGTTTTGCGCTGTCGGTAATGATTCCTGGGCCAGAAATTGTGCATCCAGGTTGGCAATGGCAATTTGCGTTTGGGCTGGGCGAAGATCAATGCCGATGATGCCGACGCGCCCTTTATTCAGGTGCAAAAACGTTGGTCTGCGTCCTCGTGGCGCGTGGCCGCTCGCGCCTTCCGTGATCCAGTTTTCCTTGATCAATTGCTCGGCAATGACCGAAACCGTGCTGCGCTGAAGTCCCGAATGACGCGCCAAATCTGCCCGCGAAACCGGCTGATGACGGCGAATCAGATTGAGTACGATGCGGCGATTGATATCGCGCGCAGTGACACTTGTCGCTACCTGAAAATTGGTCAGATCTATCTTGCGCATCACACTTGCGCCTGCGCGCAGATTCGCGTCAGGCCATCACGCTACAGTTTGTTCGCCAGAGAAAGGTAAACACATCCCTGCTCAGCGGTCTGCGCAATCGCGAGCCGCGAGCTCGGTACAGTGTACAAATCTTATTTTGCAAAGCAGTTCCGTCAGATAATTCGGTGGCCGAACTATAGTTCACACCAAACAGACTGCCAAGCCTGCTGTGTCTAATCCGCCGCTTTTTTGACGCATTTTCCTGTCTTGTAAACGAATCGAAAAACCGAACGCGCGATGTTGTTTTTGCGGCTTGCGATTGCTCCAGGTTGCTGCCTGCCGCATCATTGCGGCGCGCCTAAGTGCGCGGACTCAACTTTAGGCAAGCAACCATACAATTCACATGACAGACCAATCGCCGCTTCCCCGCCCGCTCGAAAACATCACCGTGCTGGATCTGACCACAGCGCTGGCCGGTCCGTTTGCCACACTGATGCTGGCCGGACTGGGCGCACGCGTGATCAAAGTCGAAAACCCGCTCAGCGGCGACACCTGCCGCACAAATGCGCCGTATCTGGGCGCAAGCGGAGCCAAACTTACACGCGAACACCCCGACGATATTTCGATTTCTGCGCTCAACCGATTGCGCAACAAACAGTGCATTACACTGAACCTGAAACATCCGCAAGCGCGCGACGTCCTGGCCGATCTGGTGAAACAGTCTGATGTGTTGGTCGAGAATTTCAGTCGCGGCGTGCTTGAACGGCTGGGTGCAGGTTATAGCGCGATGCGCCAGCTCAATCCGCGATTGGTCTATTGTTCAATCACCGGATTTGGCAGCGATGCCGAAGGTTCAGGCAAAGCGATGGACGCCATCATTCAGGCCTTGAGCGGTGTCAATCAAACCTGCGGCGGGCCAACAGATCCGCCGATGCGCGTGGGCGTTCCGTTTGCAGATTTGATTACGCCGCTCTTTGGCGTGATCGGTGTGCTGGCAGCCTTGCATCAGGCGCAACGCACTGGCGAAGGCCAACACGTAGACGTTTCGATGCTCGGCGCAATGACGTCACTGGTGGCGGCAGAACCGTATGACTTGCTGGCGCGACTGGGCGTACCGGTCAAAACTGGACAGACCGCGCCGCGTCTGGCTCCGTTTGGCATTTATGCGGCACAGGATGGTTATGTTGCGATTTGCGCGCCAATGGACAATTTCGCGCACAGCCTGTTTCAAGCAATGGAGCGGCCTGAGCTAACCAGCGACGAACGATTTCGCACGCGCGATCAACGCGTCAAACACGTGCACGAAGTGGATGCGCTGGTTGAATCCTGGACGCGCGCGCAACCGCTGACGCAATTACTGGCAAAGCTTGAGGCGTTTGGCGTACCCGCCGCCGAAGTGCGCGATCCGCAAACTGCGGTCAGTGATCCGCGTGTGGTCGCGCGCGGTGAAACCGTGCGGCTGGAGCATCCGCAATACGGCGCAGTCGAAACCGTCTATGGCACCGGCATCCCGATCAAGTTTTCGGCGGCCACAGCGGGCTTTGACCAGCCAGCGCCTGACATCGGTCAACACAATGAACAGGTATATGGTCAGTGGTTGGGATATGCGCCGGACAAGCTTGCGGCGTTGCGTGAACAAGGCGTGATCTGACGAGGAAGGATTGACGCCTTTGCGCGCAGCGGCGAGAGCGCGCCAGTCGCAAAGGCGTCAAAACGATGATGCGTAATTTAGACGATGCGCGATTATTCGTAATGCAGCGCAACAATGGGGGCGACTTTGGTTGCGCGGCGCGCAGGAATCCAGCACGCCAGCAGCGCCACAAATGCTAACAGCAATGCCACGCCAACAAAGATCAGCGGATCGGTGGCGCTCACCCCGAACAGCAACGCCTTAAGCCAATGCGTCAAGCCCCACGCCGCCAGCAATCCGCTGCCGATGCCGCACAGGGTCAGTTTCAGTCCTTGCGCAAGAATCAAACGCAACACGTCATAGGCCTGTGCTCCCAACGCCATGCGCAAACCGATTTCTTGTGTTCGCTGCGCCACGGCGTAAGCAATCACGCCATAAATCCCCACCGCCGCCAGCGTCAACGCCAGCAAAGCAAACAACATCAACAATGTCGCATTGAATCGTGGTTGCGCCGTTGCTTCTGCTAACAAACCCGATAATGTGTTGATGCCGGAAACGGCCAGTTCAGCATCCACGCGGCGGACTTCTTCTCGCGCGGCGGTCACGAGACTGAGCGGCTCAACGCCGGTACGCAACACCAGGGTCATTGCGGGGGCTGCGGACGCAACATAAGGCAGGTATAAAGCATCGCGCACTTCAGCCGTCAGCTCATCCTCTTTCGTATCAGCCGCGACGCCGACGATTTCTGCCCAATCACTGTTGGGAGCGCCGTCTTTGATCCGTTTGCCGAGCGGACTTTCATTCGGCCAATAACGGCGCGCCAGCGTTTGATTGATGATAACGGCGGTCGGTTTGCGCCACCCTTCTTCTTCAGTGAACGCGCGCCCGGCAAGCAGAGGCGTTCCCATCGCACGGAAATATTCGGGCGAGATTGAACGATAAATTGCGCGCGCGCGTGGCTGTCCTGCCGCAACAGGATGGCCTTCGATCTCAAACGACGTGCCCGAATTGCCTCGCAGCGGCAAGCGGTGCGTCGCGCCCGCAAACTGTACGCCGGGTATCGCGCGCAACCGGGTCAGCACTTGTTCCAATTGAGCCGCGCGCTGTTCCGGTTGAGCGAATTTTTGTTGAGGCAGATTGATCTCCATCGTCAAACCGCCTTGCGCGTCAAAGCCCGGCGCAACCTGTTGCAACCGGGCGAAACTTTTCAACATCAGCCCCGCGCCCACCAGCAACAGCATTGCCAACGCCACTTCGGCGATCACCAATCCGTTGCGCAGGCGATGCCCTGAGCCGATCGCCGTCCGCGCGCCAGCTTTGAGCACTGCATTCGGATTGAGTCCGGCGCGTTGCCACGCGGGCGCAAGTCCGAAAATCAGCCCCGTCAAGACACTCACCACCGCCGTGAAAACCAGCACCGGCCCATTCAGCACGGCTTCCTGCAAACGAGGAATGTCGCGCGGCCCAAATTTCGTCAACAACTCCACGCCCCAGGCTGCCAGCAGCAATCCGCCCGCACCAGCGATTGTCACAAGCAACAAACTTTCGGTCAGCAACTGGCGAATGAGTCTGCCTCGCCCGGCTCCCAGCGCCGCGCGAATGGCAATTTCACGTTCGCGCACCGCATTGCGGGCCAGCAACAGGTTTGCCACGTTGGCACAGGCGATCAACAACACAAACAACACCGCACCGAGCAATACCGACAACGGCCGTTGCAAATCCTCGTCATAGAACTTCTGCAACGGAATCATAAACACGCCTGAGCCTTTGTTGGTGGCGGGATAGGCTTGTTCCAGTCGCTGCGCAATCGTCTGTAAATCCGCGCGCGCCTGTTCAACCGTCGCGGTGGGCTGCAAACGTCCAAGCACGCGCAAACGATGCGGCCCACGCCCGGTTGCAGGCGCTTCGAGCGCAAACGGAAACCACAAATGTGTCTCTTCGTTGGCGTAACCATAACCGGGGAAAACAAAGCCGGGCGGCATAATGCCGATGACAGTGTGATTTTGCCCGTCAATATTTAGCTGACGCCCCATCAGCTGAGCATCGCCTCCAAAACTTTGCTGCCACAGCGCGTGACTAAGAATGACGACTCGCTCGCCGCCCGGCGCATCTTCCTGTGCGGAAAAAGCTCGCCCCAGCGCCGGTTGCACGCCCAGCACGTTAAAAAAATCCACCGTCACGCGCGCGCCTTCCAAACGTTGCGTGTCCGTATTCACTCGTAGATTGAAGCCGTCTTCGCGATAAGCAGCCATATGCGAAAACACCTGATTCTGCTGCCGCCAGTCCTGAAAGTTCGGATAGCGCACCGCTACACGCAGCCCATCCTCCGGCTGACGCTTCTCCCACAACCGCACGATGCGCTCGCTTTGAGGAAACGGCAGCGGGTTGAGCAGCACGGCGTTGACAACACTGAAAATCGCCGTCGTCGCGCCGATGCCGAGCGCCAGCGTAACGACGGCAATCAACGTAAAGCCGGGTTGCTTTTTCAACATTCGCGCGCCATAGCGCAGGTCTTGCCATAGGAGCTGCATTATTCACCTCACAGATTCTTTCACGAGCAGCAGACTTCTGCTTACGTATTCAGGTCACGCGCCGATAAGCGCCATCCCGCAACAGCGGCACGCCATCACTGACGTCGAGAGACGCGGCCAGCACCAAATCGCCCGCTTCGTCACGACTGATTTTTTCTTGCCCGGAACTGCAATTCCCCAACAGCTCCAACAATGCGTCCCGCGCATTTGCAAACCCGGCCCGAGCGCTTTCAGCTTCCGGCGAACGACTGCCGCGCAAGCATTCGATGATACTGCCCGCCCCTATCAGGTCTTCAAAACAGGGGCGCAACGAACCATCCGGCCAGCGTTCGCCTGCGGGTATCACTGCGATACGCTCTCCCAGCCCCATGGCATATTCAGCAACAGCTCGACGATTGCGCAAACATCCGGCCAACGTGAGAGTGTGACCTGTCGCCAGCGAGATTTCCGCGCCATTGGGCGAAGGAAGTACCAAGCGGGTTTGTGGCGGAAGCGATTGCAAGGAAGCCGGAGACAACCGATAGCCGCGTTCGTCAGTGCCGTCTGCAACGATGGCGCTCACCGAATCGGCAAAGCGCGCGGCGGTTCCATCTTTCCAACGATAGGGATAAACTGCCGCGCCTTGACTGGTTGCCACTTCAACCGACGTAGAAAACGAAAGCACATCCACGACGATGACCACCTCGCAACTCAGTGCCAGCAGCGACGCTCCTTGCGCGCCCCATTCACAACAAATGTTGTATGCCGCCTGCTCGAACAAACAACGCCTTCCTCTCATTCACAGCGCAACGTGATCATCGGATCAACTTTTGCCGCGCGGCGCGCTGGCAGATAGCACGCCAGTAACGCGACCAGCGTCAGCAACAACGTCGCCACCGCCAGGACCAACGGGTCCATCGGTTTTACCTCGTACAGCAAGCCAGACAGAAATCGGGTCAGGCCGTATGACGCGAACAGTCCGACCGCGACGCCCAGCAACGCCGAAGCCATGCTGCGCCCCAGCACCAACCGAATGACATCGCCTTTGCGTGCGCCGAGCGCCATGCGAATGCCGATTTCGCGCGTTCGCTGTGAAACGGCAAAACTGACGACGCCTGAAATCCCGACGGCTGCCAGCGTTAGCGCGACCAGCGAAAACGCGACCAGCAGCAACATGGGAAACCGCCGCGAACCAACAGAATCGCCGATGATTTCTTCCATGGTTTTGATGCCTGACGCTGCCCGTTCCGGTTCGACGCGCGCCAGAGCCTGTTTGATAGGATTGAGCAAAGCGCCTGCACTGGTGTTTGTGCGCACGACAATGGTCATCACCGGCCACGCCGCCTGGTTATACGGACGGAAAAATTCCGGGCGCGTTTTCTGATCCAACCCGCTCTGTTTCACATCCTGTGTCACGCCGACGATGGTCAGCCACGGCGCATCCGCATCGAACAATCCGATTTTGATTCGTTTGCCGAGCGGGTCTTCGTTGGGAAAATAACGTTTGGCCAGCGCTTCGTTGATGACAATCACGCCCGGAGCCGTCAGCGAATCCTGCAGGGTGAATTCGCGCCCGCTGATTTGCTTGATGCCCATCGTGCGAAAATAGTCAGGACAAGCGATGGTGTATTTGGCGCTCGGCTGGTTATCCAGACCGGGATCAGGGCGGCCTTCGATGACAAAGCCTCGGCCTGCCCATCCGCCGCCCACCGGCATATGGCTGACGGCGCTGACCGACACGACACCCGGCACGCTGCCGACCTGTTGTTGTAACTCGCGGGCAAATTGCGCATGGTCAGGCGGCCCGTAATAGGTGTTTTCCTGCGGCAAAGACATGTTCAGCACCAACACATTGCGCGGATCAAACCCCGGCGTGACGTTCAACAAACGCGCCATGCTTTGAATCATCAACCCCGCGCCGGTCAGCACAATCAGCGCCATCGCCACTTCCAAAACCACCAGCACTTGCCGCAACCGAACGCCGCCGCCGGTCGAACTGCGACTGCCTTCCTGTAAAACTTCGCTGACATTGCGTTTGGAAAAAATCAGCGCCGGAGCCAATCCGAAAATGACGCCGGTCAACATCGTAATGCCCCAGGTAAACGCCAGCACGGTGTAATCAATCGCCAGGCCATCGGTTTTGCTGATCGAACGAAACGGAACCGACATCAGATTTCCCGGCAGCACTTTGAGCAACAAACTGCTGCTCCAGACTGCGACCAGAATGCCGCTGGCTCCGCCCAGACAGGCGAGCAATACGCTTTCGGTCAACAACTGACGAATCGTGCGGCCACGGCTCGCGCCCAGCGCCGCGCGAATCGCCAGTTCGCGTTGCCGCGTAGCGCCGCGCGCCATCAACAAATTGGCGACATTCACACAGGCAATCAGCAACACAAACCCGGCCACCGCCAGCAAGGTCAACAGCGTGCGCTGTTGCTCTTCCGTATCAAATCCGGTGATCGGCTCAACACTGATCGTTCCGTTTGCGTTGTCTTTCGGATACTGCGTTGCCAGCGCGCGCCCGATCATGTCCATACGCGCACGCGCCTGTTCCAGCGTGACGCCTGATTTCAGCCGCCCCAGACAAAAAAACGAATTGGAGCCGCGCTCGCGGTCGCCTTTGGTATAAGCCACCGGCACCCACAACTGGCGCAGCGGGCTATAAAGCTGAAAGGCAAAGTCTGCTGGCATGACGCCGACGACGGTGTGATTTTCGCTGTCTACACGAATGGTTTTGCCGACGATGGCAGGATCGGCGTTGTACCGATTGCGCCACAATTCGTGACTGAGAATGACGACCTGATGTTTGCCGGGTTGTTCTTCTTCAGGCAGAAACACACGTCCCAAACTCGGTTTGACGCCGAGCACATCGAAAAATCCCGCCGAGACGCGCACGCCCGAAACACGTTCTGGCTGGCCATCGCCCGACAGGTTGTAGCCCTTTCCGGCGGAATCCAGAATGGCCATCTTTTCAAAGACATCGTTTTGACGTTCCCAATCCCAGAAATTGGGCGCAGATGTGATATTGCGATTGGTGGGATCATCCGTCGGAACCTGCCACAGCAACATCAACCGTTCTGCCTCAGGATACGGAATCGGTTTGAGCAACAACGAATTGATCACGCTGAAAATGGTCGTGTTCGCACCGATGCCCAGCGCCAAAGTGATGACTGCCACCAGCGTAAAGCCTGGTTTCTGCAGCAGCATTCTGACACCATAACGAATGTCGTTGATCAGAGTTTCCATCTGCGAATGTTCCTTCTTCTCTTTTGGTGACAGGCAGGTTTTCGTTTTGCGCAACTCGTTGTCATTCACTGCGCAGCGCTGACAACGGATCAATCAGCGCCGCGCGACGTGCCGGAATCCAGCAAGCGAGCAACGCCACCGCCATCAGAATCAACGCAATGGCGGTGAAAGTCAGCGGATCAGTCGCCTTCACGCCATACAACAACGTTTCCATCAGCCGCGTCAGGCCAAACGCACTGGCCAGCCCCGCCACCACGCCGATCAAGGCCAAGGTCATGCCTTGGCGAATGACCAGTTGCAGCACGTCGCCCGTTTGCGCGCCCAATGCCATGCGAATGCCGATTTCCTGTGTGCGTTGCGCAACCGTGTAAGAGATCACGCTGTAAATGCCCGTCAGCGTCAGAATCAACCCGACCGCGCCAAACAGCGCAAACAGAAACGTATAGAAGCGTGTTTGGGCGATGGTGTTGGTGATGGCGTCGCTTAGTGGACGCACGCCGGTCAGCAGCACCGTGCGATCTGCTGACCGAATCGCTTCGCTAAAGCCACGCGCCAACGCCGCCGGATCATTTTTGGTGCGGATGAACAGATTTCCCCACGACCAACTGTTTTGCTGAAACGGCAGATAGATTTCGGGGTTGGCGGGCCGCGTCAAACTGCTGTGCCGCACATTGCCGACCACGCCGACAATCTGCCAGCGTTCAGGATCGCCCTCGTTTTGGTTTGCGCCGATGTGGGTGATGTATTTGCCGATGGGGTCTTCGTTGGAAAAATAACGGCTGGCCAGCGCTTCGTTGATGATGGCAGCGCCAATACCGCCGCGCTGATCCTGTTCGGTGAAATGACGGCCTTTGAGCAACGGAATGCGCATCGCCTGAAAGTATTCCGGCGTCACGCTGCGATTGTTGGCATCGGGTTCCTGGCCGGGTTCAGGTTGCGGGCGGCCTTCAATGCGAAAATCGCTGCCGACGTTGCCGCCGCTAAATGGCATTGGCGCGGCAAACGCAGCGCTTTCCACGCCGGGCAACCCTTTGAGCCGCGCCAGTGTTTCGTTCAGGTATTGCACGCGCGCTTCCGTTTTTTCATACGCCTGGCCTGACAGGTTGATCTGGCCCGTCAACACATTCTCGGCGTCAAACCCGGGCGAAATGCTGACCAGGCGGCCAAAGCTGCGAATCATCAACCCCGCGCCCGCCAGCAACACCAGACCCAACGCGACTTCGGCCACGACCAGAGAATCGCGCCACAACCGCAAACCGCTGCCGCTGGTTGCGCCTTTGGCGCCCGCTTTCAACACTTCGTTGATGTCTGGCCGCGCCGCTTTGAAAATCGGCAGCAGACTGAACAGCACCGCCGTCAGCACAGACACCGCCAGCGTAAACAGCAACACCTGTCCACTGATCTGGACTTCGTTCAGCCGCGGCAACTGATCTTCGCCAAAATAGCGAATCGCGCTCTGCCCCCAAGCCGCAATCAACACGCCGACGCCCCCCGCCAGCGTCGCCAGCACAATGCTTTCGCTCAACAATTGCCGGGCGATGCGCCAGGTTCCCGCGCCCAACGCCGCGCGCAACGCCAGTTCTTTTTCGCGCGCGCTGGCGCGCACCAGCAACAGGTTCGTCACATTGGTGCAGGCAATCAGCAAAATGAACGCCACCGCGCCCAACAACACCCACAACGCGCGCCGCACATCGCGACCGACAATCTGTTCCGACACAGGCCGCAGAAAGATCGTCGCATCCTTGTTGTATTGCGGATGTTGCTGTTCCAGGTTCATCGCGATGGCGGCAAATTCCGTTTGCGCTTGCGCCTGACTGACGCCCGGTTTCAAACGGCCAAGCGCTTTCAACACCAGCGCGCCGCGCTGTTCCAGATTGCCGCCTTCGCCCGCGATGGTCGTCAGGATTTCAGACTGTTTGGGAATCAAGGGAAACTCAAAATTCGGCGGCAGAATTCCCACGATGGTAAAGGCTCTGCCATTCAGCGTGAGCTGCTGCCCGACGGCGGCATCGTTGCCGCCAAATCGCGTTTGCCAGGTTTGGTAACTGAGGATGGCAACGGGCGCTGCGCCGCGTTTTTCCTCTTCGACCTGAAAGTCGCGCCCACGCAAAACATTCACGTTTAACAGCGACAAGAAATTGGCCGTCACGCGCATGCCCGAAATACGATCTGCCTGCCCGTCATTGAGCACCGTGAAGGCGTTTGGTTTATAGGCGGCGATCATTTCAAAGCCCTGATGCCGGGCGCGCCAGTCCTGCAATTCCAGATAGGAAATGTAACCTTCCAGGCGTTTGTCTTTGGGCGTGCGCCAGATCGTCGTCACGCGTTCCGGTTCGTTGAAATGCGGCGGATTCAGAATCAACGCATTGATGACGCTGAAAATCACGGTGTTCGCCCCGATGCCCAGCGCCAATGTCAGCACCGCCACCAAGGTAAAGCCGGGCTGCCGCAGCAGCATGCGCGCGCCGTAGCGCAAGTCTTGCCATAGCGTATTCATACGAGGTCGCACTTCCTTTCCTACACACTGTCGGGCAAATGTCGGAAATCACCGAACGGCGATCTTCTGGGTTGTGTCAGTTGTATTCCAAGCGGCGTGCCACGGTGAGCGCGGCGGCAAAATGACAACCTAAGGCTGTAAATGCTGTGATTTAACCGATTTGGGCGACAGCGGGCCAAGCCGTTGCCTGTCCGGTTCTGGGATCGGCGATTCCCAAAACTGGCGTCCGCCACTTCGCGGAGATGGCGATTCACCACGGTCAAACTCTGTGCAGCAAACTTCGGCGGCGTTCTTACGGCTGAGCCGCCCGCTGTGCGAACATATCAACTGGCTGTCAGAGGCGTGAGAGCCAATACACGTGAGGTAGATTGAATTGGCATCTTTGAAAACTTGCATCTGCCGTTCACCGTCTAACGAATGCCTTGTATAGCTCTTTGCACTGAAACCTCAAACCATTCTGCAAGGAGCAGCAACGATGGCGAACACCTACATGCAAATCTACATTCAGGTCGTTTTTGCAGTGCAAGGCAGACAATGCTTGATTCAGCCTGCCTACAAAGAAGAAGTTTACAAATACATCACTGGCGTCGTCACCAAGCAGGGGCAAAAGATGCTGCAAATCAACGGCGTAGCCGATCATGTACATCTGCTGATCAGCCTGAAACCCAGCCTGGCGTTGTCTGATTTGGTCAGAGACATCAAAGCCGGTTCAGCAAAGTTCATTAATGAACAGGGGTGGATTCGCGGCAAGTTTCATTGG
>JAEUQO010000381.1 GCA_016789605.1 Acidobacteriota bacterium
GTGGGACGAGAAAGATTACGAAGGGCAAAAGCTGCACACTTACGGCGGCAGCACGATTTTTGAATCGGCTCCGGCGGGCGAGCGCGTGTTGGGCTGGCGGCCTGAAGATCAAGATTATGCCTATCCCAACGTCGGCGAAGACGATTGCTGGGGTCAAGTGGACGGCGGCGCGGCTTATTCGCTGGAACAGTTTAATCAACACATGGCTTGGTTTTATTATCTCGCGCGCATTTGCAATCACTGCACCTATCCGGCGTGTTTGGCTTCGTGCCCGCGCGGTTCCATTTATAAACGCCCCGAAGACGGCATCGTACTCGTGGATCAAGGCCGTTGTCGCGGCTATCAGGAATGTGTCAAAGGCTGTCCTTACAAGAAAGTGTTTTTCAATCCGATGACCGGCACGTCTGAAAAGTGCATCGCCTGTTTCCCGAAAATCGAGCAAGGCATTCAGCCGCAATGTTTCGTCAATTGCATCGGCAAGATTCGCATGGCGGGATTCATCAACACGCCCGACAAAGCGCGGCCTGACAACCCGATTGATTATCTCGTGCACATTCGCAAGATCGCTTTGCCTTTGTTCCCTCAACTTGGCCTCGAGCCGAATGTTTATTACATTCCGCCCATTCATGTACCGCAGGCATTCACGCGCCAGATGTTCGGTCCCGGCGTAGCCGATGCTGTCAAAGCCTATCGTAATTCGGCGAATGATCCTGATTTGCAAGCGTTGCTGGCGCTGTTCGGTTCATCCGAAATGATTATGGAGCGTTGGCAGCGGCAAGGCGATTTTGTTTCGGGCATTGATGGCAAAGGCGCTGAAGTCGTGCGCGTGCCGGTCAAAGAACCTGTTCACGTGCGCCAACCTTATGACCGGCTTTATCAAATCACACGCACGAACTGTCCGTAAGTTAAGGAGGGAGGTCGCAATGTTACGCACTAGCAAAAAGAAACTCATCGGACTAATGATGCTTGCCTTGTGCAGTTCGCTGTTAGTGAGTTGCCGCCGTGCTGTCACGACTACGACCGAGGTCGTGGCGGTGAACGCCGCGACCGTGCCGACCGTGCCAAACGATGCCTCGTGGGACAATGCGCCGGAACACGTCGGCAAGTTACTGCTGCAAGATTTAGTCGAGCCGCGCCAGATGAAAGCGACGACGGCAGAGGTGCGCGTGCGCGCCATCACCAACGGAAATGAGATGGCCTTTCGTCTGGAATGGGCAGACGCCACCAAGAGCGACAAACCGATGCCTGCGCAATTTTTGGATGGTTGCGCCGTGCAAGTGCCCGTCAAGCTTGAAGCCAATTTGCCCGCGCCGCAAATGGGCGAGCCGGGCAAGCCTGTCGAAATCACTTTCTGGCGTGCCGATTGGCAGGCGACGCTGGATGGTCGCCCTGATTCGATCAAAGAGCTTCACCCGAATGCCGCAATTGACCATTACCCGTTTGAAGCCGATTCGTTGCCCAAAAATTCCGCCGCTCAACAAGAAATGGCGACGCGCTATGCTCCGGCTCAAGCCGTCGGTAATCGCCGCGTTGGCCCGCGTAATGTGCCTGTTGAAGACATGCTCGCCGAAGGGCCGGGTTCGCTTTCTCCGGCGGCGGCCAGTTCTAAAGGCAAAGGAGTGAAAACCGCCGACGGCTGGTCAGTCGTGATTGTGCGCAAAGTGCCCAACGGCTTAACAACTGGCGCGCGCACCCAAACGGCTTTCGCGATTTGGGAAGGCGGTCAAAACGAAGTCGGCGCGCGCAAAATGCGCACGGGCTGGGTTCCCCTTTTGATGAAAGGACAAGCGCAATGAACGAAACCGAAGCACGACAACAAAGCCTGTTGCGCGACGCCGCTGAGTGGCGTTTGCTCGGCATGTTGTTGGAATGTCCGACCAACGACTGGCCAGCGCAGACCTCGGCCCTGGCTCAAGAGGTTGAAGACACCGCGTTACAAAGCGCCGTCGCCAGCGCGCAGGAAGAAGCGGGCGAAGGGCTATATCATTCGATTTTCGGCCCCGGCGGTCCCGCGCCGCCACGCGAAGTGAGTTACCGCGATTGGACGCAACCCGGTTACTTGCTTGCGGAGTTGTCTGAATACTATCGTGCCTTTGGCTGGCAACCGGCGCTCGCCGAAGCGCCCGATCACATCGCGGTCGAGGCCAGCTTTGTCGGCTATTTGCGGTTGAAAGAAGCTTACGCCCTGTCTTGCGCCAACCAAGAGCAAGCCGAAATCACCGCGCAAGCCGCGCAACAATTCATCACCGATCACCTGCAAACGTTGACCGAACCGCTGGCGAAATCGCTTGAACATTCCGGCGTGCAATATCTGGCACTGACTAGCGCCTCGCTCTTGCGCCGCGTCGGTCCGCGTCCGGCGGGAGCGAAAATCAATGACTTGCCTGTGCTCAATGAAAGCGAAGAAACCGCGTTCGTGTGCGGCGAACTGTAACGGTACACATGGTTAAACCTCCAATCATTTCCATCGTCGGATTTTCCAATTCAGGCAAAACGCGCCTGATGGTCGAACTCATCACGCGGCTGAAACAGCGCGGCTATCGCGTGGCTTCACTCAAGCATTGCCACGATGGGTTTGATTTGGATGTGGAAGGCAAAGACACCTGGAAGCATAAACAAGCAGGCGCTGACACGACGATGATGGTAGGCCCCGAACTGGTTGGCTTGCTGGTGAATCAGCCTATGCGCTTAAGTTTAGCCGAACTGTGCAAACGATATGCGCCGGAAGCCGACATCGCGCTAGCCGAAGGATTCAGTTGGGAAGCCGTACCGAAAATCCTGGTTGCCAGCCGCGCTACATTTGCCGAAGAAAAAGTCGCAGACGATCAATACTTAATCGCCTTGGTCAATCCATATGAAGCAAGCAACTTGCCGCAGTTTGAATTCACTGAAGCCTCAATGGATGCGCTGGCACAATGGGTGGAAGAACGTTTTCTTAAAGCTAATCTTAGAAGCTGAGGCATTAGCAAGAATGCAAAAGACGATTCACGCTGACAGCAGCTGGCATTGCTTCAACATGGTCAAGGGGCGGTGAATTGATGACAAAAATTGAGCGTGTCTCCCCTTGTTTATCTCGCACCAAAGTCCAATGGCAACGAGCCTTCAGTTGCTGCCCCTGTTTTGTCTTTTGCAGTAAGACGGTTTGAAAAGCGCCCGCTGGCAAGGTCTGGCGTATTGCTTCGATAAACGCGGTTTTATCATCGGATAAAGCGATGCGCCAATTTCCTGCCCCAGCGCTTCAGCACTTACCCATCCATAGAGATATTCAGCCCCCTCATTCCAAAAAGAAGTTCGGTTATTCAACTCTCGAATGAGCACGGCGTCCTGCACCTGATTCTTTAGCGCCGTACCAGCGGTTCGTACCCCAAGTCTCTCAAGGCTTCGGATAGTACTCCGCGAATCATCTATTCATCATCAACGAGCAGTACCGTGATTGCGGAGTTTTGCCCAGAATGGTGAACCTTCTTTCGCATTGCGCGATAATATCCTTTAGGCCGTAGTTTTTTAGAGTCGCTGAGTAATAGTCTTATGTCTTTGCCAACATAAACGCACCTAAGCTCGACTTTATCCATCCAGGATCTTTGAAATAAGAACGGCAGGCCGCGTATGCTTCTGAAGATTTCTTTTCCACGAGAGTCTTCATGATGCCCACATTACCTGCCGAACTGTTGCCGCTCATCGTAGAATTTCAACCGC
>JAEUQO010000383.1 GCA_016789605.1 Acidobacteriota bacterium
AAAAACTGGTGGCAACCGCTATTGCTCATCTTGATCGTCGGCGTGACGGGCGTGATGCTGATGGGCATTCGCACATATCAAGAGGCTCCGCCGATTCCAAATTTCGTGGCTCCGACGGGAGAAGTTCTCATCCCCAACACAGCGATCCTCGCAGGCCAAAGCGTCTTTCAGAAATACGCCTTGATGGATTACGGCAGCATGTTCGGCGATGGCGCGAGTCGCGGGCCAGACTTCACCGCCGAAGCGCTGCATCGCATCGCAGTCACGATGGAAGATTACTACGTCGAGCAATGGCGCGCGTCGAAGCAACAAGAACCTACGCCCATTGAGCGCGCCGCGCTGCAAGCCAGAGTCAGGCAGGAGATCAAAGAGAATCGCTACGATGCGAATAGCGGCGCGGTGACACTGAGCGAAGGGCAGGCGCAGGCGTATCACGAGTTGGTCAAATACTACGCGAGCGTGTTTCAAGGTCAGCATAGCGAATCGTTCCAGCCGGCGGCGTACATCACCGACGCGACGGAGTTGCAACGCCTCGCCGCGTTCTTTTACTGGGGCGCGTGGGTCTGCGGCGCTGAGCGTCCGGGCAAGGAGTACAGCTACACGCACAACTGGCCGTATGACGTGGCAGCAGGCAATCTGCCGAGCGCATCGGTAACGTTCTGGAGCGTCTTTGGACTGTTCGGATTGATCCTCGCACTCGGCGGCGTGCTTTTTGTGTATGGGCGCGCGGACAAATGGATTGGCTTCAATGGCGCAGATCGCGCGCATCCGATTATCACCGTCGAAGGCATCGCGGGCTTCACGCCGACAGCACTGCAACGCGCGACTTATAAATTCTTTGCTGTCGCCGCCGTACTTTTTCTCGTGCAAGTGTTGGCGGGAGTCTTGACGATCCACGATTTTCTTCGCTTCACGACGTTCTTTGGCGTGGACATCTCAACTTATTTGCCGATCACGATCACGCGCGGCTGGCACGTACAGATTGCGCTCTTGTGGATTTCGGCGTGCTGGATTGGCGCGGCGATTTTCGTACTGCCGCTGATCGCGCGCGAACAACCGAAAGGACAGTTAGCGCTGACCAATTCACTCTTCGGTTTGCTGGCTGTGATCGTTGTCGGCAGTGCGGTGGGCGTATTGATGGGGCCGAAAGGAATGCTTGGCGAATGGTGGCGCTGGCTCGGCAATCAGGGCTGGGAGTTTGTTGAGTTGGGGCGCTTGTGGCAAGTCCTGCTCTTTGGCGCATTCGCGCTTTGGGCTGTGATTATGTGGCGCGGCGTCAAACCCGTGCTGCGCGGCAAGGAGCCGTGGTCGCTGCCCTACTGGATGCTTTACGCTGTGGTTTCCATCCTGCTGCTATTCATTGCGGGCTTTGTCGCCGGGCCGCAGACGAATTTTGTGATTGCGGATTTCTGGCGTTGGGCAGTGATTCATATGTGGGTCGAAGCGTTCTTTGAAGTCTTCACCACGGTGATTGTCGCGTATTTCATGTACCTGATGGGACTCGCGAGTCAGCAAAGCGCGGCGCGTGTGGTTTATCTGGCAACGCTGTTATTTCTCGGTTCCGGCATTCTTGGCATTTCGCACAACTTTTACTGGAACGCGAAGCCGGTAATGACGCTGGCGATTGGCAGCATCTTTTCGACCTTGCAAGTCGTGCCGTTGATTTTGTTGACGCTCGAAGCTTGGCGCTTGCGTCAAATGCCCGACACAGCGGTGCGCGAAGCGAATCGTGCGAATGGAACGCACGCCACGTTTGGTCAATCAGAAGCGTTCCTGTTTTTGTTGGCGGTCAACTTCTGGAATTTTATGGGCGCGGGCGTCTTCGGATTGATTATCAATCTGCCGATTGTGAATTACTACGAGCACGGCACGTATCTGACGGTCAATCACGGGCACGCGGCGTTGATGGGCGTGTACGGCAATCTCTCGCTCGCGGCGATGCTCTTTTGCAGCCGCTACCTGCTCAATACGGAGAGCTGGCACTCGCGCTTGTTGCGTTGCTCTTTCTGGTCGTTCAATTTTGGCTTGGCTTTGATGGTCGTGCTCGATCTTTTCCCGGTCGGCGTGTGGCAATTCATGCAAACGTTGGATCACGGACTGTGGTACGCGCGCTCGCAGGAGTTCATTCGCAGCGCGCCGTTTCAGACTTTGACCTGGTTGCGCGTGGTGGGCGGCGTGTGGTTCACGTTGGGCGGCGTTGTGCCAATGATTTGGTTCATGCTCTCGCGTTGGCGCGCGCTCAAACAGTCGCCACCAATCAACGAAGAGGCGTCACATGTAATGTCTGCGGTCATCGAACAACACGCGATAGGAGATTGAACCTTCGCATCAGGAAAATGTTGCAATCACATCATTGTTTCCGCCGTCGCAAGAGGAGGATAGTTTAGCCGACAATCGTGTCTGGGAATGGGATTTGGGCAAACTCGACTATGCGCGTACTGGTCACCCCCCTACAAGCGCGCGTGCTGTCCGTGAAAGGGAGGTTCTTTATGGAAAAGCGCACTTCATCCGCGCCGAAGGCATGTCTGCTTGCGATGACCTTGCTGGTCATAGTTGTGTGGCTGTGGGGACGCGACGCCGCGCTCTTCCAAGCGCCGGTCAACGCGCAAACGCAGCCCGCGTGCATTGCGCCGCCGAGCGGGCTGAAGCTGTGGCTGCCTTTCGATGAGACTGCTGGCACGGTCGCCAACGATTTGGCTGGGTTTAACAACGTGGGCGTTTACGGCCCCGGCACAGCAAAGCCGACGCCGGGGGCCGGGCTCGTAGCAGGCGCATTGACCTTCGATGGCGTGAATGATTACGCCGAAGTGGCGCACGCCACAGACGTTGATATTCTGGGCAATTGCGTGCTGGATGTCGCCGAATCGTTCACGATAGATTTCTGGGTAAAAACGCAAAGCTCGGCGATCTTGCAAACGATCCTCGACAAGCGCACAAATCCGGGTGACCCCAATCTCCCGATCGGCTATCACGTCTTCCTCTCCAACGGACGTCCCGGCTTGCAAATGAGCGTGGGCACGACATTCTCCAATTTCATCGCCCCCACGGCGGTCAATGATGGGCAATGGCATTTTGTCGCCATCGCCGTCCAACGCTGCCGTCCGGCAGCGGGCAACATTTACGTGGACAATAACCCGCCGTTCACCTTTCAGCCGTTGCTGGCGAGCCTCAGCAACAGCGCGAGCTTGCTGATTGGCAAGCGGCAGCCGGCTTTCACCGACAACTTCTTCGCCGGCGCGCTTGACGAGTTGGAGCTTTTCAAACGCGCACTCACGGCGGCTGAGGTGCAAGCGCTTTTCAACGCGGGCAGCGTGGGCAAGTGCAAGAACAACTGCGAACCGAAAGCCTGTGACCAGTCGGGCTTCAGTCCGCCGGTTTATTACGACCCCGGCGCGTTGAATCCAGTCAGCTTCGGCTTTGGCGATTTCGATGGCGATGGTATCAATGATCTTTTCACGATCAATCGCAATTCAAACGCGGCTTCGGTCTTGCTCCGCAATGCCAACGGCACATTTGTAACGCCGCCCAAGACGATCATCACCACCGGCACGACGCCGCAAGCCGGAGCAGTAGGCGACTTCAACAAGGACGGCAAGCTCGATCTGGCCGTCGTCATTCAATCGCCCGCCAACGCAGTCATCCTTATCGGTAACGGAGACGGAACGTTTCAATTGACGGTCAGCAGCTTTTCGGTTGGCGGCTCTCCCTTCTCGGTCGTCTCGCTCGATTTCAACGCGGACGGCAAGCTCGATCTGGCCGTCGCCAACAACCTCGGCATCAGGTTGCTCACTGGCAATGGTAATGGGACCTTCACGACGGGCGCGTTGTTGACGGCCTTGACCAACACGCAGTTTGTGACGACAGGAGATTTCAATAATGATGGCCGACCCGATCTGGTCGCCGCCAATCTGGGCGCGAATCAAATCTCGCTCTTCCTCGCCAACACGAGCGGCGGCTTCAATGCCGCACAGAACTTCGCTGTCGCCTCCGGCTCGAACAATCTCGCTGTGGGAGACATCAACCTGGACGGCAATCTCGATCTGGCGGTTGCCTGCAACTTTGCCAACACGGCTTCGATCTTGTTGGGCAATGGCGCGGGCGGGTTTGCCTCCGCGATCAACCAGAACAATCTCGGCAATCCGCCGAATGCCGTCACTCTTGGCGATGTTGATGGCGACGGCAAGCCCGAATTGGTGGCAGCCAATTCCGCCACCGCCGCGCTGACGATTTTGAAAGGCAATGGCGATGGCACTTTTGGCGCGGCGACGAATGTCAACCTGACCGGGACTTCGACGCTGATACTGGTCGGAGATTTCAATCAGGATGGCAAGAACGATCTGGCGACGAATATACCGTCAGGACAGCGCGTCGCCATCTTGCTGAACAATTGCGTAGCCAACGCCTCGATGCTGGCGATCACGCCAGGGTCGCTGGCCGCAGGCATGGTTGGCGTAGCTTTCAACCAGAGCTTCACGGCCAGCGGGGGAATGGCACCTTATACTTTCAGCTTGTTGAGCGGCACGTTGCCCAATGGCGTGACGCTCAACGCCAACGGCACACTCAGCGGCACGCCCACGCAAACGGGCACGTTCACCTTCACCATCAAAGTGATCGACAAGAACGGCTGCATGGGCACGTTGACGATTCAATGGCGCGTCGTCTGTCCGCCTCTGACGATCAATCCGGCGAGCTTGCCGAACGGGTCGGCGGGGGCGAATTACGGCCCGGTGAATCTGACGGCGAGCGGCGGCACTGCGCCTTACACCTTTGCCGTGACGAGCGGCACGCTGCCCAATATGTTGGCGCTCTCCTCCGGCGGACAGCTTTCCGGCGTGCTGATGCAAACGGGCAATTTCAGTTTCACGATCACCGTGACCGACCAATTCGGCTGCACGGGCATACGCACCTACACGCTGACAGTGGATTGCAGCACCCTTACGCTCTTGCCTGCCGCAAGTGCATTGCCCGCCACGACGGTCAATACTCCTTACAATCCGCCGCAAACCTTCACGGCCACGGGCGGCTGTGGGCAGTATGTTTTCAGCGTCAGCGGCGGCGCGTTACCGGCAGGCTTGTCGCTCAATCCGAGCACCGGTGCGCTCAGTGGCACGCCCACGCAATCCGGCTCGTTTAACTTCACGGTGAAAGCGACGGACAAGTGCGGTTGCGTGGCGACAACGAACTACAGCTTGCAAGTGCTCTGCACCGTCGTCAGTTTGCTCAACAGCAAGTTGTTCAACACAGGGGTTGATAACAACGGGCAGCCGTTGCCGATCTATGCGCAAGACACGCATTACAGCATGACGCCGAGCTTTGGCTCGTACACGGGGGCGCCCACTGATCCCTTCGTCGTGCCCGCCAATCCGGTCTGGCTGCCGCCGAACAACAACGTCTCGCAGTGGCTCAGCCCCTACGCCAACTGGGCGAGCAGCGGCGGCACTTTTTCGTATCAGCTCAATTTCAATCTGGCGAATTGCGATCCGAGCTCGGTGCACATCGCAGGGCGTTGGGAGGCCGACAATCAGGGACAGATTTTCTTGAACGGCAGCCCTGTGCCCGGCGGCACAATCAACAATCCAGGCTTCACGGCTTTCCAAAATTTCACCATCAACGCTGGCTTCGTCGCGGGCTTGAACAAGCTGGAATTTCGCGTGGTCAATCTCTCGTCGGTCACGGGCGTGCGCGTGGAGTTCACCAGCGCCACGGCACGGTGTTGCGACTGTGCGGCGGCGCCTGCGGGGATGGTTGCATGGTGGCCGCTGGATGAACCAGCGGGCGCAACTATAGTCAACGATCTGATCGGCGGCCATCATGGCATGCCCCTGCCAGGCGGCTCGGTCGGCATCAATCCGCCGCTCGGTGCGCCAGTTCCGGTCGCAGGGGCAGTGGCGGGAGCAATGCAGTTCGTCACGAACAATGTCCTGGTCAAAGTCCCGCATCACACCGCGCTCAATTTTGGCACGGGCGGCTTCACCGTTGATGCTTATGTCCGAACCGGTCAGGCTTCGCCCAGCATCAACAAGGTGATTGTCGAGAAATTCGATCAAGCGCAGAAGCGCGGCTATAGCTTTTCGATTCAAGGCAACCGGCTGGTGCTGACGCTCGGCGACGGCACCACGCAAACTTTTACCAGCGCGGGCACCATCACTTTTGGCCCGTGGCAATTGGTCGCCGTCACGGTAGATCGTGGCGTGTCGCCCCCCACCGTGCGCTTTCACATCGGCCCATTGAATGGAGCGCTGCTGAGTGACCCGCCGCAGAACCTGCCAGCCACCTTCGGCAACATAGATACCACCGCCGACTTGCGCATTGGCGGCATCGAAACCTTCATTGACGAAGTCGAGTTGTTCAACCGCGCACTGCCAGCGGCGGACTTACAATCCATCCTCAATGCTGGCGCGACGGGCAAGTGCAAACCCTGTGTGCGTCCGCGCGTCACGCAACAGCCAATCAACGTCAAAGTCTGTCCCGGCTTCAGCATCAGCTTTACGGCGGCGGCCCAGGGCAGCCCCGCGCCTGTCGTGCAATGGCAAGTGAGCACCGATGGCGGCGCAACCTGGAACAATCTCCCGAATGCCAACGGCTCGACACTGATCGTCGCGGCGGCGGCGGTGCAGCACGGCAACAAATATCGCGCCGTGTTCACCAATGGCTGCGGCGTGGCCTATTCCAGCGCGGCCACGGTGACAATCATCAATCAACCAGCTTGCGCGATTTTCCGTTTAGGCAAGGATTGGCCGACCCTTGGTGGCAGCGGCAGTCTCAGCGTCGTGCTCCCGCCCGGCATGCCCTTGAGCGCCACGAGTCCTGACAACTGGATTACTATTGATGCAATCAGCCCAAACACTGCGAGCAGTCTTGCCAACGCGCCCCAACAAACCAATCAGAGCGGCGTGGTCAATTACACGGTCGCGCCCAACCTAGGTGCAGCCGGACGCATGGGCACGCTTGTTATCGGCGGGCAAAACTTTATCGTCACACAAGGTGGCGCGAATCTGGTGGTTAGCGTCTCGGCGGCCCGCTATGGTTCGCTGCCTACAAACAGCGCCGAGGGAATCATCGCAGCCTTTGGCGTAGGGCTGGCGACCACGACGCAAGCGGCAACCGCAGTGCCCCTCCCCACAACACTTGCCGGCACGCAAGTCAAAATACTCGATGCAGCAGGCATCGAACGGTTGGCCCCACTCTTTTTCGTTTCGCTCGGGCAAGTCAATTACCTGATGCCGGAAGGCACGGCGGCAGGCCCGGCATTGATCACCGTGACAGCAGGCGACGGCAAAGTTTCGACCGGCACAGCCCTAATTGCGTCGGTCGCGCCGGGACTTTTCACGGCGAATGCTTCGGGTAGCGGTGTACCGGCGGCCAACGCGCTGCTATTCCGTCCTGACAATTCATTTAGCAACTTGCCCGTCGCACAATTCGATACAACGCAAAATTCCTTTGTCCCTGTGCCGCTTGATTTCGGCCCGGCAGGCAACCGGCTGTTCCTGGTCCTTTACGGCACAGGCATCAGAGGACGCACTGAGCTGAGCGCTGTCACGGCGCGCGTCGGCGGCCTGGATGCGCCTGTCTCATTTGCCGCCGCGCAAGGCGGGCTGGTCGGCCTGGATCAAATCAATGTGGAATTGCCGCGTGACCTGATCGGACGCGGCGAAGTACAGGTTGAACTGACAGTGGACGGGCAGTTGATGAATATCGTGACAATCATGGTCCGCTGATCGTGCAGCCATTCATCGTCAATGTGCCGCGATTGAAAAGCCCGCCGCCGCCGTCAGGGGCAGCATTGCCCGTGATTACGAGGCGCGGGACGTGAACCGGTAGGTAAAGTCTGGCATTCGGATGCCAGACTTGAGCGTAAACGGAATTGGTTGGCTAATGATTCTTTGGCATCACGCTGCGTTGGAGCTGAGTTGACCCTGAAGATGGGAAGGCACGAGCCTTGACGGTTTTGCACCTTCCCAGCCTCAGGGCTGCTTCATACTGTCATTAGCAAGCTACGTTGCCGCGCCAGGCTGCTACTTAGAGCGCCTAACAAAATGAAATTTATAAGAAGCGGAAGCAGATCAAACAACAAGCCAACAAGACAAAGGCTTCGTGAATATCTACGCGCCGTTCATAGCGGATGCGCAAGCGGCGAAACTGATGTAACCACGACAGTGTGCGTTCAACCGGCCAACGTTGTGCCCCCAAGCCGCTGCCGTGCGGGGTGTTGCGCCGGGCCAACACGGGCGTGATACCGCGTGCGCGTAACCATTGGCGGTGCGGCTCGGAATCATAGCCACGATCGCCTTGCACCCGGTCAGGCCGAAAGCGTGGGCGTCCGCGGCGTCCGGGCACCAAGGGAATCGCTTCGACCAAAGTTTGGAGTTGTGTCACATCATTGACATTCGCGGCGGTGACTTGCATGCCCAACGGGAGACCTTGCGCATCTGTAATCAAATGATGTTTGCTACCCGCTTTGGCACGATCCGTGGGATTGGGGCCGGTTTGGGCCCCCCAAAAACAGCCCGCACCGACGAGCTATCAACTAAGGCCCGCGACCAATCAATTTTGTGTTCACCCTGCAAGCGTGAAAGTAAGACCTGATGCAGTTGCGCCCAGACGCCGGCGGCGTGCCAATCGCGCAAGCGCCGCCAGCAGGTCATGCCGGAACCACAACCTAACTCTTGCGGTAAGTCCTCCCAGGCAATGCCGGTTTTGAGGACAAAGAGAATGCCGGCCAGCGCTTTACGATTATCAATGGGTTTACGACCTGGATGGCGGTGGCGGCGTGGTTTGGCCGGTGGCAAAACGAGTTTGACGTAGTCCCAGAGTTCATCGGGTAAGAGTGGTTTAGCCATCGTAAGGAGTCCTTTCAACTGCAATTGATAGACTTCTTATCGGCAAATCCTACCAGGCTCATGACTCATTTTGTTAGGCGCTCTTAGCTCGACTTTATCCATCCAGGATCTTTGAAATAAGAACGGCAGGCCGCGTATGCTTCTGAAGATTTCTTTTCCACGAGAGTCTTCATGATGCCCACATTACCTGCCGAACTGTTGCCGCTCATCGTAGAATTTCAACCGC
>JAEUQO010000386.1 GCA_016789605.1 Acidobacteriota bacterium
AATCTTCCTCCGTCAATTGTGCGTCGGCGACGACGGCGCGCGCCAATGTGCGCGCCAGCAATTCCTGATAGCGTGCGGCGGGAATGCCGGTGCCGGGCTTTTTGAACGCCAAATCCGCCAGCGTCACGCAATGTCCGGCAGGCAGGTCACGCGCCGCAACAATGCTTTTGCCAAAGACCTGTTTCAATGCGCACAGGCTGTCGGCTATCTCCTGTTTGTCTACCGGGGCGGCCAGCGCCGTTTCAATGAAGCGCACGCCTTCGACCAGTTGTTTCAGTTCCGGTGTGGTTAGTGATGCGACCACATCCGGGCCAAAGCATTCGCGCGAAAAGGCGACGTGCACTTCGAGCAATTTTGCGCCCAGCGTGGCTGCTGCCAGCCCGGCGTAAATCACGCCAGAATGATCTGACAGGCCAATCGGGCAATCGTAACGTGCGCGCAATTCGGCCAGCACATTCAGGCCGAGTTTTTCCGGCGGGCAAGGATATGCCGTCGTGCATTGCAACACGGCGACTGCTGCGCCGTGTTCACGCACACAATGCACCGCCGCGTCGAGTTCGGCCCAATCCGACATCCCGCTCGACAAAATGACGGGGTTGCCGGTGCGCGCCATTTTTTCCAGCAACGGCAAATTGCCGACTTCGCCTGCGCCGACTTTCCAGCCGGGCACGCCGACGCGCTCCAGCAGGTCTACGGCTTCAGGCGAAAACGCGGACGAGAGAAACAGCAGACCGCGTTCGCGTGCGTGTGCCGCCAATCCGTGCCATTGCTCTTCGCTGAATTCCATGCGCTGCCAATATGCAAACCGCGTCGCGTCCTGACGGCTGAATTTCACGCGCCAGGGTTCGCCGGGCGTGCTTTCAGCGGCGGCAATGTGCGTCTGAAATTTGATGGCGTCCGCGCCAGCATTGGCGACCGCGTCAATGTAAGCGTGCGCCGTGCCCAAACTGCCGTCGTGCGTTTGCGCGATTTCGCCGATGATTAAACAGCGCGCGGGATTGTCGAACCACTCTTGCAAAGTCAGCATTTCTCAACCACTCAATGGCCGGGCAACGGCGCGCGTTGCAACAGGTAGGTGATGGTCAACAT
This sequence comes from Acidobacteriota bacterium, assembly GCA_016789605.1. Lineage (GTDB taxonomy): Bacteria > Acidobacteriota > Blastocatellia > RBC074 > RBC074 > RBC074. The sequence goes on from JAEUQO010000386.1 coordinate 1,090, forward strand.
CAGGCGCGGTTTCGTGCCTGCGCTGTGTTTGTGATAACAGGTCAGCTCTTCAAAAAAGCCCGTGCCGCGCGCGCCGGTCAACACGCGAATCTGGTCGCCAAAATTGCGTCGGGCTTCGCCATCGGGCAGGTAACGGGTCATCAGTTGCCAAAACGATTTGTGATTTTGCGTGCCTTCGATCACGACGTGCGGGCCGCAATTTTCGTCTACGTCCGTCAGGTAAAAGAACACTGACAGCGATTTGAAATCGCCTACGTCGTAATGAAAGCGCGATTTTTGCGCCAGCAATTCCTGGCGTTTGGCTTCGTTGGCGGGCGGCCAGGTCCAATACAGATGCGAACTGTAAAGAATCGGCTCTGCTCCCAAGTGCGCGCTGACAACCGCGAGCAGTTTGGGGTCATAGGCGATCTGTTTGATTGCGTAACAGCGCGTATGCGGATTGGCATAGGTGTCGCGTTGTTCTGCCGCGCAAAACGAAAGGATGTGGTTGATTTCCAGTTCCGGTAATTGCAACCCAGGCGCAACACCCAGGCGCGCCAAACGCTCGACACTCGCCGTGACATCCAGGTGGTGAAACAACGACGCTGTTTGACGGGGCAGGCGCGGATTGCGCCTCTGTTTTTGATAGTGACGTACCCACCACGCACGCCACGGACCCAGCCACCACCACGAACTGAGCGCGCGCACGACAGAAAGCAGCCAGCGCCGTTGGCGAACATACTGGCGCACACTCAGCCACAATCCGATGCGCGCAGGCACGGGCTCGGCGGTGGTCTCGGCTGGTTTTAGTGTCGTAGGAAACGCCATGTGCAAGAGGCTGTGTCAGGCAGAACTGTTAGACGACGTCGGCAAAAGTTTTTTCCATGCGTCGGAAGTAAAATGCGCCACCGATCAAAATGAGGACTGCTGCTGCCGCCGACACAAAAAAGAGCGGTCCGGCGGGCCGATTGGTGCCGAGCAGCGCCCAGCGAAAGCCTTCGACCACGCCCGCCATCGGATTTAATCCGTATAGCGAGCGGAGCGGCTCTTTCAGCAAACTGCTGGAATAGACAATGGGCGTGGCCAGCATCCAGAACTGCGTCAGGAAGGGCACGACATACCGCACGTCACGGAATTGCACATTGAGCGCCGATAACCACAATCCCACACCCAGCGAAGTCACCAGCGCCAGCAGCAAAAACAGCGGAAACCAGATCAGGTTGATCGTGGGCCAGATGCCGTACCAGGCCATCATCACCAGCAACAGACCAAAGGCGAGCACGAAATCCACCAGGCCCGACAACACCGTGGCCAGTGGGATGGTCAGACGCGGAAAGTAGACTTTGGTGATCAGGTTGGAACTGCCGACCAGGCTGTTGGACGATTGCGTCAAACCATTGGCGAAAAACATCCACGGCACCAGCGCTGCATAACAGAAGATCGGGCGCGGAATGCCATCGGACGGAATTTTGCCCAGGCTGCCGATAAAGGTGAAGATCAGCATCGTAAAAAACGGCTGGATCAATGCCCAGGCCGCGCCGATGGCTGTTTGTTTGTAGCGGACTTTGATGTCGCGCCAGGTCAGAAAATAAAGCA
>JAEUQO010000180.1 GCA_016789605.1 Acidobacteriota bacterium
ATCTGGCTGACGAAGTCCAAAACGATTTACAACCTGCCGCCCGCGTTCATCGCCATTGGCAAAGGCTCGCTCTTGTTTTTGCCGTATGCGCTGCTGGTGACGGCGCTGGTGGTAATCGCGGCGCACGTATTGCTCAGTCGCAGTCTGGCCGGACGCTGGCTGTATGCCTGTGGGCACAATGTGCAAACAGCGGAAATTTCCGGCGTGCCGGTCGGCCAGACCATCACGCGGGCTTACGTCAGCAGCGGCGTTTGCGCGGCGGTCGCGGCGGTGCTGTATACGGGGCGTCTGGAAACCGGCTCGCCCGTGCTCGGGCAGCGTTTGTTGCTGGATGTGATCGGCGCGGCGGTGATTGGCGGCGCGAGCCTGTTCGGCGGACGCGGCAAAGTCGTCTGGACGATTTACGGCGTGCTGTTTCTGACGCTGATTGACAACACGCTGAATCTGGCCGGGCATTCTCATTTCACGATCATGATGGTCAAAGGCGGCGTCATTCTGCTGGCCGCGCTGCTGGACGTGCTGCGGCGTCGGTGACACACGAAACAACGATGAGTCATTTGCTGGAATGTTCACAAATCGGGAAAAGCTATTTTGGCGTGTCGGTGTTGCGCGGCGTCAACTTATCGCTGGCCGCCGGAAGTGTACTCGGACTGGTTGGCGAAAACGGGGCAGGGAAGTCTACGCTCATGAACATTCTCGGCGGCGTGACGCAACCAGATGCCGGGCAGATGCAATTTGACGGCGCAGCGTATGCGCCTCAAACGCCCGCCGAAGCCACGCGGCGCGGCGTAGCCTTTGTGCATCAGGAACTGAATCTGTTCACCAATCTGAGCATTGCCGAAAACCTCTTTATCCCGTCCTTTCCGAAAAACAAATTCGGGTTCATTGATCGCCAGTTGATGCGCACAAAGACGGCGGAAATGCTGCGCGCGGTCAGCCTGGACATTTCGCCCGATACGCAGGTGGAACGGCTCTCACCCGGCGAGCGGCAACTGGTAGAAATCGCCCGTGCGCTTGGCCAGAACGCCCGACTGATTATCTTCGACGAACCGACTACCTCGCTGACCAGCCGCGAAACCGACCGCCTGTTTGCGCTGATTGAGCGGTTGCGCACACAGGGCATTGCGATGATTTACATCTCGCACGTGCTGGCAGATGTCTTTCGCCTGTGCGACGAAATGATCGTGTTGCGCGATGGCGAAGTCGTCGGGACTGGCCGCAAAGACGAATTCACAACGGAGCGCTTGATTACGCTGATGGTGGGACGCAGCCTGGATCAGCTTTACCCCGAGCGCGCCACGACGATTGCGACAGAAACCGTCATGCGCGTCGCACAGCTTTCGCAACCGGGCGTCATCGAAGGCATAAGCTTTGAACTGCGGCGCGGCGAAATTCTGGGCGTTGCAGGCTTAATGGGCGCGGGGCGCACGGAACTGGCGCGCATCCTGTTTGGCCTCGATCCTTGCGCAAGCGGCAGCATCATGCTCAACGGCGAAGAAATCAGCGCGCTTTCCACCCGCGCACGCATCGCACGCGGCCTCGCATTTTTGACTGAGAACCGCCGCGAGGAAGGCTTGCTGATGGATGCCGCCATCAGCGACAACCTGGCGCTGACGGCGCTGCCGCAATTCACCTCCGGCGCGTTGCTCGATCACTCGCGCCTGAACGCAGCCGTGGAGCAAATAGCGGCGTCCGTACAGATCAGAGGCGGCGGGCAGACGCGCCAGCCGGTCAAAACGCTGAGCGGCGGCAATCAGCAAAAAGTCGTGTTGGGAAAATGGCTGCTGCGAAATCCTGCCGTGCTGATACTCGATGAACCGACACGCGGCGTAGACGTCGGCGCGCGTTCAGAAATTTACCGCATCATTCAGCAACTGGCCGCCACGGGCGCGGGCATTCTGTTCATCTCTTCGGAGATTGAAGAATTGACGGGCGTTTGCGACCGCGTGCTGGTCATGCAGCGCGGCGCAGTGACAGCCTGTTTTGATCGCCACGAATTCGACCGCGAACGCATTCTCGGCGCGGCCTTGCCCGCAGTGGAGGCATCGTGATGCACAAAGCCGCCGCACAACTTTCACAGTTTTCTCTGCGCCACGCTTCAACGCTGATTTTCGTGGCCGTGCTGGCGGCGTTCAGCCTGTTCTCGCCGCGCTTTCTTGCCGCAAATAACTTCGTCAACATTCTAATTCAATCCGCGTCCACGGTGATCGTCGCGACGGGCCTGACCTTTGTGCTGTTGACCGCCGGAATTGATTTGTCTGTCGGATCGGTGATGTTCGTTTCTGCCGCTGTGGCCGGGAAGATGGTGCTGGCCGGACAACCGCTGTGGCTGGCGGCGCTGGTGATTCTGCTGGCGGGCGTGCTTTATGGCGCATTCAATGCGCTGTGCATCACGTGGCTGCGCATCATTCCGTTCATTGTCACGCTGGCTACGCTGTATTTCGGGCGCGGCTTTGGTTTGTGGCTGACCGAAACGCGGGCGATGAATTTGCCGGAAGCCGTTTTGCGCATCGGTTCGGCGCGCATCGCGGGCATTCCGTTTCCGGTGTTGATGATGGCGCTGGTTGTGATTGCGGCGCATCTGGCGCTGACACGCACGACGTTTGGCAGGCAGGTTTACGCCATGGGCAACGATGCCGACGCCGCGCGCATGGCAGGCATTCGCACTGAACGCACCCAGCTTGCCGTTTATATCATCAGCGGATTCTGCGCGGCGCTCAGCGGACTGGTTTCCGTCGTGCAGGTCGGCGCAGTTTCGCCAACGTTCGGCAATCAGCGCGAATTCGCCGCCATCGCGGCTGCGGTGCTGGGCGGCACCAGTCTATTCGGCGGCAAAGGCGCAGTGCTGCCGGGAACGCTGCTCGGCGCGCTGTTGATTCAAACCATTGAAAACGGCCTGGTGATCGCCAACGCTGATCCGTACCTGTATCCGCTGGTGATGAGCGCGATTATCTTTCTGGCAGTGCTGCTGGACAGCTTGCGCAACCGGCAATTGCGGCGCTCGCAGCGGCGCATCATCCGGCCTGCCAGCTAATCAGTTGATCAACCTGTTCTATAGAAATTAGTGGAATAGGTTAATAACCTGTTCTACCGGTAACATGAAACCAAACAACAACTGGAAGGAATTGTGCGCCGGGCCGTTGCGAATGCGGTTTGAAAACGGCGATTTGCGTTACATCAAATGGGGCGAGCACGAAATCCTGCGCCGCATTTATGCCGCTGTTCGTGATCGCAACTGGGACACGATTCCAGCGCAACTCTCCAATCTCGAATGTTCCATCGAGGAAGATTCCTTTCAGATCAGCTACGACGCCACGCACCGCGAGCGCGAGATTGATTTTGTCTGGCGCGCAGAAATCACGGGCGATGCTGCGGGCACAATTCGCTTCACCTTTGACGGCGAAGCGCGCTCGACCTTCCTGCGCAATCGCATAGGCTTTTGCGTGCTGCATTCGGCGGAACTGGCCGGACAGCCTTGTCGCGCGCGTTACGCAAATGGTTCGGAATACACAACGGCGTTTCCCGACCTGGTCGCGGCGGAACAGCCCGTCAAAGCCTTGCACGACCTCAGCGCCATCACGCACGAAATCGCTCCCGGCGTGTGGGCAGAAGTCAGTTTCAGCGGCGACCTGTTCGAGATGGAAGACCAGCGCAACTGGATTGACGCG
>JAEUQO010000202.1 GCA_016789605.1 Acidobacteriota bacterium
ATGCGAATGCCAAGTTCTTGCGCCACGGTTGCGCGCAGCGGTTGAAACCACTTTTGAAACTGGCCGTCGAAATCATCGCGCGCGTCGCCTTCGCCCAGGGCAAACAGCCGTCGCGCACCGTGTGCCGCCAGTTGCGCGTCAATGAAACGCGGCACGGCCTGAAACGTCGCCGCCCAGTCGCGATTGCCACACCCAAACACGGCATAGGTCACGCCTGACAACGCGTCTGCGGCCAAATCTTCGCGGCGCAACCAGTCACAGAATTTCGCGGCGTTGTCGGGCGGCAATCCGTTGTAAGAAGACGTCACGATGGCCAGCAAACCTTCTTTCGGCAACTGCCCGGCATAATCGTCCAGCGGCGCCACGCGCACGCCGAAACCGTTTTCTTCGGCGTCGCCGGCAATGCGGCGCGCCAGTTCTTCCGCCGTGCCCATGTTCGATCCATACAGCACCAGCAACGGCGTTCCGTGTTGCCGCACTTGTCGTGACGAATTTGCCGGATTGGGTTGCGCCTCGCCTGCGCGCAGTTCGACAGGCTGCCCGGTTGCCGTGTGAACGTTCCGATGTCTGCGCGGACGAACTTTGATTTTGAAGCCGTCGGGTTTGAGCGTCAGCGATTCTTTGATTTTCAGTTGATAGCGCGTGTGGTCAACCAGTTCGAAGCGATGCAACAGCATGCCCAGCACGAGCGTGGCTTCTTGCAGGGCGAATTGCCGCCCGATGCAGGCGCGTTTGCCGTTGCCAAATGGTTTCCAGGCATTGGGCGGACGTTTGGCTTCGTTGGTAGGGCTGAAATGATCTGGGTTGAACCGTTCGGCATCCGGGCCCCAGATGCTGGGATCGCGGTGCAACATCGGCAACAACACGGTGATCGTATGCTGATGTTTGATTTTGTATTTGCCGCCGATGACGGTGTCTTCGTACGGATACAAACCGAACACCGGCGCGGTCGGCCACAAACGCAGCGTCTCTTTCAGGATTTGCGTCAGGTAACCAAGCTGGTTGACCTGTTTGTATGACGGTTTGATGTTCGGATCAGGACCGAGCACGCGATCAACTTCGTCATAGGCTTTGGCCAGCACGTCGGGGTTGTTGAGCAGCGCGTAAATCGCAAAGGACAACAAGCCGCTGGTAGTTTCGTGACCGGCAATCAGGAAGGTGATGACCTGATAACGGATGTTGACGTCGTCGAGGCGTTCGCCGGTTTTCTTGTCTACGCCGCTCAGCATGTAACTGAGCAAATCGGGTTTGCTGGCCAGGTCTTCGCCGCCGGTTTTGCGTTCGCGGATGATGCGATCCACGGTTTCGTTCATCGTGCGAATGCTGTCGTGCAATTGCCGTTCGCGGCTTTGGCGAATCAGACTTTCCATCGGCACGTCACGCAATTCATCCATCGTGATGCCCAGCGCATCAGCCATCGCGCCGACAAACGGATGTTCTTTGTCGTGGTAAAACGAATTGAACCGGTAATCGAACCCGCTCAGCCCGATGGTGTCCACCGTCAGGCTGGTCATATCGCGCGCGACGTCAATTTCTTCGTCCGGATTCAACCGATCCCATTTCAGCGCCATTTGTTCGGCGATGTCGAGCATCATCGGGTGATAACTTTCCATCGCCTTCTGGTTGAAATTGGGCAACAGAATGTTGTGCGCTTTGGCCCAATTGGGTTCTTCGGTTTTTGACGTGAACAACCCGTCGCCGCCAAACCGGCGCACCAAACGCAAGCCGCCGCGAATGCTTTTGTCGAAGCGTTTTTCGTCTGACAGTTCGTTGACCAGATCGTAGCCAGACACGATCACCACGACGCGACCGCGCAGTTCCAGACGGTAGATCGGCCCCAGTTCGCGCGCCAAGCGCCACATATCCTGCACAGGCGTTTCGGCGCTCAGTGTGAGCAAATGGCCGAGCAAAAACTTTTCGGGTGGTTCGGGAATGCGCGCAAACGTCTGGTTCTCACTCATGGTCTTTTCCCTTCAAACAAGCGGCGCAAGCAACGCAATGCGCAAACCGCACACACGGCTTTGCCAGGTCAGCCATTGCGCCAGACAGGCAAATTGTGCGGGCAGCGATTCGAGGTCAGGCGTTTCGGTTGGTGTAAAGACATAGGCCGTGGCTTCGTGCGCCTGGCCGCCCAGCCAATAGCGCACGCCGGGATGCGCTGGCAGATTTTTGACCCATTGCGCTTCGCTGCGCACGGTGCTGAACACCAGCGCATTTCCCCAACGCGCCGCCAGCACCGGCAAATTGATTTTGCGTCCGGTTTTGCGTCCGGTGGTTTCGACGACAACGGTGCCGACCGGCAACAGCAGCGGATTTCCCAGTCCGGCGCGGATCAGCGGCTCGGCAATTTGATTCACGCCGAAGAAAAACTGTTTCTGAAATTCGGCCAGCGTTTGCGTCAACATCGTCAGCCTCTTTTGCGCAGAGCGTTACAGGTTCAATCCGGTGACGTCATAGCTCATGACGATCAAATCGTGCGTGCGGCCTTCGCGATCCATCACGTAATCGGCGAGCAAGGCTTCGGCCTTGAACCCCAACCGCTCAAACACGGCGACCGCGCCGCGTTCATCGGCGGCCATTTGCGCAACGACTTTTTGCAAACCGGCGGTTTCGGCCAATCCAAACACTTCGTTGGCCAGCAAACTGCCCAATCCGATGCCGCGCGCCGCCGGGCTGACGAGCAAACGAATGTTGCCCAGATGGCGTGCCCAGGTGGTTTCGCTGCGCACGAGCGTGCCCATACCCAGCAAGCCGCCTTCTGCTTCGGCTAGAACCGTGACGGTGCGCCCGGATTGCAGGCTGCGCACCCAACCGTCAATGACTTTGGGATGTGTGATGTCGAGCGGAAGGAACAACAGGTCATCCGCCGGAAGCGATTGCGCAAACGAGAGCACCGTGTCGCGGTCGGTTGTTTGCATCAGGCGCAAAGTGATCTGTTTGTCTTTGAGCGTGGTCGTCCAGGGATAAGATCGTTTCGCTGCTAGCGTCATCGTCGTCTGGTGCCTTTCTGCCAAGCTGCCAAATTGTCAGCAAGTTGATGGAGATGAAAATGTGCGCGGAAGTTACCACAGCGGACGGATGGTGAGAAGGCGCAGAGCCAAGACAGCGCGAGAGGGACAGCGAGACAGAAAAGACAGAGCGACCAGGCAAAGCGCGACACACTGGTTTGGGCCTGTGAGCGCTTGCCTGCTGCTCGTCTCTCGTTCTCTTCCGTCCCTCGTTCTCTACGGACCTTCTTTGCTGTCTGATTATTTCTTGTCCGTCGGGCGGAAGAAGGGAAGTTGCGTCGCTAGATCGAGCCAGCGTTTTTGAATTTCGACGTAATTGTTCACGGCCTGTTCGGCGAAATCGGCCAGGGCTGCGGCGGGCGAAGATTCTTCCAGGCGCAATCCGTCTTTGAGCGCTTTGATCGCCTGCGTGTTTTGTTGCGCGGCAAAATCCAGCCACTGATTGCGCGCGCTGACCACGGTTTCAATGCCTTGTGACGCGAAATCCGACATCGAACGCGTTACGTCGGCGGGTGTGAAACTGGCGCCTTCGCGCAAGGCTTCGACAAATTGCTGGCTCTGTTGTGACACGATTTCGGACCAGCGTTTTTGCGCTTCGACAAAACCTTCGTAGCCCTGGCGCGCCCAATCACCCAGCGCGGGCGTGGGAGCCTGACGATAAAATTCCATGCCTTGTTCGATGGCTTTCAGCACCAGTTTGTTTTGTTGCTCAGCGATTTGAATCCAGCTTTTCTGGGCTTCGACCAGATGTTCGATGACCTGTTTGGCCCAATCGGCAGCGGGATTGGCAGCTTGATTGGTTTCAGGCGCGGGCGTTTCGTTTTTGGTGGATTTGGCTTTGCTCGACATAACGTAAGTCCTTTCTGTGAAGCGAAATAATGCGTGGCCGCGAGGTTATTTTTCGCCGCCGTCTTTATCGGTTGAATACAGATTGCCGCGTTGCTGTTGCGCCGTAGGTTGGTTCGACGCCGCAGCGCGCCGCGCGCCTTCGAGAAACGGAACCGTCCACCCCAGCGCAAAATCCATCAGCCGAGGCGCGACCGTGTTGAAAAAATTGATGGCCATCGCATCCAGCGCCATCACGATTTCGGGTTGGGGGAATTGCGCATCGCGCACAATGACTTTGGCCATTTCGCGCGCCGGAAATTTGGGCAACGCGTTGGGCATTTCCAGGCCGGTTTGGTTGGCGGCGGCTTCAAAGATTTCGGTTTCAACCGCGCCGGGAAAGATCGTGCTGACGTCAATGTTGTCGCTCATCAATTCCGCGCGCAGCGATTCTGAAAAGCCGGCCAGCGCAAATTTGCTGGCGCAATAGGCCGACTCAAACGGCATCCCGCGTTTGCCGAAAATCGAAGAGACGTTGATGATCACACCGCCGCCTTGCGCTTTCATCTGTGGCAAAACCGCCTTGCACGCATACACCGCGCCCCAGAAATTGACGTCCATCAGGCGTTTGAAATCAGCCAGCGATTGATCGGCAAATTTTGCCGCGATGGCTACGCCTGCGTTGTTGACCAGCGTGTCAATGCGGCCAAACCGCGCGCTGGCTTTTTCGATCAAGGCCGTCACTTGGGTTTCGTCCGCCACATCGGTCGGCACGGCCAAGGCTTCTCCGCCTTGCGCTTCGATTTCGGCCACCAGGGACTGCAACCGTTCGACGCGGCGACCTGCTACCACAACGCGCGCACCTGCGCTCACAAATTCCAGTGCCGTGGCGCGGCCAATGCCACTGGTTGCGCCGGTAATCACGACGGTTGTTCCGCGCACTTTGCGAATCACGGTGCAGTCCTCCTCGGTTCGATTTCAGTGTGGTTTGGGATGCGATCGAGCGCCAGCATAGGCGCGAAGTCGTGAACTGTCAAGAATAGATTTCGCATTTGCGAGATAGAGTGGATAAGTGTTGCAAATTAAAGAGTTAAATTTTGATATTGCTCTATGGTAATGGCTGTGTGAAAAGCGAGGGCGGCTAATAGTTTGAGATTATCGCTGAAATGGGCAGGTTTTGCCGTGGCGGCAGGTGGTTTGGGTTTACTTCGCGCCTGCGAAGTTTGATTAGTTCAGTCTTTTCAATAGAATAGCAGGATTTGATGGACACCTATGCTGCGCTCGTGCTAAGTTGCGCGGCGTTATGGCAAAGAATTCATCCGAGAGCGAAGACCGCGTCATCATCAAGCGGTACGGCAACCGCCGGTTGTACAACACCGAAACCAAAAGCTACGTCACCTATCAGGATTTGCTGCAAATCATACGCAAAGGCGTAGACATTCAGGTCGTGGATTCGGCGACCAAAGCCGACGTCACCAAAGCCGTGTTGATCCAGGCGATTTTGGAAGAAGAGAAGAACGACAAGAATCTGTTGCCGCTGCCGTTTCTCTTTCAGCTCATTCGTTCGCAGGAAGGCGCAGCCCAGGATTTCTTTCGCAACTATCTGTCGAGCAGTTTTGAAGCGTATTTGAAGACGAAGGAAGAATTCGACAAACGCTTCCGTGGCTTGCTGGAAATGACCGCCAATGCGCCGCAGATGTGGGAAAAGTTCATTCCGGGCGCGGACGCAATGAAAGAGTTTTGGGGATTGAACAAGAAACCGGACGAAGACAAAAACAAGTAACGCCGATCATTCGGCGGCAAGCGGCGCGAGTCGTTCGATGGCATTGAGCAAGGCGCGGGCATCCAGCGCGCTTTTGTAGCTGAAAACAGTGGGCGGCAGATTGACGGGCGCTTCGCGGCTGCCGCGCAATTCTTCAGACACTGCAAACAGATAGTTTTCGACGCCGCTGTGCGCAAATTCCTGCAACCGATCTGTCAGATAACGCGGCGTCCAAAATCCCAAAAGCTCCAAATAGACCTGCCGACCGTCTGGATGACCAACCAGAAAATCTGGCGCCACTGCGCCCGCGCCCAAATCAAGCACTTCCTGACTGGCGAACAATTGCCACTGGCAACCGAGTTTCGCCCATTTGCGCACCAGCTCTTCACGCACGGATTCGTCCGGCGCAAGCTGTTGCCAGCCTTCCGCGCCGATTTGCGTTTGCTGGCTGTCCATCTCAAAAAAGGCGCGTTTGTTGTGTTTGGTTTCGATTTCCGCACGAAGTTGCCAGCCCTGACACGCCAGCAACGCGGGCAAAAACACCGCCATTTGAATTCCGTATTTCTGTGAACGATGAAAGAGCGAAATTGGCCCGCTCAGTCTGATTTCGTATCCGGCGTCGGCGCTTCCTCTGATGTCATGGATTAAGCGGTAGCGTTTGATTGCTTCGAAAAGCTGACGGTAGCCGGCGGGAGCTTGCGGTTTTACGCGCAACACCAATTCGACACAGCGATACAGCAGGGCTTGCGCCTGCGCCAGATTGTATTGCGCCAGCAGCTCTTGCGCATTGAGTTCGGCAAATTCCAGCAGGCGCTGGTTGTCGGGCAAATCGGCATACAGGCTGTCGAGCACTTCCTGGGGGGCGCAACCGGCTTGCGTGGCTGCTTCGGTCAGCAGTTGTTCTTTGACCGAAGCATTGGCCGGATGATGCGCGCGCGCCAGCAAAAACAGCGTGTTGCGCAATTCGGCGGGTTCGACGGGGGCAACGGTGGCAAAGGTGCAGCGATCTTGCAGCAGTTTGATCAATCCGCGCAGGATGCGGTAATCGGTGCCGATGCCGATGTAATCGTCCAGCGCTTGCGCAAGCTGCAAGCGTCGGTGTCCCTGATGATCGCGGACGAGCGCGATCAACTCTTCCGCCGCGCGCACATAGGTTTCATCGCTGGCATCCAAATAACGCGGCCCGATGCGGTCGCCGCGTTGCCAGCTCAAAGCCAGATCAGCCGTCAGCATCTTCGTCACTCCAGTGAGGCCAGTGGGGGGCCTGTTCCCGCACGTCTTGAAATTGGCCCGCATTGCTGCGTCGCTGGCTGGTGTGTTCTTCGGTGGTTTCGCCGGTCACGATTTCATACAGCACCGCTTCTTTGTCGGGTTGTTTGCGCAAAATGCGCCCCAACCGCTGAATGTGTTCGCGCGCCGAACCGGAACCGGAAAGCACAATTGCCACCGACGCCGCCGGAATATTCACGCCTTCGTTCAGCACTTTTGACGTGGCGAGCGCCAACACCTCGCCGCGATTGAACGCCTCTAGCCAGGCGCGCCGCTCTTTGATCGGCGTTTCGTGTGTGAGCGCAGGAATCAGAAATTGTTCTGAAATGCGATACACCGATTCGTTGTCGGCGGTAAAAATCAGTGTGCGTTCGTGGCGATGACGCGCAAGCAATTCGGCCAGGACGCGCAACTTGGCTTCGGTGCCAAAGGCGATGCGCTTTGACGCGCGATACGCCAGCATTGCACGGCGTCCGGCTTGGCTGCGGGCACTGGCAAACACAAATTGTTGCCAGCCTTGCGGGCCGTACATGCGCAATCCTTGCTGCTGTATAAATTCGCGATACACACTACGCTGGCGCTTGTAAGCCTGGCGTTCTTCATCGCTGAGCTGCACGCGTACGCGCACAACGCTGTAATCGGCCAGATAATCACCGGCCAGTTCTTGCGCTTCGCGGCGATACACGGTCGGCCCGATCAATGGTTCGAGCAATTCTTCGCCGCCGTCGGCGCGTTCGGGCGTGGCGGTCAATCCCAGGCGAAACGGTGCAATCGCCAGTTCGGCGGCATAGCGGTGCACGCTGCCCGGCAGGTGATGGCACTCGTCAAACACCAGCAAACCGAAGCGATTGCCCAGCCGTTCCATAAAGCGAAACGCCGAGGCATAGGTGGTGATCGTGATGGCGCCGATTTCGAAATAGCCGCCGCCGATCAAACCGATTTCCGCGCTGAAGGCCGTCAGCATCAGGTCGTACCACTGATTCATCAAGTCAATCGTGGGCACGACGACCAGCGTCTGACGTTGGCAATGTTCGATGGCCATTTGCGCAACCAGACTTTTGCCTGCACCGGTGGGCAACACGATCACGCCGCGTTTGCCGGTTTGTTGCCAGGCCGCAATGGCTTCTTGTTGATACGGGCGCGGTTCGGTGATGAGCTTCGGCGGAAAATCGAATTCGAGATATTGGCGGGCTTCGTCCGTGTGCGGAATTTTCTGGCGGACGAGTTCGATGACGACCTGACGATAGCTCAGCGCGGGCGCACGATAACGCCGCACGCGCTCATCCCATTGCCAAACGGCGGGCAGGGAATCTGTTTGGGCTGCGCCGTCCAGCAACAACGTGCCAGCCTCAAAGCGCAGAGTGAATGCAACCGGATTCATCGCGGCAAAGGGAATTAGCGTTTATGTGAGGCAGCGATCAGCGTTGCGTTCAGTCTTCGGTAAAGCGGTTGGGGCCGACGTGTCCGACCATCATTTCGATTTTCTGTTCGGTGCTACCGCGATAGAACGTGATCTGCACTTTGTTGCGCGGTTTGACGGCTTTGATGCGGCGCGCCAATTCGTTGGGCGTGCGAACGGCGTGACCGTCCACCTCGACAATCACATCGCCCGGACGCAAGCCGAACAAATCCGCCGGTCCGTTGTCGTTGACGCGTTCGATTTCGACGCCGCGCCGTTTGGTGCCCGGCACACAGCAACGGCGGGTGGTTTCGCCGATGCCCAAAAATCCCTGATCGCGCGGGTCTACCGGTTCCAACCAGGGCGCGACCGCCGGATCGCCGACTTTGATTTGCGCGCTGATGGTTTCTCCGTCGCGATGCACCTTGACCGGGACTTCCGTGCCGGATTTCAGCGAATTGAGAATGCGATCCAGATCACGCGCATCGCTGACTGGTTGGCCGTTCAGTTCGGTGATGACATCGCCCGCTTCGATTTTGGCTTGTGCGGCGGGGCCGTCGTCGCTGACCAGTTGATTGACGAAAACGCCGCGAATGTCTTCATAGCCCGCTTCGGAAAGCCGCGACGCCATCACGCCCAACGCGTTTTGAATGCTTTTGTCAGGTGCGCGGCGCACGTTTTCGCCGCTGGCGATGCGGTTATGAATTCTGCGATTGCGTGAAATGGTGATCCCGGCGACTGAAAACGCGAAAAACAAAATGACGAAAACCGTCAGCCAGACGAATTTGCGGCCAAAGAGCGTTTTGAGCAGCGACGGTTTGTAAGGAGGCGTCAGCGGTTGCGCCGTGGGGTAAACGGATTGCGGTGGCGCATACAGCGAAGCGTTCGGGGTGGACAACGGCCCGGTCGGACGCGGTGCGTGCGGATCAAACCGCCGGGTGTCATCCATTTCTGTGACAGAAACTTGCAGCGCCGCGCCGCAGTTTCGGCAAAATCGCGCCCATCCTTGAGTTTCGGTGTTACACGCTGGGCAGCTAGTCATAACGTCTCCTGATTGTTTACGGGATGTATGCGAACCGCTTCCCCATACGAGAAGGGGGAGGCGTTTGTTCAACGCCGGGGAAAATATGCCCCGGCCTGCCCTGCGCAAGCAAGCTGTCTGCTCAGAAGGTGGTGATTCTTTGTCGTTTGAGGTGAGTTACGGCGTGGCGCGCAGTTTCTTGAGCGCTTCGGCGCTGCCGGTGTTGTTGGGATCAAGCGCAACTGCCCGCTCATAGTTTTTGATCGCTTGCGCCTTGTCGCCGCTGATCGCATAGGCTTCGCCCAAGCTGTCATACACATTGGACGATTGCGGAAAATCCGCGACATTTTGCTGGAAAACGGCGATGGCGTCTTTGACGCGTTGATGAACATTGAGCAGTTCGTATCCCAAACTGTTCATCTGGTCTTCGGGGATGGCATTGGCTGGTTGCTCTTTGCGTTGTTGGCGGTATTCGTTGAGGGCGGCCTCTGCGCCCTGGGCAAGAATGTTTTTGAGCAGACGGCGTGGCGGCGAATTGTAGGATTCGTAATTGAGCCAGGTGAGCGCTGGTTGTTCGCCGCCCACGGTGGCCGCGACGATTTCGCGTGCGATGGATAAGCCGCGCGCGCTGTTGGCAAAAAAGACGACTCCCAGTTTCTGTTTCTCAAACGCGACGACATAAGCTTTGCAATTGCCATTGTCGCCCCAATGCCAGAACGACACGCCGTCTTTGGTCGTTTGCAAGCCCCAGCCCAAGCCCCAACTGACATCCGGCACCGGTTGCGCATTCGGACGGAAAAGAGAATTGGCTCCGCCTGCCAGCACATTGCCTTGTGAGGTGAGCATCAATTGGCGGGTGGCTGGTTTCAGGCCTCTGCCTTGCAAGATCGCCGCGACGAACAACCCGAAATCCTGTGCCGTGGTGTGCAAACTGGCTGCCGCATTGGCGCTGCCTTGTCGGTTTTGTCCGGTGACTTTGCCGCTGGCATCGTGACGAAATGTCTTTTGCGTGTCGTAGCTGTTTTGCCAGATATAACTGCTGTTGGTCATTCCCAGCGGCGTAAAAACTGTCGCCTTCATGAAGTCATTGAAGGATTGTCCGGTGACGTGTTCGATGACTTTGGCCAGATAAACAAATCCTTCGCCGGAATAGCTGTAACGTTGGCCGGGCGTGAAAAAAATCTTCAGTGCGCCGTTGCGCCAGTTGGGAAAACCCGTGCGATGACTGAGCACGTGACGCGCGGTAATCTGGCCAATGCGTGCATCGTCGGCAACGTCATAATTGCCGGGCAGGTATTTGTTCAGCGGCGTGTCGAGATCGAATTTGCCCGCATCCACCAATTTCAGCACTGCATACGCAAACACAGGTTTGCTCAAACTGGCGGCTTCAAACACGGTTGTGTCGGTGACCGGTTCTTGCGTCTGTGCGTTTTTTACGCCGTAACCGTGTTGCCAGACCAGCTTGCCGTCGCGCACCAATGCGATGGACAAGCCGGGAATCTGGGCTTCTTTCATCAACGGCGGCAGCATGGTTTCCAGACGCGCAGCGATTTCCGCCGGTTTGGCTTTGGTTTGCACTGGCACTGACTGTCCGCGCGTTTGTGCCGTGTTCACAACCACAAACAGCAATCCGGCAAGCAACAAAAGCAAGTTGGCGCGTGGTTTCACTGGTTTCCCCATTTTATTCATACCGTAATGCCGAAATCGGATTGGCTTTGGTGGCGCGATACGCCGGAATGAAACAGGCCAGCAGCGCGACCACCGCGAGCAATACGGCGACGCCTGCAAACGTGCTGACATCCGTTGTGCTGACTTCAAACAGCAAACTGCGCAACCAGCGTGTGACCAGCAACGCCGTCAGCAACCCGGCTCCCAGACCAATGGCGATCAGTTTTGTGCCTTGGCCCAGAATCAGCGTCAGCACATCGCGCCGTTGTGCGCCCAGCGCCATGCGAATGCCGATTTCCTGTGTGCGTTGGGCGACAGCGTATGACATCACACCGTAAATGCCGACCATTGCCAGCGCGACGGCGACGCCGGCAAACACCAGCAACAACGTGGCCATAAATCGTTGCGGCGCAACCGAACGCGCCACCGCAGTCGCCAGCAACTGTTCCCGGCGAATGGGTTGATTCGGGTCAACGGCGGTGACCGCGTTGCGCAAACTGTTGATCAAGGTTTCTGCCGGAATTGCGCCGCGCGCGACAAGCACCATGCCCGCGCTGGGAACTTGCGCCGCCGGAATATAGACTTCCGGGTTGAAATCATCGTTCAGCGCCAGCAGCTTGACGTTGCCGATGACGCCGATGATCTCGCGCGAAACCGGTTTGCCATAAAGCTTGTCTTCTTCTGGCGTGCCCAGCGTCAGGTGTTTGCCGATCGGATTTTCGCCCGGCCAATACAATTGCGCCGCGCGTTCGTTGATGATGACCACGCCAGGACGGGTGCGGTCGTCGGCTTCGGTGAAATCGCGGCCTGCGCGCAAGGGAATGCCCAGCGTGGCAAAATAGCCGGGGAAAATTTCGTGATTATCGGCCACGGGTTGGTCTTCGTTGGGGCCGCGTGTGCGCCCGTCAATATCAAACGAAGTCGCGCCGCGTGAATTGTTGAACGGCAGATTGGTCGCTGACGATGCGGATTGCACGCCGGGAATTGCGCGTATGTTTTCCACCGCACGGCGGAAAAATTCTGCCTGTTGCCATTCGTCCGCATACCGTGCACGCGGCAAGCTGACTTGCGCGGTGACGACATTTTCCGTCTGAAAGCCCGGATTCACTTCGAGCAGCTTCCAGAAACTTTTGAGCAGCAAGCCTGACACGACCAGCAACAGCAACGAGAATCCGATTTCGGCCACAATCAAACCACTGCGAATCAATTTGAGGTTGCTTGCGCCCGACGCCGTACGGCTGTTTTCGCGCAGCGCCTGGTTCAGATCGGTTTTGGTTGCTTGCAGCGCGGGCACCAAGCCAAAAATGACGCCGGTCAACACCGACATGCCAAACGTAAAGGCAATGACCACGCCGTCAATCGTGACAGTTTTGGAGTTGGGTAGCGCATCTGGATAAATGCTGAACATTGCGCTGATGCCGTAACTGGCCAGCAGAATGCCCAGCACGCCGCCCAGCAAACCGAGCAAGACGCTTTCGGTCAGCAGCAAACGAATCAGACTCCAACGGGATGCGCCAAGCGCCGTGCGCAAGGCGATTTCCTTCCAACGAACGGTTGCGCGACCCAGCACCAGATTGGCGACGTTGACACACGCAATCAGCAGCACCAACACCACCGCGCCAAACAGCACCTTCAACGGTTTTTCGATTTCGCCGACCAGTTCAGTGCGCAGCGGCATTACGTTGAAAGCGAGTTCGCGCATCGAGCTGGCGTTTTCGCGCACGATTTGTTGCGCGATGTTGTTGGTTTCTGCCTGGGCTTGCGCTTGGGTGACGCCCGGTTTCAAACGCGCGACGCTTTGCAAAAACGAAGTGCCGCGCTGGTATTTCGACAAATCCAGCGCGAGCGGCACCCAGATTTCGATGTTGGGGGCGGGAAAGGCAAACTCCGCCGGCATCACACCGACGATGGTGAATGGTTCCTGGTTGAGTTGAATCGTTTGTCCGAGGATGTTGGGGGTACCCGCAAATTGGCGTTGCCATAATCCGAAGCTGATGACGGCGACACGATTCTTTCCGGGCGCGTCTTCTTCTTCAGTGAAAACGCGGCCCAGCACCGGCGTAGAACCAATCGTACGGCCAAAATCACTGGACGCCATAATGCCGCTCAACGATTGCGGCTGCCCGCTGCCGGTCAAGGCAAAGCTGGTATAGCGAAAGGCAAAATACGAGGCGAAGCTCTGGCTGCGCTGACGCAAATCGGTGAAGTTGTGCGGCGACAAGGAAGAGCGTTCGTCGGGGCGTTCCGGGTCGGCATTCCAGATGTACATCAATTGCTCGGCCTGGGGATAGGGCAACGCGCGTAAGAGCATCGCATTGACCACACTAAATACCGCCGTGTTTGCGCCGATGCCCAGACTCAACGTCAAAATCGCAATCAGCGCGTAGCCCGGATTTTTCCATAGCGCTTTGCCCGCAAAGCGCAAATCTCGCAACAAACTTTCCATCGTCACAATCCTTCTGAAAATGTTGATTGTTTTGTCTTTGGTCTAAATCAGAACACGCGACATTGATATACGACAAAGTCAGGACGCCAATATTCATCGGAATGTTTCAGCGTCGCGGGTTCTGATGACGGCTGTTACGATTTAGCCAGTGCGCTAGTCATGTCGCAGGGCCAGCATGGGATCAACGCGCATCGCACGGCGCGCCGGAACATAACAGGCCAGTAAGGAGACCAGGATCAACAACGTCGAGACACCGGTGAACGTCAGGACGTCCATCGCGCTGACGCCGTAGAGCAAACTGGACATCAATCGTGTGCCCGCCAGAGCGATGGCCAGACCGATGCCGACGCCCAGCGCCGTCAACGTCAATCCGTGCCCGATGATCAAGCGGAAGACGCTGCCTGCGCCTGCGCCCAACGCCATGCGAATGCCGATTTCGCGCGTGCGTTGCGTGACGGCAAACGACATCACACCAAAGATTCCGATTGCCGCCAGCAACAATGCCAACAGCCCGAAGCTGCCCAGCAACGTGGCCGCTACACGCGCGGGGAACAAGGGCGTTTTCATGTGCTCGGTCATCGTTTTGACGTTGTAAACCGGCAGGTTGGCGTCCAGTTGTTGGAATTCGTGACGAATGGCCGTTAGTACGCTTTGTTCATCACCCGCAGTGCGCACCACCATCGTCAGAAAGCTGCCGTCTTTCGGGCGCAGATTGACGAACGTCATCGGCGTTGGGTCTTCTCCCAAACTCCAATATTTGCCGTTTTGCACGATGCCGACGATTTCAAACCACGGACCTTCCGCGCCTTCAAAACTGAAGCGTTTGCCCACAGCTGATTCATTGGGCCAGAACCGCCGCGCAAAGGTTTCGTTGACGATGGACGTGCGCGGGCGGTTTTCGCCGTCCTGGTCGTCGAAATCGCGCCCTTGCAGCAAGCGCGCACCCAACGCAGGCAAAAATCCCGGCGACGCCGAAGACACCATGGAAATCGGCGCGTTGGCTCCGCGTTCCGCCGGACGACCTTCGACGTAAATCGAGTTTTGGTTGATGTTCATGCTGAGCGGCAGGAAATCTGTCAGTCCGGCTTGTTGCACGCCTGGCAAGGCGCGCACGCGATCCAGCAATTGTTGTTTGAATTGTTTGGCGCGTGCGCCGTCGTAACCTTGCAACGCCAGATCAAATGACATTTCAATGGCGTTTTGTGGCACAAAGCCGGGGTTGAGCAATTGCGCGCGCTGCAATCCGCGCAGCACCAGACCCGCGCACACCAGCAAGACCAACGACAGCGACATCTGCAACACGACCAACCCGCTGCGCAACCACGAACGGCGATAGCCGCCCACCGACGTTTCGTCTTTCAGGGCGGGCACAAGTTCCGGCTTGGTGGCCTGTAACGCGGGCAGCAACCCGAACACGACGCCGGTCACCAGCGAGGCCAGTCCCGTAAAGAGCAACACGCGATAATCAATGTGCAAATCCGTCGCCAGCGGAATATCCATCGGCGGTTTGAAAGCCATCATCGCATCTACCAGCCAGTAGGCCAGCAACAATCCCAACACGCCGCCCAAACCGGCAAGCAAAACGCTTTCGGTCAGCAACTGCCGAATCAACCGAACGCGACTAGCGCCGATGGCCAGACGAATCGCGATTTCCTTGCGCCGCTCAGTCGCACGCGCCAGCAACAGGTTGGCCAGATTCGTGCACGCCAGCAACAGCACCAGTCCGACAATCGCCATCAGCACTCCGGCAAATTGCAATGTCGGCCCGCGCAAAAACGATCCGAACAACCCCGCCGGAGACAGGTTGATCGTTTTGTTTTCGTTTTGGTTGGGGAATTCCGCTGCCAACTGTGCGGCAATGCCTTTCAGGGCCGCTTCGGCTTGCGCAACGCTGACGCCCGGTTTCAGGCGTCCCTGGACAAAGATGTTTTCGCTGTCGCGGCTTTCCAGATAATCGTTACTGGGTTCGATTTGCTTCTGCATCATGATCGGAAACCACATTTCGGTTTGGTAACCGATTTCCGAACCGATGAAGCCTTTGGGCATGACGCCGATCACACTGTAATTGTGTCCGTTGACGATGACGGTTTTGCCGACGATGCCCGGATCGCCGCCAAAGCGTTTTTGCCAGCAAGCATAGGTGAGCACCGTCACCGGATGTGCGCCCGGCGCTTTGTCGTCTTCCGTGGTAAAGGCGCGCCCCAGCGCAGCTTGTACGCCCAATACATCGAAATAATTGCCCGACGCCAGATAGCCCCACAGCCGTTCATTGACGCCGTCGTGACTTAAACTCAGCGGCACAAAGCGATAGGTGATCACCCCGGAAAGGACATCGCTGCTACGGTCGCGGACGTCGCGGTAATTCAGATAGGAAAACGTCGGGAATTCACGGTCGCCTTTGACCGAACCGTTGTTAAGAGAAACCAGTTGTTCCGGATTGGCGACCGGCAACGGGCGTAACAACGCTGTATTGACCAAACTGAAAATCGCCGAGTTCGCGCCAATGCCCAGCGCCAACGAAATGATGGCAATCAGGGAAAAGCCCGGCGTTTTGCGTAACCGGCGCAAACTCACGCGCACATCTTGTAACAAGGTTTCCATAAGACGCTTCCTCTCGTTTTACGCATCGCGATTTCTTTGACCCACTTCATACGCACAAAGTGCTAGCGCGGATGGCGTTCTCTCAACTTTGTCTCTAACGAACCAGGGCAAGTAACAACCAAATGTCGTGCCAACTGTGCCGGCAAGGTAACTCTTGGCGTTGTTGGCCTTTTTCAACCTGTGTGTTTAGCGGATTTGTACGAGCTGTCCGATTCCGGGAATGAGATTTCCCGGAATCGAAACGCCACACCTCGCGGATGGACGTACTGAGGAATTGGTGATGCGTTCCGTTCCGCGCCACAAAATATCTTTCCTGTGTTGCCGGGTTTTACGTGGGATTTGCGCTTACATCAGTGACGGTCATTGACGCACAACAACAGGTTGGTGCGCGGTTTTATGTAACAAGAATTTCCAAGTTTGTTCTCAGCCACTGTAAGGGGATACCGCCATGCAGACACAACCAAAGCCAAAACGTGGGAACGCGACGCGGTCGAGCCAGCCGATGTCGCGGATGTTGGCGCTGATTCTGGTTGCCCTGGCACTCGGTGCGGGAGCGGTCGGTTGGCATTTTGCCAGCACCGCTTCCGCGCAGGAGGCCCAAAAGCCACAGCTCAGCCAAACGGCTTTGCGCCAGATTGCCGCCTTGATGCAAGAGAAAGAGGGGCGTTCACCCGCCCAGCAAAAGATTGATTCGCAACTGCTTTACAAATTGAAGCAAAAACGTGGCGAAGACATCGCGCCGGGGTTGCCACGCCTGGCCGTGAATGTGCCCGAAGATGCGGCGGGTAAAGTTCTGGTGGACATTCGTGCCCGGGTGACGCCAGAACTGCTCGCCGCCATTCGTCAGCTTGACGGGCAAGTTGTTTACGCCTTCGAAGCGTTTAATACGATTCGCGCGCGCGTGCCGCTTACGCGGCTCGAAGCGATTGCCGAAGCCAACGAAGTCAAATTCATTCAGCGTGCGCGCGAGCCATACACCAGCCGCGTTGACGCTGTGCAGACCTCCCCCCAACAAACTGTTGTCGCGCCGGTCAACCGCGCGACTCGCGTTGCAAACATACGCGAACAATTGACGCGCGCGTTGCCCGCGCTGGCAACAGCCAAAGCCAAACGACGCCTGCCGCTGACGGGCGCAATCAACACTCAGGGCGATACCGCGCATCGCGCCGATCAGGTGCGTGCACTGGGAATCAACGGCGCAGGCATTCGCGTCGGCGTGTTGTCTGATGGTGTGAATGCCCTGGCGGCGCAACAGATGGCGGGTGAATTGCCCGCGACCGTGACCGTCGTGCCCGGTCAGGCCGGCAACGGCGACGAAGGCACGGCGATGCTCGAAATCATCCACGACCTGGCCCCCGGCGCTGATTTGTTTTTTGCGCGCGGCGGCGGCGGCCCGGCGAACATGGCCAACAACATCACAACGTTGGCCGGTGCGCCGTATAACTGCGACATCATCGTGGATGACATTTTCTATACCAATGTCGGTGTGTTTCAGGATGACGTCATTGCCCAGGCGGTAAACACCGTCGCCGCTGCGGGCGTGCTGTATTTCACTTCGGCGGGCAATGCGGGCAATCTCAACGATACGACGTCTGGCGTGTGGGAAGGCGATTTCGTTGATGGCGGTACGTTGGCGCTGGTGCCGGGCGGACGCGTGCACGATTTCGGCGGCGGCGTGACGAATAACCGTCTGACGGGGATCGGCGGTGGCAGCACCAGCCGGTTGCCGGTTTCGTTGAAATGGTCCGACCCGTTGGGAGGGGCAAACAACGATTACGACCTGTTCATTCTGAATGCGGGGATGACGGCGGTGTTGGCAATGTCTACCAACACGCAAAACGGCAGTCAGGACCCGTTGGAAGAAATAGACAACGCTGATCCGCCTGCTGCGCCGACGTTCAACGTGGGCGACCGCGTCGTGATTTTGCGCCGGACAGGTGCGGCAACGCGTGCGTTACACCTGAACACCAATCGCGGCCAATTGACGGTCGGCACGGACGGGCAGATTTTTGGTCACAAAGGCACGCCGAGCGCCGTCAGCGTCGCGGCTGTGTTCAGAGTCGGCGGCGGCAATCGCTTTACCGGCGGCGCCGCGAATCCGGTCGAAACATACAGTTCGGATGGCCCGCGTCGCATGTTTTATGACGCCGCAGGCAACGCGCTGACGGCGGGCAATGTGCTTTTTGGCTCGAACGGTGGCGCGGTACGCCAAAAGCCGGACATCGCGGCGGCGGATTGCGTCAGCACGGCTGCGCCGGGATTCGCCAATTTCTGCGGCACGTCTGCTGCTGCGCCGCACGCGGCGGCGATTGCGGCGCTGGTCTGGTCAACCAATACCGGACTGACTTCCGCGCAAGTTCGCGCGGCGCTGACTGCGACCGCGCTCGACATCGAAGGCCCCGGATTCGACCGTGATTCGGGTTTTGGAATTGCGATGGCGTTAAATGCCATCGGCGCGGTTTCGGCGGCGGATTTGAGCATTACCAAAACAGATTCACCTGATCCGGTCATCGCGGGCACAAACCTGACCTACACGATCAACGTCAGCAACAGCGGCGCTGGGCCGGCGACGTTTGCCCGGATGAATGATCCGTTGCCTGTGGGCACGACCTTTCAATCGCTGACAGCGCCTGCGGATTGGACGTGCTCCGCGCCCGGAGTCGGTGCCAATGGCCCGGTCAATTGTCGCAAAGACTCCATGGCCAACGGTGAAACCGCCAGCTTCACGATCGTGGTGCGCGTCGGAGCCGCCGTGCCGGATGGCACCGTGCTCAACAACACGGCGACGATTTCGGCGACGTCTTCTGATCCGAACAACGGGAACAATTCGGCGACGGCAACCACCAACGTGATTGCGCGCGCTGACCTGGAATTGCTGAGCAAGGTTGATACGCCTGATCCGGTGGTGACGAATAATCCGCTGACCTACACGATCACTTTGCGCAACAACGGCCCCAGCAATGCGGTCAACGTCACCTTGAGCGATCCGCTGCCGGTTGGCGCGCTGTTCAATTCCTGCGCGGCAGACAGCGGCGGTGTTTGTGGCGGGAGCGGGCAAAATCGCACCGTCACGTATGTTTCGCTGGCGGTGGGCGCGACAGCCACCGTGACATTCAACACCACGGCGAATTGCATTCTGGCGAATGGCGCTGTGATCAATAACGTGGTGACGATTTCGGCGACGACCAGCGATCCGAATCCGGCGAACAACTCTGCGGCGGCAGCGACCGTGGCGCAAAATCCGCCACCCGTGATCACCTGTCCGCCTGACCAGGATGTGATTGCCGCCACACCCGGCAGCACAACCGCAATCGTGACATTTCCCAATCCTGTAGTGGTGGATAACTGTCCCGGCGCAACGGTTGTTTGTACGCCCGCTTCCGGTTCGGCGTTTTCGTTGGGAACGACGACAGTCAATTGCACGGCAACGGATTCGGGCGGCGCGACAGCCTCGTGCAGCTTCAACGTCACGGTGTGGGATGTTTGCATCAAGGACGATGTGAGCAAGGATTATCTGCTCTTCAATTCGTTCACGGGCGATTACAAATTCGTTCGTTGTTTGACCGACACCTTTGTGCTGGTGGGGCAGGGAATTGTGACGCGCCAGGGTTGCGTGACGACCTTGCACGACGGTGCGCGTGTGACTGCTTCCTATGACCGCTGCGTCATCGCGCCCAAAAACACCGGTGGCGCACGGATCAAACGGCAACAACCCGATACGACGTTTGTGCTGAAAGATCGAAACATTCTCAACAACTCGCCAACGTGTCCCTGAGCAGGGATTGATCAGGAGAGTTCGTTCAAGTTTGCGAAAGGCAGGAAAACATTGCCGCGGCTGGGCAAACGGGGGCACGGCCGTAAAAGGGGGCAAGAGCGCATCACCTGCCTTTCGCAAAATCTCTTTTTTGCTTCAATGTGACAACACACGTCATTCCGCACGAAGCGCAATCATCGGATCAACCTTGGCAGCGCGCCGTGCTGGAATGACGCAAGCAAGCCCTCCAACAATTGCCAGCAACAACGCCACGCTCAGAAAGGTCAGTGGATCAGTCGCCTTCACGCCATAAAGCTGATTAGCCAGCAGATGACTGAGCACGAAGGCGATGATCAGGCCAAAGATCAGGCCCACGCAAACGACCTTCATTCCTTCACCAACCACCAGGCGCAACACATCGCGCGTTTCAGCGCCAAGCGCCATGCGCAATCCCATCTCCTGAGTGCGGCGGCTGACTGAATAACTCATCACGCCGTACAACCCTGCTGCGGCCAGTATGACCGCCAGCGCGGCGAAAAGGCCCAACAGCCAGGCGGCCAGACGCGACCGCCAAAGCGTGGTGCTGATCACTTCCTCCATCGTGTTCACCTCAAGCACGGGCAAGTCGCGGTCAAGCTTGGCGATTTCTTCGCGCACCACATTGGCCAGCGCGACCGGGTCGGCCTGGGTGCGGATCAGAATGCGACCGGCAGAAGAGGGCGATTGCGCCATGGGCCAGTAAATCTCCGGGTAAGGCGGTTTGTCATACGCGTTCGTTTTGATGTCGGCCACTACGCCGACGATCTCCATTTTCGGAAACCAGCTTGTGTAATCTACCGTGAAGCGCTGCCCGACAGGATTTTCGTTGGGCCAATACTTGCGCGCCGTTGTGTCACTGATCAGCGCGACCATGGGTTTGTCGGCGGTGTCTCGTTCGTCAATAAACCGCCCGGCGAGCAGACGCAGGTTGAGCGTGCGCGCATAACCGGGCGTGATGCGGTTGATAGCCACGCTGCCGTGATGGTAAACGCCGGTTTTTTGACTGAGAGCCGCGCCGCTTTCCTGGTTGCCGGGGGGCGGCGCCGGGCGGCCTTCGATGCTGATACCCCAGGGATTGGGCGCGTGTTTGACGGGAAGTTTGGCGGCAACAGCAGCAGCGGCGACTCCTGGCAAGGCCGAAAGCCGCCGTTCAAGCTCGGTGAATAGTTGCGCGCGCAATGTGTTTGGACCGCTCGTTTCATATTTGCCGTAACGATAGTCGGGCACACGAACTTCCATCGTGAGCAACCGCTCTGTCGCAAACCCGGGGTCTGTGTTTTGCAACCACACGAAGCTTTGCACCAGCAACCCTGCGCCTACCAGCAACACCAGCGAGAGCGCCACTTCGCCCGCGACCAGCAGGTTTCCCAGTTGTCTGCGCCGTTTGCTGGTGGCATTGTTGCGTCCGCTTTCTTTCAACGCGTGATTCAAATCGGCGCGCGCCGCGCGCAATGCCGGCGCCAATCCGAACAGCACTCCGGTAAACAACGACGCGCCCGCCGTAAACACGAACGCCCGCCAATCCAGTCGCACTTCATGCAAGCGCGGCACGTTGGCGGCAGCCGGAACCAGCGCCAGCAAGGCGCGCACGCCGACAGACGCCAAGAACAAACCGAGCAGGCCGCCTGTGCCCGCAAGCAACAAACTTTCAGTGAGCAATTGCCGGATGAGACGTACGCCGCTGGCTCCGAGCGCGGCTCGCACGGCAAATTCGCGTTCCCGTTCAGTTGCCCGCACCAGCAACAGGTTCGCAACATTGACGCAGGCAATGAGCAGGACCAGCGCCACCGCGCACAGCAGCAGGTAAAACAACCGCCCCAGGCTGCCGATAATCTCCGCATCCGCCGGAACCAGCACCACGCCCATGTTCTGATAGTGTTCCGGATAACTCTGTTCCATTTGCCCGGCCAGCAAATCCATCTCGGATTGCGCCGCTTCCAGTGAAACGCCCGGTCGCAACCGTGCAAAGACCGTCCAGCCCCAGGCTGTGCGGTTGGTTTTGTCGGCTGCGGTAAACGCGTACGGTGTCCACACTTGCGGCGTTTCGATCCGGGTTGGGTAAAAGCCCGCAGGCATCACGCCGATAACCGTATGGGCGACATTGTCGAGCATTATCGTGCGCCCGATCAGGTTGCGCTCAGCGCCATAACGGTTGCGCCACAACGCGTCGCTCAACACAACGACCGGCGGCGCGTCTGGACGGTAATCCCTTTCAGAAAAGGTTCGCCCGATTTGCGCGTTTACTCCGAGCGTCTCAAAAAAACGATCCGCGACGCGATTGCCCCAGACCAACTCTGCCCGTTCACCGCCCGTCAACATCATGGTTGCCCAACGATAGCCGCTTACGTGCTCATAGCTGCGGCTGTGTTCGCGCCAGTCGTGAAGCGTGCCGGGCCGCACGGCGATGAAATTGGAATCCTGCCCGCGCTGATACCGCGCGCCGCGTTGGTTGTGTTCCCACAGATGCACCAGGCGATCCGGCTCTTTGAAGGGCAACGGCTTGAGGATGACGGCGCTCGTGACGCTGAAGATCGCAGCGTTCGCGCCAATTCCGAGCGCGAGCGTCAGCACGACGATAAAGGTGAAGCCGGGCTTTTTGCGAAAGGTGCGAGCGCCAAAGCGCAGGTCTTGCCAAAGAATGCTCATAGGTAATTTGTGGTTGATGGTCTGTGTGGCAATAGAAACGATAAAAAGATGAGCCTGGTTGGCGTTATTGGTCGCCGGGAATTCAATGAATGGCGTGATTGGGTTGGTCAATGGTAGCTGGCTGCGGGCGTGTGGTGTTTGTGGCGATTGACCTAGTGAATGCGCGCGGAAATCGCCGGGCAATGGCGCTTTTTTTCGCTCGTCAGGCGCTTGCCAGTCATGTGACTTATATAACCAGTCAACCTGAATTTTGAGACAATTCGTAAAAAAACTATCGCTGCTCTCACCTGCTCCTGATAAACATCGCCTTTCTAAACAGCGTGAATAACAAGCTGCGGCAGAGCTTGCTCTGCGGCCATGGGCGCGCTTTTTTTCGATCTACCCCCTACCAAGGAGTATTTACCGTGACGTTTCGACTGATTGCCAGTGACAGGCTGCAACAAAAACGACGCCTTCCTCTATTGTCTGTGATGCTCTGTTTGTTGTTGCTCGCGCTTCTGGCAGGCGCCCAGGCGCAATCCGCGACTGCGACCCTGACGGGGATTGTGGTGGATGAGCGCGGTGCGGTTGTTGTTGGCGCAACGATCAAACTGAATAACCCATCCATACAAAGACAGCGCCAGACGGTGTCTGGCAATGACGGAGAATTCATCCTGACGCAGCTTCCGCCCAGCGTGTATGAAATTTCGGTCAAGGCCGCCAATTTTGCCGAAGCGAAGGTTTCTGAATTGGTGCTCAACGTCGGGGAACAGCGTGCGCTGCGAGTCCAACTAAAAGTCGCGCAGGTGGGCGAGAGCGTGACGGTTGCCGATGGCGTTTCGCTGATTGACGAATCGCCCACCGTCGCAACCGTGGTGGATCGGCAGTTTGTCGCCAATCAACCGCTGAACGGGCGCAGCTTTCAATCCCTGATCACGTTGTCGCCCGGCGTCGTGCTGGCCAAAACGAATGTGACGACGGCGGGGCAGTTCAACGTCAACGGACAGCGGGCCAATGCCAATTACTTCACCGTGGATGGCGTGAGCGCGAACTTTGCCACGACGGGCGCGGGCACGCTTTACGAATCGAGCGGCGGCGCATTGCCTGCGTTTTCCATTCAAGGCGGAACCAATTCGCTGGCGTCGGTGGATGCCGTGCAGGAATTTGCCATTCAAGCTTCCACGTATGCGCCTGAATTTGGGCGGCAACCGGGTGCGCAGGTTTCCATCGTTACGCGCTCTGGCACAAACGATTTTCACGGCAATGTGTTCAATTACCTGCGCAACGATGTGTTCGACGCCAATGACTATTTCGCCAATCGCAATCGGTTGCGCAAACCACCGCTCAGGCAAAACGATTTCGGATTCACGTTAGGCGGGCCGTTGCTCTTGCCGCGTTTGAGGCAAGGGGGACAAGCGCTATATCAAGGACGCGACCGCAGCTTTTTCTTTGTTTCTTACGAAGGTTTGCGGTTGCGCCAGCCGTTTGTGTCTGATCCGATTCCGGTGCCGTCGGTGTCGGCGCGACAAGGAGCCACAGGGCTCATCCGTGATTTGCTCAACGCGTATCCCTTGCCGAACGGTGCGCCGCTGGCGACAGACCCGAATACGGCGACTTTTATCGGCAGTTGGTCTAATCCTTCCACGCTCAATGCGACAAGCGTCCGCCTCGATCAGGTCATCAACAGCAAATTGACGTTGTTTGGTCGTTACAATCACGCGCCTTCGACAGCCAAGGTGCGCGCCAATTTCAGCACGCCCAATACGGTGGAAAACGGCACGGCGAAAACACAGACCCTGACGCTTGGCTCTGCCATGACGTTTTCAGCGCGCACGAGCAATGACCTGCGCTTCAATTACAGCCGCTCGCGAGCGGGCACCAGATATGAGCTGGATACTTTTGGCGGAGCGGTGTTGCCGCCGACATCGTCGTTGTATCCGCCGTTTGCTTCGCCAGAAAACGATCTCAGTTATGTGCAAATCGGTCCGGCGACTGCCGCGCTGACAGATGGACTGAATTCGGCAAACCAGCAACGGCAGTTCAATCTGGTGGACACATTATCCTGGACGGCGGGCGGCCACGCCCTGAAATTTGGCCTGGATTATCGGCGACTGGCGCCGATCAATCGCGGCGCGATCTATCGCCGGTTTTTGTTTTACACGACGGTGGCACAAGTGCTTTCGGGCAATGTGCCGACATTTTCGGCGACTTCCACTGACGTGACGCTTGAGCCGCTCTATCACAACTTTTCCGCGTTTGCGCAAGACACCTGGAAAGCCACGCGCCGTCTGACGCTGACGTATGGCTTGCGTTATGAAGTGAACCCCGCGCCGACCGAACGCAACGGCAAGCTGCCGGCAACGGTCACCGGTCTGGAAAATCCGGCCACGCTGACGCTTGCGCCAGCCAATACACGTTTTTACGAAACGACGTTTAAGAATTTCGCGCCACGCGTTGGCGTCGCGTATCAGCTTCTGCCGAAATACGGGACGGTGCTGCGCGGCGGGTTTGGCGTGTTTTACGATTTGGGCACGGCTTTTACGGGAAGCGCCTTTTTCAACAGCATCTTTCCGTATGGGCGTTCCGCGCGCGGAACGAACGTGCCGCTGAATTCGGCGCTGGTCGTTTCGCAGCCTCCGGCGGTCAATACCAATCCGCCATACCCGGCAATCTTTGCCTATGCGCCTGATTACGATCTGCCGTACACGTTGCAATACAACATGGCGGTTGAACAGGCGCTCGGCGCCAGCAACAGTCTGTCGCTCAGTTATGTGGGCGCCAATGGCCGCCGTTTGGGGCGTGTCGAACGTTTGCGCAATCCCAACACAAATTTCACGCTGGTCAGCGTCGTGCGCGATCAAGCCGAATCTGATTACCACGCATTGCAAGCGCAATTTCAGCGACGGTTCGCACGCGGGTTGCAAACCCTGGTGTCGTACACCTGGGCGAAATCGCTCGACACCGTGTCGGATGAATCCATCACCAACTATCAGGCTCCGCTGAGCAGCCTGAACCCGCAACTGGATCGCGGCCCCTCGAGTTTTGATGTGCGCCACAGCTTGAGTGCGGCAATCAGTTACGACATCCCCGCGCCATTTGCGACGGGGGTTGGCAAGGCCGTTCTGGGAGGCTTTGGCATTGATTCCATCGTGGCGGCCCGTTCGGCGACGCCGGTCAACGTGCTGACCGGCACCGATCCGTTCGGTTTTGGTTTCACGACGGTCACACGGCCTGATCTGGTGTCAGGACAACCACTTTATCAGGATGATCCGCTGGTGGCGGGCGGACGCCGGTTTAATCGCGCAGCGTTTGTACTGCCGCCCGCCGGAAGACAGGGAACTTTGGGACGCAATGTCTTGCGCGGGTTCCCGCTGGCGCAATGGGATATTTCGCTGCGCCGTCAGTTCACGCTGACGGAACGTTTCAGCCTGCAAGTGCGGGCTGATGCTTTCAACGTGCTGAATCACGCAAATTTCGCCGATCCCACCGGATTGCTCAACAACGCGAACTTTGGCGTTTCCACGCAAATGCTGGGGCGCAGCCTGGGCGGATTGAATGCGCTCTACCAGGTGGGCGGGCCGCGCTCGATGCAGATGTCGCTCAAACTTCTCTTCTGATCTCAATCATGCCCATCGGTGGTGAGCGCCGTTGTCAGGATCGGTTGATTCCACCGATGGGCCAATTCCTTTCACGGGGGGGGGCCGGGAAATGCCCGGCGCCTCGCTCTCATCACGAGCGCAGCGACAGACGAACACGCTGCGCGCATTACACACATCTTTTTAGTTCTTTCTCGTTTCCCCCGAAATCATTGCACTCTTCTGCAAATGTAATTGACAACCATTGCCTGTGCTGAGCCGTTCAAGGTTCTGGCAGGCAGCGCGTGTTTGTCACGATGGCTTAAGAGCTTCTGCCACGGTCTTGCTGCTGCTGCGTGCGCAAGAAGCTCAAGGTTTGCGATTGTGACAACGAGAAGGAGAACCGTGCCCAAATCATCTCCGGTCAGGCAGGCCGATCTGACGGCCATCTTGCGCTGGCGCGCCGCGACACAAGGAAATACGGAGGCTTACACCTATCTTCAGGATGGGGAAGCTGCGGAAGTCAATTTGACTTATGCAGAGTTGGATCAGGCTGCCCGGGCCATTGCCGGAACGTTGCAACAACTGGGCGCAAAGGGCGAGCGTGTGTTGTTGCTTTTCCCGCCGGGGTTGGCATACATCACGGCGTTTTATGGTTGTCTTTATGCCGGAGCCGTCGCCGTTCCCGCCTATCCGCCGCGTCAGAATCGTTCCTTACTGCGTTTGCAAAGCATCGTCGCCGACGCGCAAGCGTCTTTTGTGTTGACGAGCGCAGCGATTTTGGCGCGCGTTGAGGAATGGCTGCCGCAAAATCCCGACCTGGCCAAACTTCAATGGTTGAGCACGGACACGATTGATTCGGCGGCTGCCGCATTTTGGAGCGAGCCGGACATTCGCCCTGAAACACTCGCCTTTTTGCAATACACCTCTGGTTCGACGGCCTTACCCAAAGGCGTGATGGTGAGTCACGGCAATTTGATGCACAACCAGGAGGTGATACGAACCGCTTGCGCGCATACCGAACAATCCACCTTTGTCGGCTGGTTGCCGCTGTATCACGACATGGGGTTGATCGGGAATGTAATGCAGCCGCTGTATCTGGGGTCGCGGTGTGTGCTGTTGTCGCCGGTTGCCTTCTTGCAACGGCCTTTGCGTTGGTTGCAAGCCATTTCACGGTATCGCGGGCAAACCAGCGGCGGGCCAAATTTTGCTTACGAACTGTGTGTGCGCAAAATCGCGCCAGAAGAACGCGCCCGGTTGGATTTGAGCTCGTGGCGCATCGCCTTTAACGGCGCGGAGCCGGTGCGGCAAGAGACGCTGGCACGTTTTGCCGCGGCCTTTGCCGATTGCGGATTTCGCCGGGAATCGTTTTACCCCTGTTACGGGCTGGCCGAAGCGACGTTGTTCGTGGCCGGTGGCGCGCCGGGGCGTTCATTGTCGGCTGTGCGCGTCGCGCGCGAGGCGTTGGCAAAAGGCCGCCTGAGCGCTGCATTGGAAGAGGGGCAGTCGCTGGTGAGTTGTGGGCAACCACAACTGGAACAGCAGATTGTCATTGTGAATCCTGATTCACGGCAACGATGCGCGCCCGGCGAAATCGGCGAAATCTGGTTGAGCGGTGGCAGTGTCGCCGCCGGATATTGGAATCGCCCCGCGGAAACAGAGGCCGTCTTTCGCGCGCGGGTCGCCGGTACTGATGAAGGGCCATTTTTGCGCACGGGTGATCTGGGAGCCTGGCACGGCGGCGAGCTGTTTGTTACCGGGCGATTGAAAGACCTCATTATCATCCGTGGGCGAAATCATTATCCGCAAGACATCGAATTCACCGTCGAACGCAGCGATGCCGCGTTGCGTCCGGGCTGCGTTGCGGCGTTTACCCGCGAAACCGAAGCCGGTGAAGAGCAATTGGTGATCGTGCAGGAAGTGGAAAATCGTAACCGCCAGCGCGGCGCTGAACTCATCGAAAAGATTCGCGCCGCAGTTGCTGAAGAGCACGAACTATTGCCAGTCGGCGTCGCGCTCATCAAACCCGGCAGCATTCCCAAAACTTCCAGCGGCAAAATCCAACGGCGCGCTTGCCGGGCAGCTTACCTGCAAGGCGAATTGGAAATTGTGGCGCAATGGCAGGCCGCGACGTTGCCTCCCGCGACGGAGGACGGTGAACAATCCACCGCGCGTCCGGGAAGCGTGGAAGAGCTGGAAGGTTGGTTGTTGGATCTGACGGCGCGCCGCATGAATTTGTCGCGGGCGGAGCTTGACGCGCAATTGCCGCTGGCGCGCCATGGCCTGGATTCGTTGGTGCGGTCGAACTGGCGCACGTCATCGAAACTGAACTGGGACTTTCGCTTTCATCCTTTGAGCCGCTGCAAAGCCTGACGTTGGCGCAACTGGCCGCACAGCTTTTTTCTCATTTGACGGATGAACGCCGCCCGGTCGCCGCCGCGCCGAAAACGGCATCGGGCGAAAAACTACCTCTCTCTCAAGGCCAGCGTGCGCTCTATTATTTGCATCAGGTTTCCCCGGAAAGCTCGGCTTACAACATTGCCAATGCGGTGCGAATTCGTTCTGGTGTGAATGTCGCCGCTTTGCGGCGCGCCTTGCAATCGCTTGTTGAACGGCACTCCATCTTGCGTGCGACTTTTGGTGAAAACAGCGGCGAGCCGTGGCAACAAATCGCCGAAAGCACGGAAATTCAATTTACAAACGTTGCCATTGGCAATTGGGCGGAAGAGCAATTGACGGCTGCGATGGACGCCGAAGCCAACCGCCCGATTGATTTGAGCTGCGGGCCGCTGTTGCGCGTGACTTTGTTTACGCGTGAGACAGAAGACCACGTGTTATTGCTTGTGGTGCATCACATCGCTGCCGATCTTTGGTCGCTGGGGTTGTGGTTGCGCGAAATGGGGTTGCTCTATGCCGCTGAAAACGCCGGGCAAGCAGCCGATTTGCCGTCCGTCACGTTGGCGTATCAGGGCTTTGTTTCGTGGCAGCAGCAAATGTTGGCCGGGCCTGAAGGCGCACGCCTGGAACACTACTGGGCAGCGCAATTGCGCGATGGAACGCCGCCGCTGGAATTGTGGGCCAGTCGCGCGCAGGTTGACGAGGCAGCGGCAAGGGCCGGTACGCAGGCGTTTACGCTTTCGGCGGAACTGACCCAAAGGCTGAAAGCGCTTGGTCAGCAGCAAAACGCCACGTTGTTTGTGACGTTGCTGGCCGCGTTTCAAACTTTGTTGCATCGGTTTACCGGCCAGGAAGAGTTTTTGTTGGGCGCGCCGGTGATGGGGCGTCGCCGCGTCGAATGGGCGGGCATGCTGGGGTATCTGGTCAACCCGGTCGTCTTGCGCGCTGACCTGACAGGCAATCCGCGTTTTGTTGACCTGTTGGCGCGCGCCGAGAAAACCGCGCGCGAAGCTTTTGCGCATCAGGATTATCCTTTTGCCCTGCTGGCAGAGCGCATGAAATTGCGCGGCGAATCTGCCAGCGCGTCCTTGCTGCAAGTGATGTTTGTTATGCAGCAAGCTGCCGCAGAAGGCGACGCCACCCTGGCCGCGTTTGCTTTGGGCGCAGCCGGGGCAGAAATGGAGTTGGGCGGATTGCGGCTGGAAGCGATGGCGACACCCGCAACCGCCGCGCAATTTCCGCTGACGCTGGCCGTGGCAGAACATCAGCGCGGGATTGTCGCGCGTTGGAGTTATGACAGGTCGCTGCTTGACGCGGAAATGGTCGAAGCGTTGGCGGCGGGGTTTGAAGTGTTGCTGGCCGCCATCGCCCGCGAGCCGCAGACGAGAATTTCGGAATTTCCGTTGTTGAGCGCCCAGGCGCAAAAGCGTTTGTTGGCGGAATGGTGCGGGCCGGGCGTGACGTTGCCCGGCGAATGTTTGCACGATCGGTTTGTCGCACAGGCAGAACGCGCACCCGACGCCATCGCGGTCGTCAGCCAGGAAAACGGCGTACGCGCGGAAATCAGTTACGGCGAGTTAAACCGGCGCGCCAATCAGCTTGCGCATCATTTGCGCGGGATGGGCGTCGGGCCGGAAACACGCGTCGGCGTATTGTTGGAGCGTTCGGCGGATTTGCCGATGGCCTTGCTCGCCGTGCTGAAAGCCGGTGCGGCGTATGTGCCGCTTGATCCTGCATACCCGACAGAGCGGCTGGCTTTCATGCTTTCCGATGCGGCAGTCGCCGCGCTGGTGACCACACAATCCTTGCTCGGTCAAACCGGCGCAACTGCGCCAGCCATCATCTGCCTTGATGCCGCGCAGGCTGTGATTGCGCGCGAACCGGATTGCAATCCGCCCTCGGCAACCACGCCGGAAAATCTCGCCTATGTGATTTACACCTCTGGTTCGACCGGCCAACCCAAAGGCGCGCTGATCACGCATGCCAACGTGGCCCGTTTGCTGAGCGCCGCGCAACCACACTTTCAGTTTCAGGCCGATGATGTCTGGACGCTGTTTCATTCCGCCGCGTTTGATTTTTCAGTGTGGGAAATGTGGGGGGCGCTGTTGTATGGGGGCCGTTTGGTGATTGTGCCTTATCTGGTTAGCCGTACGCCCGAAGCGTTTTGGGCTCTGTTACAACGCGAAGGCGTCACCGTGCTCAATCAAACGCCGTCGGCGTTTCGACAACTGATCAGCGCCGAAGCGGCCAGCGGCGATGTCGCGCCATTGTCGTTGCGCTGGGTCATTTTTGGCGGCGAAGCGCTCAGCTTCAGCGACCTGCAACCGTGGTTCAGGCGACGCGGAGATCAGCGCCCGCAACTGGTTAATATGTATGGCATCACCGAAACCACCGTGCATGTGACGCATCGTCCGCTGACAGAATCAGACTTCAGGCTGGGGGGCAGTTTGATCGGGCGTCCGCTATCGGCCTGGCAACTTTATGTGCTGGACGAGCAGTTGCGCCCTGTGCCGCAAGGGGTGGCGGGAGAATTGTATGTCGGCGGCGCGGGCGTGGCGCGCGGATATTGGGCGCGTCCGGAGCTGACCGCGGAGCGATTTTTACCCGATCCATTTAGCGGCCAGCCGGGCGCGCGACTGTATCGCACCGGCGACCGTGCCAGGTATTTATCGCGCGGCGAGTTTGAATATCTGGGGCGCACCGATCAGCAACTGAAAATTCGCGGGTTCCGCATCGAACCGGGGGAAATCGAAGCGGCGCTGCAAGAGCACCCGGCGATTCGCGAAGCCGTTGTGCGGCTCAAGCACGATCTGCGCACGGAAGCCAGGTTGATCGCTTACGTTGTGCGCCACCCCGGAGCAGCAATGGTTCCGGGCGAATTGCGCGCTCATTTGCGCGCCAAATTGCCAGTGCACATGGTTCCGGCGGCTTTTGTTGAGCTGCATAAACTGCCATTGACGGCGCACGGAAAGCTGAACTGGCAGGCGTTGCCCGTGCCGGAACCGACGCGCCCGGAACTGGAAACGAGGTACGAACCTCCGCGCAGCGAAGCCGAAGCCACGCTGGCTGAAGTCTGGGCACAGGCTTTAGGACTGGAGTGCGTGGGAGTTCACGATAATTTTTTCGATCTGGGGGGCGATTCGATCCGCAGTTTGCGCGTCAAGGCGCTGGCTCAGGAGCGCGGGCTTGGGTTTACCCTGGCGCAACTTTTCGAGCATCCGACTGTTCAGGCGCTGGCGCAGGTTGCCACAAGTGACGCCGTTGCGCAGCTTCAGGCCGATGCACAGCCGGTGGCGGCTTTTGCGCTCATCAGTGCGGCAGAGCGGGCGGCTTTACCCGCTGAACTTGCCGATGCGTATCCGCTGACGCAATTGCAAATGGGACTGGTCTTTCACAGCGAACACAGCGCTGATTACGAAACGTATGTGACCAGCTTGCATTTGCGCGCGCCCTTTGACGCCACGGCTTTGCGCGACGCGGTGTCGCGCTTGCAAGCGCGACACGCGATTTTGCGCACCTCGTTTAACCTGAGCCATTTCAGCACGCCGCTTCAGTTGGTGCATAAAACTGCGCCGTTGCCGCTGGGCATTGAAGACTGGCGGCAGAGGTCGTTCGCCGAACAGCAAACGCAACTGGCGGCGCTGATTGCTGCTGAACGCCGCCGTCGTTTTGATTGGGGGACGCCGCCGCTGTTTGCGTTGCGCGTATTGCGGCGCAGCGATGATTCCTTTCAGCTTATCCTGAGCGAGCCGCTGCTTGACGGTTGGAGCGTGGCTTCGCTGCTGACAGAGCTGTTCACAATCTATTTTGCCTTGTTGGAGCGGGGCGATTACGCCGCCGCGCCGCTGCAAGCAACGTTTCGGGATTATGTCGCTGCTGAGCGCAGGGCGTTGCAATCAGGCGCTTCCGGCGCGTACTGGAACCGCTTGCTGGCGGGCGTTACCGCCAGCAAGTTGCCGCGTTGGCCCCAGGCGCAAATTGCAACCCGCGCTGCTGGCGACGCAAGCTCTGCTGCCAACGAAGTGCGGCGATTGGACGTTCCGATTTCGCCGGCGCTGTCTGCCGCGTTGCGGCGCACTGCACGCGAAGCCGGTGCGCCGTTGAAGAGTTTATTGTTGGCGGCGCATCTCAAAGTCATAGGCTTTATCAACGGGCAGGATGATGTGGTGACCGGCGTGCTTTACAACGGTCGCCCCGAAATGCGCGACGGCGAACGGGTGTTGGGATTATTTCTGAATGCTTTGCCGTTTCGGTTGCCGCTGGGGACTGACAGTTGGGCCGAGTTGGCGCGCCGCGCTTTTCGTGTTGAACGCGAATCTATGCCCCACCGTTGGTATCCGCTCGCCGAAATTCAGCGGCGTTTAGGCGGCCAGCCGCTTTTCGACACGGCTTTCAACTTTACCCACTTTCACGTTTACCAACATCTGCACGGATTGGGCGGGATGGCGGTGCTCGACGGGTATGCGTCGGATCAGACATTTTTTGACCTGACGGCGCAGTTTAACGTAGATCACGCCTCGCCCCGGATTCGGCTGGCCCTAGATTACCGCGCGGCCAATTTGGGCGATGAGCAAATGCAGGCCATCGCCGGGTATTACCAAAATGCCCTGGTTGCGCTGACCACCGCACCCCAAACCAGTCACACTGCGCAAACGCTGCTCAGTGAAGCCGAACGCCTGCGCGCGGTTCACGACTGGAACCGCACCGCTGTTGTGCTGGCAGATGACCAGTTGCTGCCGGATTGGTTTGAAGCGCAAGCCGCGCAACGCCCCGAAGCCATGGCCTTGCGTTGCGGAGATCGGCAACTGACATACGGCGAATTGAACGAGCGTGCGAATCAGTTGGCGCATTATCTGCAAGCGGCAGGCGTTGGCGCGGAATCCGTCACCGGCATCTGCCTGGAACGTACGCCGGAAATGCTCGTGGGGTTATTGGCCATTTTGAAAGCGGGCGGCGCGTATCTGCCGCTTGATCCCGAATATCCGGCAGAACGGCTGGCCTTTATGTTGCACGACGCGGCCCCTTCGGTGTTGCTCACCCAAAGTCACCTGGCCGCACGTATGTCCGGGCAAACCGTTCGGATCATCAGCCTTGACGAAGAACAATCCCTGATTGCGCGCAGCTCCCGGCAAAACCCTGCGCGCGGCCAATACGCCGAGAATCTGGCATATCTGATTTACACCTCTGGTTCGACCGGCAGGGCAAAAGGTGTGCGCGTGGCGCACCGCGCGTTGGCCAATTTTCTGACCGCTATGCGCGCGACGCTTGGCATATCGGCGCAAGACAAATTGCTGGCGGTCACCACGCTCTCTTTCGACATTGCGGCGCTAGAACTGTTTTTGCCGTTGACGGTCGGCGCTTGCGTGGAATTGGTCAGCCGCGAAACGGCGATGGATGGCGCTGCATTGCTGACGGTGCTCGCTGCTGCGGCTCCGACGTTGATGCAGGCGACGCCCGCGACGTGGCGTTTGTTGTTAGCCGCTGGTTGGCGCGGTGACTACAGGTTAAAGGTGTTGTGCGGAGGCGAAGCATTGCCGCGCGATTTGGCCGCGCAACTGATTCCACGCGGCCAGGCATTGTGGAATCTGTACGGCCCGACCGAAACCACCATCTGGTCGGCGGCGGCGGTCATTAAGAGCGGAGCAACGCCCATCACCATTGGTCAGCCCATTGCCAACACACAGCTTTATTTGCTGGATGCGCATCTGCAATTGGTTCCGCCCGGAGCCCCTGCCGAACTGTACATTGGCGGTGATGGGTTGGCCGACGGATATCACCAGCGTCCGGCACTGACGGCGGAAAAGTTCATTCCGGATCCGTTCGCTTCGCTGGCGTCGTCTTCAGCAGGACGCCGCTTATACAAAACAGGCGATCTGGCCTGTTATTGGCCAGACGGGCGCATTGAAGTGCTGGGGCGTTTGGATCAGCAAGTGAAAGTGCGCGGCCATCGCATCGAGCTCGGCGAGATCGAAGCTGTTTTGGGACAGCATCCGGCAATCCGTCAGGCTGCTGTCATCGCTCACGAAGCGTCTCCCGGCCATAAATATCTATTCGCATATGTCGTCTTGCACGACGGCCACGAACTGGCAGGCGACGAATTGCGCCAGTTTCTCGGGGCAAAGCTGCCGAGCTTTATGGTTCCTTCCGGCTTTGCGGCGTTGTCGGCCCTGCCTTTGACACCCAATGGAAAACTCGACCGGCGTCAATTGCCGCCGCCGTCGTTGGCGAAACAGCGGAGCGCTGCTTCGCCGGAAGAGCTGCAGGCTTTGCTGAAACGGCTGGAAGCGCTTTCAGAGGCAGAGGCGCAAGCGTTGCTGGAACAGAAACGGATGACTGCGACAACCTAACTTCTGAATGCAATGAGGCAAATGGCAATGGATGATTTGAGACAACGAATGGCGGAGCTTTCGCCGGAAAAGCGCGCCCTGCTCGAACTGTTTTTGCAGGAACAGCAAGCCGACGGCGTGTGGCAGCAACGCGATTATTCCGCTCCACAAGGGGCGGTCGAAATTGCTCTGGCTGACATCTGGCGTCAGGCGTTGCGTGTTGAACGCGTCGGGCGACAAGACAATTTTTTCGAGATGGGGGGCGATTCGCTGCATTGCATTCAGATCGTCGCCAAGGCGCGCGAAACAGGTTTGCATCTGACGACAAACCAGCTCTTTGCACATCCGACGATTGCCGAACTGGCTCAGGTGATTGAATCGGCAGGCGAGCGCAATCGTGCGGTTACGCCGTCTTTGCCGCAAACAGTTGCGCCCGGCGAATTTCCCGAAGCAGAGCTAAGCCCGGTCGAATTAGAGCGCCTGTTGGCGTCGTGAGGTTGCGATGAAACGAGAAGAAATCGAAGACATTTACACGCTTTCGCCCACACAAGCAGGCATGTTGTTTCAGGCACTGGCGCAACCGGAAGGCGGCGTTTACTTCGAGCAAGGTGTGTGCACGTTGCGCGGCCCGCTCAATACCGCTGTTTTCAACGACGCGTGGCAACGTGTCGTGGCGCGGCACGCCGTTTTGCGCACCAGTTTTGCCTGGGCCGGGTTGAGCAAGCCGGTGCAGATCGTTCACCGCGCGGTGCAATTGCCGTTTGCGGAAATGGACTGGCGCACACGGACCGCTGCCGAGCAACAGCAGCGTGAACGGCTTTTTTTGCAAGACAACCGGCGGCGCGGTGTCTCGTTGAGCGAAGCGCCGTTAATGCGTTTGTCGTTGCTGCGTCTGGCGGACGACGTTCATCGTTGCGTGTGGGGCATTCATCACCTGATTCACGACGCCTGGTCAACCTTCCTGTTGCTGGGCGAAGTGCTGGCGATTTACGAAGCTTTGCTGAACGGGCGCGAACCGCAGTTGCCGCCCGCGCCTGCTTTTCGTGATTACATCGCCTGGCAAAAGCGGCAGACGTTAGAGGATGCCGAAAGTTATTGGCGGCAAACCTTGCGCGGTTTTACTGAACCGACACCGCTACCGCACGTTCAAACCGCGCCGTCGTCGGCTGCACCGTTCGGCCAGGAAGAAGCATTTTTGTCGGCAGAGGCGACGGCAGAACTAAATGCTTTCGCGCGACAACAGCAACTGACGCTGAACACCGTGTTGCTTGGCGCCTGGGCGCTGTATCTGGGGCGAATGAGCGGACGGCGCGATATCGTTTTCGGCACGGTGCTGTCCGGGCGTCCGCCGGAATTGCCGGGCGTGGCCGAAATGATTGGGCCGTTGATCAATACATTGCCGACGCGCGTGCTCTTGCCAGAGCAGGCAACGCTTCTGGATTGGTTGCAAGAATTGCAACGCGCGCAGTTGCGGTTGCGCGATTTTGAGCATACGCCGTTGCGGTCGGTGCAAAGCTGGAGCGAAATAGCCAACGGCCAGCCGCTGTTTAACAGCATCGTCATTTTTCAAAATGCCTTTGGCGACTTGTCCGGCAAACAGGTTGCGGGGGTGTGCATCGAGCAGGTGCATTCGCTCGGCCATTCAAACTTTCCGCTTTCATTGCGAGTGACGCCGCGCGCGCGCTTGTGGCTGGAGGCGCTTTATGACGCAAGCCGATTTTCCGCTGAATCTATCAACACGATTCTGACCGAATTCCAGTCTGTTTTGCTGAGCCTGGTGAAACAGCCCACGGCGCGGCTCGCCGAATTCCTGACTGTTGCCCGTCGCACGTTCAGCAAAAAACTCAATCAGGTGCAGCCGAAAGCTGTTGTGTTGGCGGCACAGGAACTGGTCGTTTGCGAACCGTTGCAATCCGGCGGTGCATTTCCATTGCTGGTTCGACCGCACGCGTTAGAGCTAGACCTAACGGATTGGGCGGCGGGCAATCGCGCCTGGATCGAAAGCGCGTTGCTGCGTCACGGGGCGCTGCTGTTCCGTGGGTTTCGCGTCAACGCGCTGCAATCGTTTGAGCGATTTATGCAAACGCTCTCGCCCGAATTGTTGGAATACCGGGAACGTTCAACGCCGCGCACGCAGTTGCAGGGCAAAGTCTATTCTTCGACCGAATACCCGCCGCATCAGGAAATCGCGTTTCACAATGAATTTTCGTATGCCTATACCTGGCCGATGAAAATCGCGTTTGGTTGCGTGCAAGCGTCTGCCACCGGGGGGGAAACGCCACTGGCTGACAGTCGCGCTGTGTATGCGAAATTGTCTCCGGCCTTGCGCAAACGCTTTGAGCAGGAGGGCGTAATGTACGTGCGCAATTATGGCGCGGGCATTGATTTGAGCTGGGAAGAGGCTTTTCAGACAACCGACCGCGCCGTTGTCGAAGCATACTGTCGGCAAGCGCCCCTGGCATTTGAATGGCGCGCGGGTAACCGGTTGCGCACACGCCAGATTCGTCACGCCGTCACACAACATCCGCGCACGAGAGAAATGGTCTGGTTCAATCAAGCGCATCTGTTTCACCTGACCAACCTGGAACCCGCCGTGCGCCAGGCGATGGCGGAAACGTTTTCGCCGGATGAGTTGCCGCGCAATGCGTATTATGGCAGCGGCGCGCCGATAGAAGACGACGTTCTGGAAGAGATTCGCACGGTTTATCAAGCCGCTTCCATTCGCTTTCCGTGGCAGCCGGGAGACGTGTTGTTGCTGGACAATGTGCTGATTGCGCACGGACGCCGCTCTTTTACCGGCGCACGAAAAATCATCGTCGCCATGGCCGAACCATTCACCGTGCCGCAATTCGAGCCGGCAGTCGCGGCGACCAGCGCGTACGCAACAGGGGAGGCGCGGAACTAACGATGTGCGGCATTGTAGCCATCTTTTCCCGTGAAGCGCCGATTGCCGCGGATGCGCTGCGCCGAGCCACTGAGCGGTTACATCATCGCGGGCCGGATCAGCGTGGACAGTGGACGGCGACCCACCAGCGCGTCGGATTGGGCCACACCCGGCTGAGCATCATTGACCTGGAGGCGGGCACGCAGCCGCTGGCCAATGAAGATGAATCGCTGCACGCGGTGGTCAACGGCGAATTTTACGATTACGAACGTGTGCAACACCGGTTGGAACAGCGCGGCCACCGTTTGCGCAGCCGCTCTGACAGCGAAATCCTGTTGCACCTGTACGAAGAATTCGGCACGGATTGTTTGCGTCACCTGCGCGGAGAATTCGCCTTTGTCTTGTGGGACGAACGGCAACAAACACTGTTTGCCGCGCGCGATCGCTTTGGCATCAAGCCGCTCTTTTATGCGCGTCGCGGAGAGGCCTTATATCTGGCGTCGGAATTCAAAGCCCTGTTGGCTGCGGGTGTTTCGGCGCGCTGGGATGCAGAGTCGCTGCATCAGCAATTGTTCCTGTATCAAAATCAGGATCGCACCTTGTTTGACGGAGTGCTGCAAATTCCGCCGGGCTGTTTTTTGCTGGCGACGCCGCGACATCAGCAGATCGTGCGTTACTGGGACCTGGATTACCCGGCACAGGAAGCGCAGACAGGCGGCTCTCTTTCGGATGACGCGCACCTCGAACGTTTACGCGAGGCGCTGGCCGACGCCGTTCGTGTGCGGTTGCGCGCAGATGTTCCCGTGGGATGTTTTCTCAGCGGAGGCCTGGATTCCTCAGCAGTGTTGGGCTTCGCCGCGCAATCGCAAACAGAACCGCCACACAGTTATACCGTGGCTTTTGATCAGGCTGATTACGATGAAACCGAGGTGGCGCGCGAAACCGCCGCGCATTGCAAGGCAAGGTTTCGCTGTGTTCCGGTCAGTCAGGACGATATTGCCGATCATCTGGCAGCGACCATCGCGCAAGGCGAAACCATTGGCGTCAACTGGCACGCGGTGGCGCGTTACCTGCTTTGCCGCGCCATACACGACGATGGTTACAAGGTTGTTTTGAGCGGTGAAGGCGGCGACGAATTGTTTGCAGGATATTTGCAATTGCGGCAAGACCACTTGCTCAATGCGTCAGCGCCTTCTTACGCCGATGCTGATGCCCGCTGGCTAACGGGCGAACGCGCACACCAAACGCCGCACAGTCTGCCCGCGACGTTGGCCGTCGTGCAGCGCATGCTCGGATTTGTCCCGGCGTGGCTGAGCAAGCTCGCGGTGGGCCGTTCCATCTTTCACCTGCTCTTGCAGCGCGATTTTGCCGCCGCATTTGCCAATCACAATCCCTTTCAAACCTTCCTGAGCCAGTTTGATCTGGCCGGTCAGCTGGCCGGACGCAATCCGCTGCGCCAGTCGCAGTATTTGTGGACGCGTTCGATTCTTCCCAATTACACGCTCTTTGCCGAGCGGTTGGAAATGGCGCACGCCGTCGAGGTTCGCGTTCCCTTGCTTGACCATCGCTTGTTTGAAGCCGTGCGCGCGTTGCCGACGACGTTGCTCATTCGCGGGGCGCGCGAAAAACACGCCT
Source organism: Acidobacteriota bacterium (assembly GCA_016789605.1). Lineage (GTDB taxonomy): Bacteria > Acidobacteriota > Blastocatellia > RBC074 > RBC074 > RBC074. The sequence goes on from JAEUQO010000202.1 coordinate 39,235, forward strand.
TGCGTGAAGCGGCGCGCCCCTGGCTGACCGGCACCGTTTACGAACGCGCCAAACATCCGTTTTTGGCTCCGCCAGTGACGCTGGCGAACGGCGGAAGATTGCACGCCCTGGTGCAAGACACGTTACGGGGGCAGGCGCTGGCAGACGTGCCGTTTTTCGAGCCAGCAGCGGTTGCCAGTTTGCTGGACAAACTGCCCGCACTGGATGAAAGCCGCCGCATGGCGCTGGATGCCACGCTGCTTATGCTGCTCTGCGTTTGTTGTTTACAGCAACACTATCGCCTGTCGCTGTAATTGTCAGAAACGAGGAAAGAGGAATGACCGCAATTACCAACGCTGCCGCCGAAACCGCTGTGCCCGCCGTGCTGCCCGCTACGTTGCAAGGCTATCGGCTGTCGCCGCAACAGCGCCGCGTCTGGCAGCAACAGGAAACAGGGTTCAGCGGATTCGCACAGGTTGTCTGGCGCATCACCGGCGCTTTGCGGCCAGACCTGTTGTCACGGGCTTTGCGGCAAGCAATGACCAGGCAGCAAATTTTGCGCACGACCTTTCACCGATTGCCGGGCATGACGTTGCCGGTGCAGGTCATCAATGAACGAATGCCGCTGCCCTGGGAAGTGCGCGAATTGGCGGCACGACAGGATGAGCGCGAGTCTTTGGTGACAGAGGCGCAGGCAAACGAACAACAACGATTGTATGACGCTGACCGTGGGCCGTTGTGGCGGGCGTTGTTATTGTCGTTTTCCGGTCAGGAAAATTTTCTGTTGTTGACGTCTTCCTTGTTGGTGGCTGATCAACGAACGCTGAACCTGTTGGCGGGTGAATTGGCGCAAGATTGCGCGGCGGCTGCCTGGGACGGGCAAGCAGAAGAGGAAGAGCTCACGCAGTATGTGCAATTTGCGGAATGGCAAAACGATTTGCTGGAAACGCTGGCTGAAAGCGGCGAAAGCGAGGCGCGCTGGCCGTGGCAACGGGAAAACCCGTCCGAAGAGTCATGGCTGAAATTGCCCGGTGAATCTTTCTCGCCGATTTCCGCCGCGCCGTTGTTCGCATCATTTTTCAGGGATGTGCCGCCCGCAACGGCGGCAACGATTGACGCGTTTTGTCGGCGTCAAAACGTGGCGCGCGAAAGCTGTCTGCTTGCTTGTCTGGCGACGCTGGTTTCGCGTTATGGCGCGAGCACCGAAGTTTTTCTTGGCTGGCAGGCAGATGGGCGAAGCGTTGATGAGTTACAGTCGGCTTGTGGACCTTACGCCAAAATCCTGCCGCTGTTTTTTCAGCTTGATGCGGCAAGGAGCTTCGCTGACTTCTTATGTGAAGTCGAGGCGCAGCGCCAGGCGACGCGTGCGCGGCAAGATGAATTTTTCTGGGAGCAGTTGCCGTCGGCTGTCGCCACTGCCTGGCCATTCTGGTTCGCTTTCCACCGCGCAGGTGAACCGCCTTTGCCAATCGCTGGCGAACCGCGCTTTTCCGTGTGGCGACAAGCGGGACAGCCAGAGCCGGGAAAGCTGGGGCTGGCGATTGACGCCAGCATGGAATCCTGGCGGTTGTGCTGGCATTACGACACGCGCTTTCTGCCTGCCGCCGTCGTGGAACGAATCGCGGAAGGCTTTGAGGCGCTGCTCAATGATGCGTTGCAACGTCCTGCCGCCGCAATCGGCGCATTGTCCGTTATCGGCGCACAACAGCGGCAACAATTGCTCACGAGCTTCAACCAAACTGCCGCCGATTACCCGCGCGAACAGTGCATTCATCACCTGATCGAGGCGCAGGCCAGAGAACATCCACAACGCATCGCCGTACAGTCAGCAGCCAGCGGCGATACGGCTGCAAGCAGCCTGAGTTACGCCGAACTGAATGCGCGCGCCAATCAGTTGGCCAGACGATTGCAAGCGCTGGGCGTTGGCCCGGAAACCATCGTCGGCGTGTGTGTGGAACGCGCACCAGAAATGCTGGTCGGCATTTTGGCCATTCTCAAAGCAGGCGGCGCATATCTGCCTCTCAATCCCGACCTGCCGCCGGAGCGTCTGGCGTTCATCGTGAATGATGCCGGGGCGAACATTCTTCTGACCAAAGAGCATTTACGCGCCCGCCTGCCGCAAGCGCCACGGGTGCTTTGCCTGGAGCGCATCAAATATGCCGACGCGGAAGCCGCCCCCCTGCCGAGCGAAGTGAATGCCTCACATCTTGCTTATGTCATTTACACCTCGGGTTCGACAGGACAGCCCAAAGGCGTGCTCGTCACACATCGCAATCTGGTGCATTCGACGACGGCGCGTTTGCGTTATTACCGCGCGCCAATCACCAACTTCATGCTGGTTTCTCCGTTTGCTTTTGACAGTTCGATTGCCGGCATTTTCGGCACGCTATGTCAGGGCGGAACGCTGACGCTGGCGCCGGAAAACTTTCAGCAGGATGTGAATCAGTTCGCGGCATTGCTCGACGCGCTTCAGGTTTCGCATTTGCTTTGTATTCCGTCGCTTTATCAGGCGCTGCTTGATCCGTTGCGCCGTCATGCTCTCTCGGCGTTGCGCACGGTGATTGTGGCCGGCGAATCCTGTGCGCGCCGGTTGGTTAACCGGCACCACGAATTGTTTCCCCAGGTCACGCTATGCAACGAATACGGCCCGACGGAAGTCAGTGTCTGGAGCACCGTCGAAGAGTGTTTGCCCGCGGCGGCGGAAGCGCCCGTGCTTATTGGGCGGCCAATCACCAATACGCAGGCGTATTTGTTGGATGAGCGCGGCCAATTGTCGCCGCTCGGCGCGCTGGGCGAGTTGTATTTGGGCGGAGAAGGCGTTGCGCGCGGATATTTGCGCCGCCCGGAATTAACGGCGGAAAAATTTGTGCCTCATCCATTCAGCACCCAACCGGGCGCGCGTCTTTATCGCACGGGCGATCTGGCGCGGTTTACTGCCGATGGCAAGCTGGAGTTTTTAGGCCGCCGCGATGGTCAGATCAAGCTGCGCGGATTTCGCATCGAACTGGAAGAGATTGAAAACACATTACGCCAGCATCCGGCCTTACAAGACGCCGTCGTGGCGGTTAAACCGCTGGCCGTGTCTTCAGCCGTTGAGCCTGATGGATTGGCAGATGCAAAGGCCGAAATTGACTTGGCGCGTTTGGTGGCGGAGCTGGAAGCTTTGTCAGAAAACGAAGCGGAGCTTGCCTTGCAGGCTGGGCCTCGCGCCGAGAACAACAACGCCGCTTCCGTTAATCGGCGCGTACGCCGTGCGTCGCGGTTTGAACTTTCGTTGGAGCTGAAAGACGACGCTTTCATCCGCCCGCCGCGCGACACGCAACGCGAATGGTTACTGAATCAGGCCCTCAGCGAATTTGCCGAAGACTTGTCACAACTCGACCGGCTGGCGGCGCGTTTTGTGCCTGGCGCGGCAACCGATTGGCAAACGCTTGCCCGGGATCGTTCACAGGTGGCGCTCAGCGCACAGGAAATCATGGAAGATTGGCAAATTCCTGTGTTGCGTGTGATGGCGGAAACGGTCGGCGCGCAGGCCGGTCACATTCTCGAAATCGGATTTGGGCGCGGCATCTCGGCCTCGCTGATTCAGCAATACGATGTCGCGTCGCACACGATCATCGAATGTAACGAACACGTGGTCGAACACTATTTCCGCCCCTGGCAGCAACGTTACCCGGGGCGCGACATTCGCCTGTGCCAGGCCAAATGGCAGGATGTGACGGCGCAACTGGGCATATACGACGCCATTCTTTTTCACGCCTATCCGCTTACTCCTCACGAAGTGCAGCAGAACGCCGCGGGCGTTGCGACATTCGCGGGCGATTTTTTCGCCGTCGCCGCCGCGCATTTACAACCCAACGGTGTGTTCACGTATTTGTCGCACGAGATGGATTCGCTCAGCCGCCGCCACCAGCGCTTGCTGTTGACGCATTTCCGCTCGTTCAGCGTCAGTGTGATGCCGCTGGAACTGCCCGCCGATTGTCGCGACTGGTGGTGGGCGGACGTGATGGCGATTGTCACCGCACGGAAATAGGAGCCGCAAGAGATTGCTTTATGGAACTTCATCAACGGATTGCCGCGCTTTCGCCGATCAAAAAAAGATTGTTTGAGTTTCGCTTGCAGCAGGAGCGTGACGCGAGCTCGCCTTTGCCCGTTGGCGCACGCACGCCGAAATCCAGAAACGATGGCAGCGATGAAAATGGCCAGCTTGTGGCGTATTTGGCGCCGCGTGCCGATTACGCCGCCGACCCGGAACGATTGATTGCAGATGTGCGGCGTTCGCTGCAAGACAAGCTGCCCGCGCCGATGCAGCCAGCCGTTTATCTGGTGCTGGAGCGTTTGCCGCTGACACCAAACGGCAAGGTGGATCGTCGTGCGCTGCCCGCGCCGCGCGCCGCAGGTTCTGCCGCGCCTATGCCTGAGACCGACGCGAAAGCGCCGCGCACTGAGCTGGAACGCGTATTGGCCGAAGTCTGGCGCGAAACGCTGGGCGTGGCTGAACTCGGTATTCACGATAATTTCTTTGCGCTCGGCGGAGATTCGATCAAAGGCATTGTGCTCATCAATCGCATTCAAGAGCGGCTGGGGAAACAGGTTCAGGTTGTCGCTTTGTTGCAATCGCCAACGATTGCGGCGCTCGCGGCTTCCTTGAGCCAGCAGTATCAGGATTTGCTGAACGCGCCCTCACTTCTCCCTACCGCTGCGCCGGTTGCTGCGCGAGTTGGCGAGCTGCGCCAGATTCAGGCTGTGAGGCGTCACCCGGAAATGGCTTTTCCGCTGTCATCGGCACAGCGGCGCTTGTGGTTTTTGAATCAACTGGAACCTGACAGTTCGGTTTACAACGTGAGCGCGGCGTTTCGGCTGCGCGGGCAATTCGATCCGCAGGCATTGCGGCTGAGTCTGCAAGCGCTGGCGCGGCGACATGAAATTCTGCGCACGGTGTTTGTGGAAGTTGACGGTTTGCCGTTGCAGCGCGTGTTGCCAGAACTCGAATTGGATGTGCAAACGCTTGATTTGCGAGCTCTGCCCGAAGCCGAACGCGAACAGCTCGCTCGACAGGAAGCCACCCGTGAAATCGCCAGGCCCTTTGATCTGGCGCGGGGGCCGTTGTTGCGATTACGCATATGGCAGCTTGATGAGGAAGAGCGTATCGCGCTTCTGTGCCTGCATCACATCATTTCTGACGGTTGGTCGGTCGAAGTGTTGATGCGCGAACTCAGCGCGCTTTACGAAGCCGAAGTGACCGGGCGCAGCGCCGCACTACCCGAACTGACAATTCAATACGCCGATTATGCGTTGTGGCAGCGGCAACGACTGGCGTCAGGTGAACTAGCAGAGCAGCTTGCTTACTGGCAAAAGCAACTCGGCGGCGAGTTGCCTGATTTGGACTTGCCGCCGGATCGGCCTCGCCCATCGCAACCGACGTATAACGGCGCGCAATGCAAACACACGCTCGATGCGCAGTTGGCAAAGAAACTCAGCGACGTTGCCCGGCAGGCGCAGACGACGAACTTCACGGTCTACCTTACCGCCTTTGGTTGTTTGTTACAGCGCTATTCCGGGCAGGAACAGATCGTGCTTGGCTGCCCGCTGGCTGATCGCCAAACACCGCAAACCGAACCGCTGATCGGCCTTTTCGTCAACCCGCTGGCGCTGCGGATTGATCTGCGCGGTGCGTGCACGTTTGCCGAAGCATTGTCGCGAGTTCGTCAGGTCGTGCAGGAAGCGCGCGCGCATCAGGATGTTCCTTTTGAAAAACTGGTTGAGGAATTCCAGGTCGCGCGCCGCACGGATCGTCAGCCGATTTTTCAAGCCATGTTTGTTTTGCACGCCGACCCCGCGCCCGGATTTCAGCTTGCCGGAGTGCGCGTGACGCCGCTGGAAACGCTGCAGCACACCGCAAAATTCGAGTTGACCTTGTCCGTGCTCGAAGCCGAAAGCGGAACGACGGCGGTGTTGGAATACAACACGGATTTGTTTGAAGCCGCGACCGCAGAGCGAATGTTGGCGCATTACCGCAATTTGTTGCTGGCTGTGGCGGCTGACCCGCAGACAGAGCTGGCTGCCTTGCCGCTGCTTTCGGCGGAGGAGCAGCAACAACTTTTGCGCGACTGGAATGCGACTGAAACAGGCTTTGCCAGGGCGGGGTACGTTCCCGATCTGATTGCACAAATAGCGGCGCAAACGCCGCAACAACTCGCGGTGGCTGATGGAAGTGCGCAACTGAGTTATGCCGAGCTCAATACGCGCGCCAATCAGTTGGCGCACCTGTTGCAGGGGCTGGGCGTCGGCCCCGAAATTTGCGTGGGCGTTTGCCTGGAACGTTCAGCCGACTGGATTGTCAGTCTGTTGGCCGTGTTGAAAGCAGGAGGCGCCTATTTGCCGCTTGACCCTGCTTACCCGGCGGAGCGAATTCAATTTCTGGCGGCTGATGCCAATGCCGCAGTGGTCATCACGCACAGCACATTGGCGCACTGGTTCACCGGAGCTGATGCAAAGCTGGTTCAGCTAGATGCTGATTGCGCGAAGATTGCGCAACAGTCCATAGAGAATCCGCCGCATCGGTTGGCAGCAGAGAATCTGGCCTATGTGATTTACACCTCTGGTTCGACGGGGCAACCCAAAGGCGTCGAAATCAGCCAGAGCGCGTTGCGCAATCTGCTTGGCTGGCATCAACAAACGTATGGCATCAGCGCGACAGATCGTGCCAGCCAACTGGCAGGCATCGGGTTTGATGCCGCCGTCTGGGAAATCTGGCCGTATCTGACGGTCGGCGCGAGCATTCATTTGCCCGCGGAAGACGTCCGTCTTGACCCGGTGAGATTACGCGACTGGATCGTGACACAGGCGATTACCAGCTGTTTTGCGCCCACGCCACTGGCGGAAAGTTTGTTGGCGTTGCCCTGGCCAGACAATACGCTGCGCCGCTTACTGACGGGCGGAGATCGTCTGCGAAGCTATGCGCCGTCCGGCGTCACGTTTCAACTCGTTAATCATTATGGCCCGACCGAAAATGCGGTTGTTGCGACTGCGGGGATCATCGGGCAGCAACCGGATGATGTTATCCGCCCGCCCGCGCTCGGCAAGCCGATCGCCAACAATCAGATTTATGTGCTGGATCGGCAGTTGCGCCCGGTTCCGCAAGGAGTCATTGGCGAATTGTATATCGGCGGTCGCAGCCTGGCGCGCGGTTATCGTGGCCGGGCAGACAGCACGGCAGAGCGTTTTTCGCCCAATCCTTTTGGCGAATCGTCAACCGTTTCTGCCGGAACGCGGCTTTATCGCACCGGAGACCTGGTTCGGTATCGCGCTGACGGCGCGCTGGAATTTGTCGGGCGTGCTGACCAGCAAGTAAAAATTCGCGGGCATCGCATTGAACTGGCAGAGATCGAACAGGCTTTGCTGGCACATCCGGCGGTGCGTGAATGCGCCGTTGTCTTGCCGCACACGACCGCTGGCGAGGCGCGCCTCAACGCGTTTTGGGTTGCGCAAATACCTGCCAACGCGTCTTTGGACGCCCTGACTCTGCGCCGGTTTTTGCGCGACAAACTGCCTGATTTCATGTTGCCGGCAGACTTCATGCGGTTGGATGCGCTCCCGTTGACGTCGCACGGCAAACTGGACCGGCGCGCACTATCAGCCATCATTTCGACGTCAGGTCACCACGCCGGGCAAAGCGGGCCGCCGCGCAATCCCGTCGAAGCCATCATTGCGCATATCTGGGAAGAAGTTTTGCGGGTCGAATCAGTCGGTGCGGGTGACGATTTTTTTGCCTTGGGCGGGCATTCATTGTTGGCGACCCAAATTGTCTCGCGGTTGCGCGACGCGTTTGGCGTGGAATTGCCGTTGCGCGAGCTGTTCCTTTCGCCAACGGTGGCTGGCGTTGCTGAGAAAGTCGCCGCATTGCGCCGGGGCGAATTGTCCGCGCCGCCGCTGTCAGCCCAACCGCGTCCGGGTGAATTTCCGCTTTCATTTGCGCAACAGCGCTTGTGGTTTGTTCAGCGCCTGGCTCCCAATTCGAGCAGCAACAATATTGCGACAGCCGTGCGCATCAAAGGCGCGTTGGATACGGCGGCGATGGAACAAAGTCTGAGAGAAATCATCCGCCGACATGAAGTTCTGCGCACGGTTTTCCCTGAACGCGAGGGCCAGCCTCAGCAACTGATTCTGCCGATTTCATCGGTAACCTGCCGCCTGCCGGTGGTAGACCTGCAAGAGCTGGCAGAGACGCAACGCGAAGCGGAAGCGCGTCGCCGCGCCGTGCAAGAAGCGCAACAGCCGTTTGATCTGGCTGTCGGACCACTGCTCCGCGCGACGTTGTTGCGACTGGACGAGCGAGAGCACGTTCTGCTGTTGAGCATGCATCACATCATTTCTGACGGCTGGTCGTTCGGCATCTTGATTCGCGAATTGACCGCGCTTTACCGCGCTTACACAAAACAATTGCCTTCGCCGTTGCCAGAGCTTCCGCTTCAATATGCCGATTTCGCCGCCTGGCAACGGCGCTGGCTGCAAGCAGAAGCGCTGGAACGACAGTTGGCGTACTGGCGCAAACAGCTTCAAGGGGTGCCTGTGTTGGAACTGCCGACCGACCGGCCTCGTCCCCCGATACAACGTTTCAACGGCGCTACGTATTCCTTCCTGGTTGAGCCTGAAACCCTGACCGCATTGCAGTCTTTGAGCCGTCGCGAAAGCGTCACGCTATTCATCGTGTTGCTGGCGGCATTCAAAACGCTGCTTCACCAGAAAACACAACAGGACGACATCGTGCTTGGCGCGGACATCGCCAACCGCAACCGCACCGAGACGGAAGGGCTGATCGGGTTTTTCGTCAATATGCTTGTGTTGCGCACAAACCTGGCCGGTGATCCTGATTTTGGCACGCTGCTGCGGCGCGTGCGCGAGGTTGCGCTCGACGCGTACGCTCATCAGGACGCGCCGTTTGAAAAACTGGTCGAAGCATTGCACGCGCCGCGCGATTTAAGCCGCAACCCGCTTTTTCAGATTGCTTTTGTCTTGCAGAACACGCCGACGGCGGAAGCCGCTATCCCCGAACTCGAATTGATTCCGCTCGAAGTGGACAGCGGAACCGTGCCGTTTGATCTGGTGTTGTCCTTGCGCGAGGAACCGGCGGGGTTGTGCGGGATGCTTTCTTACAGCACGGACCTGTTTGACTCGGCCACCATCGCGCAGATGGCGCAGCAATTTCAGACCTTGTTGCGGCGCATCGCTGCCAACCCCGAAGAACGCCTTTCGCAGTTGTTGCGCGACACATCCGCCGCTGCAACGGAAAACCGTGGTCGCGCGCCAGAACGCTTTGCCAGAGTAAGGCTGGATGCGCAAACGCTGGCGCAGGTCGCCGCAGAGATAAACGAGCGGGCGGTGAACGCTCCGCAAGGAGCAGGGGACTGAGAAGTCACTATGTGGCGCAACGAATCACTTTATCTGAAACCGGATGTCTTGCTGGAACCGCTGTTCAACCAATGGTATGCCTGGCCGTATTTGATCGCTCCTGCGTCAGCGGCGATGTATGTCGCCAATCAACATCTCAAGCTGATGCAATCGTTCGTGGCTGCACCGCAAACGCATCAAGCGGCATTACGCAACCCGGCGTTGCTGGGCGGCCCGTTTCTGAATTGCGACCCCAGGCACGCGCCCGAAGTGAAGTCGTTGTGGGAACGTACCATCAAAGAGCAGCAGCCGTTGCTGGCGTTGGCCGAATCCATACGGGCGCTGGATCAGTTGCTTGACGAAGAGGCGCTGGGGCTGTCGCTGTCGCCATTGTATGCGCGCGTGCCTGAGCCGCTGCGCGGTTGCGTCGAACTGGTGTATGACGCCAATCACCGCCCGTCGGCGCGGCTTATCGAAGGCTTGCTTTACCAAAGCCAGTATTACAACCCGGCGGCGCAAAGTTTACTGCTGTGGCGCGCGGCGCAGGATGCGCGCTCGTTCGTTTTTAGCACGCCGCGTTTGCCAGAAACGCGTCAGCTTCAGCTTTCATTGCCGTTTGCCCATGCCGGTCTGGACGAACTTTTCAAGATGAGGCGCACGCCTCAACGCCATGGTTTCATCAAAGAGCAGTTGGCCATTCCAGACACAGACGATGAATTGTTTGCCGATCTGTTTACTGACGCGCCGCCGCCGGCGCCCGCCAGCTATCAAGGCGCGGGCGTCCGCATTCGCTATTTCGGCCACGCGTGTTTGCTGATCGAAACCGCTGAAGTCTCGCTTCTATGCGATCCGGCAATTAGTTATGGCGGCGCGCCGGACATTGAGCGCTTTACCTTTGCCGATCTGCCGGCACGCCTGGATTACGTGCTGATCACGCACAACCACCAGGATCATTGTTTGCTGGAAACGTTGCTGCAATTGCGCCCGCAGATCGGCACTTTGGTTGTGCCTAAAAACAACGGCGGCAGTTTGGTTGACCCTTCGTTGAAACTGGCCCTGCGGCAAATCGGTTTTCGCAACGTGATCGAACTCGACGAAATGGAGTCGTTGGAAATGTCCGGCGGGCAAATCATCGGCGTGCCATTTTTGGGCGAACACGCTGATCTGGGGATTCGCTCCAAACTGGCTTACTGGATTGCCGTGAAAGGCCAGCGCCTGCTCTGTGTCGCCGATTCAGAGAATCTCGAGCCAAAATTATATGAACGCATTGCAAACGTTTTGGGCCCGGCTGATGTGCTGTTTGTCGGAATGGAATGTGACGGCGCGCCGCTCAGCTGGCTTTACGGCGCACTGTTGACCAAACCGCTCTCGCGCAAAATGGATCAGACGCGTCGCTCAAACGGCTCGGATTTTTTGCAAGCGCAGGCGCTGGTCGAGCAATTGTCGCCCACTCAGGTTTATGTGTATGCGATGGGGCAGGAACCCTGGCTTACCTATCTGACTTCGTTGCGTTACACCCCCACGTCGCGCCCGATCGTCGAATCCAACCAACTCATTGATGCTTGCCGTCAGCGCGGTGTAACGGCAGAGCGGCTTTACGGACAGAAAGAAATTCATTTGCCGCCGCGCACGTCAAGGAAAGAGGACAAATGAGCAAGATGAATTTGCACGAGATTGAAGACATTTATCCGGTTTCCGAGCGGCAAGCGACCTGGTTGCGCGCGCCGCAAATTACAGGCGGCAACGCGCGCTGCACCGCAGAGCTTGGCGCAGGCCCAGACCGCGAAATCTTGCAGCAGGCCTGGCAGCGGTTGGTGGCGGGGCATCCCATTTTGCGCGGCTCTTTCGTCTGGCGTCGCGTCGCCGAACCGCTGTTGGTCATCCGGCGCGAAGTCCCAACGCAAATTCACGTTCATGACGCTTCGCAACCTGATGTCATCGTCACGGATTTTGACCTGGCCCGCGCTCCGCTCTGGCGAGTGGAAGTCCGGCAACAGGCCGCGCAAGGTTTCCGGCTGGATTTGAGTTACCACAGGCTCTTGCTTGACGAGGCCAGCGCCCAACTGCTGCTGACTGAGCTTCGTCGCGGATACGATGCGCTGCGACAGGGGCGCGAATTTACGCCCGCCGGGGAATTGCCCTGCCAGTGGAATGACACCGCAACGGAATATCCGCGCGCGCAAACCATCAGCGAGCTTTTTGAAGCTCAGGCGGCATTAACGCCAGACGCGGTAGCGCTTCGTTATCCCGATGCCGAACTCAGTTATGCCGAGTTGAATCGGCGGGCAAACCGTCTGGCGCATTACTTGCGCAGTGTTGGGGTGACCGCGGAAACCTGTGTCGGCATTTGCCTGGAACGGTCGGCGGAGCTGATTGTCGCCTTGTTGGCAACGCTCAAGGCGGGCGGCGTGTATTTGCCGCTAGACCCGGAACAGCCGTTGGAGCGTCTGGCGTTCATGCTCGACGACGCACAGGCTCCTGTTGTCATCACGCGCGAAGCTGAGTTGGAGCGGATGCCTGCGCATTGGGGACAGGTCATCTGCCTGGATAGTGACGCCGCCGCCATTGCGCAAGAAAGCGCGGTCAATCCTGTTTCCCTGGTCACGGCTGAAAACCTCGCTTACGTCAATTACACCTCGGGCTCGACCGGTCAGCCCAAAGGGATTGGTATTCCGCATCGTGCCGTCGTGCGATTGGTACGCCAAACCAACTACATACAGTTTGCGTCGGCGGATGTGGTCGCGCAGGTCGCGACGCCGTCGTTTGATGCCGCGACGTTTGAAATCTGGGGCGCGCTGCTCAACGGCGCGCGGCTTGTCGGATTTCCCAAAGACATCTTGCTGGCGCCGCCTGTGTTCGCCGCGCAATTGCGTGAACAAGGCGTCAGTGTGCTCTTTTTGACCACCGCGCTTTTCAATCAAATAGCGCAAGTCACGCCGGACGCCTTCGCCTCATTGCGCTATTTGCTGTTTGGCGGCGATGCCGCCGCGCCGCGTTGGGTGCGAGAAGTGTTGTTGTCCAACGCGCCCGCTCATTTGCTGAACGCATACGGCCCGACGGAAAGCACGACCTTCGCCGCCTGGCACGAAGTCTCCTCGTTGGCTGCTGATGCCGCTGTGGTGCCCATCGGACGACCGTTGTCCAACACAGAGCTTTATTTGCTGGATGAAAATTTGCGCCCTGTGCCTGCCGGTGTTGTTGGCGAATTGCACATTGGCGGCGATGGGTTGGCGCGCGCATACCTGAATCGCCCCACTCTGACGGCTGAAAAATTCATCCCTCACCCTTTTAGTCAGACAGCGGGCGCGCGTTTGTACAAGACTGGCGATTGGGCGCGCTATAACGACGAAGGGCATTTTGAATTTTTAGGCCGACGTGATCAACAGGTGAAATTGCGCGGGTATCGCATCGAGTTGGGAGAGATTGAAACGATCTTGCGCCAGCACGCCGCCGTGCGCGATGCCGTGGTGGTCGTACGCGAAGAGCAACCCGGTGAAAAACAATTGGTTGCTTATGTGGTCGCCGCCGCGCCCGGTGAAGTCGCCGCCGCAACCTTGCGCAGCCATCTGCAACGACATCTGCCGGAATACATGGTGCCTGCGCTTTTCGTCAGCCTGAAACAATTGCCTGTGACGCTGAATGGAAAAGTGGATCGGCGCGCGTTGCCAGCGCCTGAGATCGAATCAGGCGCCGCCGCGCCGTCTCAGGTTGTTCCCGAAACGCAGTTGGAGCAGGCGCTGGCCGAAATTTGGGCGGCTGTGCTGGGACGAAGTTCGGTTGGGGTGACTGAAAATTTCTTTGAAGCAGGGGGCGATTCGATTCGCAGCATTCAGGTTGTTGCGCGTGCGCAAGCGCGCGGCATCGCGCTTGAAATTCAAGACCTGTTTCAGCACCAGACCATTCGCACTCTGGCCGTGGCATTGGCGGACAGACGAGCAGATGAGCAACCGCCGTCGCGCGTTGAGCCGTTCTCTTTGTTGAAAGAGGAAGATCGCTTGCGCCTGAGCGTTTGGGCGGAAACGACGCTGGCAGACGCTTATCCGTTGACCCGTTTGCAATCGGGGATGCTTTTTCATAGCGAATACCAGCCGGGCGATGCCTTGTATCTGGATGTGCTCAGCTATCACTTGCGCGCCCCGTTTGACGTCGCCGCCTGCCGGGCCGCTTTACAGGCGCTGACCGATCGTCACGCAGTGTTGCGTACTGCTTTTGACCTGACCGGTTTTAGCGAACCGATGCAACTGGTGCGGCAGCAGATTACGCCAATCCTGCAGGTCGAAGATTTGAGCGCGTTGCCCGACGAAGAGCAGGAGCGACGCCTGAACGATTGGGTCGCGCAGGAAAAGCAAAATCCTTTTGATTGGAGACAAGCGCCTTTGATCCGGTTTGCGTTGCATCGGCGCGGCGCAGACCGCATTCAATTCAGCTTCAGTTTCCATCACTCCATTCTCGATGGTTGGAGTGAAACGCAAATGCTGCGCGAGTTTTTTGGCTTGTACTATGCGCACCTGGGCGTGACACAGGCATACGCGAACGAACCGCTGGCGGTGACTTACGCTGATTTTGTCGCTTTGGAACGCGCTGCTCTTATCGCTGAAGAGCCGCGTGCATTCTGGCGGGAAACACTGCACGACGCGCCTCTGACAACGCTGCCCCACATTGCGCGGATAACGCCGCAACAGGGAAGCGAGCGGCGCGGGCGATTACAGACAATCAGTTTGACGCCGGCGCTTGTGCGTGGGCTGAAAGCCTCGGCGGAGCAAATCGGCGTGCCGCTGAAAAGCGTTCTGCTGGCGGCGCATCTGAAAGTGCTTGGTTTGCTCGCAGGCCAAACCGAGGTCGTCACCGGGTTGGTCACCAACGGGCGACCGGAAACGGCAGATGGCGAACGATTGCTCGGTTTGTTTCTCAACACCGTGCCGTTGCGTGTTGCCTTGTCTCAGGGGGCGTGGGCGGAATTGGCGCGCGCCGCCGCCGCCGCCGAGCGAGAGCTGTTGCCGTATCGCCGCTTTCCGCTGGCTGAGATGCAACGTGTTACCGGCAGGCCGGTGCTTTACGAAACTGTTTTCAATTTCATCCACTTTCACGCTTTTGCGGGGGTGCTCGAAAGTCAGCAAGTCACCTTGCTCGATAGCCGCAGCTTTACCGAAACCAACTTTCCTTTCATCGCCAACTTCAACCTGGACCCCGCGACCGACGTGCTTCAGATTGTTTTGCATTACGACGCGGCGCGTTTGCCAGACGAACAGGCAGAGGCGCTGGCCGGTTATTACTTGCGCGCATTGACCGCGCTTGCCACGCATCCGGCAACGCCGCATCACACGGCGGATTTGCTCTCTACCGCGGAACGCAACCGATTGTTGCGCGACGTCAGCGCCACAGCGCAACACTATCCGCAAGCTTGCCGCGTTCACGAACTGTTTGAACAACAAGCCGCGCGCACGCCAACCGCCGTGGCCGTCGAAGCGGGCGAGGTGTGTCTGTCATATCAGGAACTGAACGCGCGTGCGAACCGAATCGCGCAGGCTTTGCGCGCACGCGGAGTCGCCGCGGAAACCAGCGTAGGCATCTGTCTGCCGCGTTCGGCAGACGCGGTCGCGGCGGTGTTGGGCGTTTTCAAGGCCGGAGGCGCGTATGTGCCACTTGATGCCAACTGGCCGCCAGAGCGCCTGGCCTATGTTTTGCGCGATGCTGGCGTGGAATTGTTATTGACGCATACGCAATTCGCCGAACGGCTGAAGCCGCTTTCCGTGGCATGTTTGTTTCTTGACGACACGGAGGTTTTGGCGGCCTGTGAATCGCATCATCCCGGCACGATCACGCAAAGCGCCAATCTGGCCTATGTCATTTATACCTCCGGCTCTACCGGACAGCCCAAAGGCGTCGCCGTTGAACACCGGCAATTGGTCAATTATTTGTGCTGGTTCAATCAGTTTCTATCGCCCGAACCGCCCTTGTTGCCGCTGACAACCAGCCTGAGCTTCGACGCTTCGCTCAAACAATTGCTGGCGCCGCTGTTGCGCGGCGCGCGGGTGTGGGTGTTACCAGACGACACCGTCACACAACCGGCGGCATTGGCGCGTGCGCTTTGCCAAAAAAACAACGTGGGGCTGAATTGCGTGCCTGCATTGTGGGATGCATTGCTCAGCAGCGCCGATGTGGGCGAATTGCGTGCCTTGCGGGCTTCGCTGACGCATCTTTTCATTGGCGGCGAACAATTCAGCCGCGACCTGATCGCGCGAACGCAGCAGCATTTCCCCGCACTGACAATCATCAATCTTTACGGGCCGACCGAAACCACGGCCAATGCCAGTGCCGGGCACATTGCCAACGCCACGGATATTTCCCTAGGCCCGCCGCTGGCTAACACGCAACTTTACGTTTTGGATGAGGCGCTCAATCTCGTGCCAGAGGGCGTCGCGGGTGAACTGTATATCGGCGGCGACGGGGTGGCGCGGGGGTATCGCAATCGACCTGAATTGACGGCGGAACGTTTTTTGCCCGACCCCTATGGCGTGCGCGCTGGCGGGCGGCTGTACAAAACCGGCGATCTGGTGCGTCGGCTGGCTTCGGGGCGGCTCGAATTTCTGGGGCGCAACGACCATCAGGTCAAAGTGCGCGGATTTCGCATCGAGCTCGGTGAAATTGAAAGCGTGTTTCGTGAACATGCCGCCGTCGAACAGTGTGTTGTGTTGGCGCGCCAGGATGCCGCCAGTGGGCAGGCCGACGGGCAAACGCGGCTGGTGGCGTATGTCGTGACATCGCGCGCCGCAACCTGGAGGCCGGAAGAATTGCGGCAATACGCCGCTCAGCGTCTGCCCGATTACATGCTTCCCGCCGTTTTTGTGCGCTTGGAACAGTTGCCGCGCAACACACACGGCAAACTGGATCGCCGCGCATTGATGGCTCTCGGTGCGCCGACCGCTATGCCACAAGCTTTTGTTGCGCCGCGCACTGCGACCGAGACAAAACTGGCGGAAATTTGGGCTGCCGTGCTCGAGTGCGACCGGATCGGAGTGCACGACAACTTTTTCGCACTGGGCGGGCATTCGCTAAATGCGACGCAAGTCGTGGCGCGCATCCGCGCCGCTTTTGCCTGCGAATTGCCGTTGCGGCAATTGTTCGAAGCTCCGACCATTGCCGCCTTGGCCACACAGATCGAACAACGGCTTGCCCGCGAAACCGCACCCGCAGACCTGGAACAAATGCTGGCCGAAATCAGCCAGCTTTCCGAGCACGAAATCGAACGGTTGTTGAGTGCTGAACGCGCCGCCGGAAAAGGGGGTGCGGATTGACGGCGTGGAGTGAAAAACTGGCAGGGCTTTCGCCCGCACAGCGTGAGTTGCTGGAATTGCGGTTGCGGAAACAGCGCGTCGCGCAACTGGGGGCTGACGGCATTGCACACCAGCCAGGACGCAGCGAGGCGCCGCTTTCGTTTGCGCAACAGCGATTGTGGTTTCTGCATCAGCTACAACCAGACAGCCCGGCTTACAACATCCACAACACAGTGCGATTGCGCGGCGCCTTGAATGTCGAAGCGTTGGAACACAGTTTCAACGAAATCGCCCGCCGCCACGATGCTTTGCGCACAACGTTCAGGCAGGCGGCGGACGTGCCGCGTCAATTCATTGTGCCGCAGGTCAACTGGCGGCTGACAGTGGAGGGTTTTCGCCCATCGTCTGAGTCTGAACCGGCGGGCGAACCGTCGGATGCGGTGAGGCGATTGCTCGCGGCTGAAGCCCAACGCCCCTTTGATCTGGAGCGCGGGCCGTTGTGGCGCGTGCGGTTGTTGCGCCTGAAGCCGGATGACCATGTGTTGATGCTGGTAATGCATCACATCATTTCTGACGGCTGGTCGCTGGGAGTTTTGTTACGCGAATTGACGACTTGTTATGAAGCCTTTGCCACAGGCTGCCGCCCGGAGCTGCCTCCGTTGCCGGTTCAATACGCTGATTACGCGGTCTGGCAACGAGACTGCCTGTCAGCGGCGCAATTGGATGCGCAGCTTGCTTATTGGCGTCGTCAATTGGCTGGCAGCCCGCCGCGTTTGGTTTTCAAGCAGACGACGCCTAAACCCCCGGAGGTCAGTGGTGGCGGTGCGCGGCATGGTTTTTCGATTTCAGCGGCATTGACGCAGTCCTTGAAGCAGCTCAGCCGTAACCACGACGCCACGTTGTTTATGACGTTGTTGACGGCGTTCAACGTGTTGTTATGGCGTACAACCGGCGAACCCGATTTGTGGATAGGCACAGATGTGGCTAACCGTCCGCGCCCTGAACTGGAACCCTTGATCGGGTTTTTCGTGAACCTGTTGGTGCTGCGCACCAGATTAAAGGGCGAGGCCAGTTTCAGCGAATTGCTGCGTGGTGTTCGCCAGACCACACTGGCGGCTTACGAACATCAACAAGCGCCGTTTGAAAAAATCGTGCAGGAACTGCAGCCAGAGCGCGGTCTGGACGGCACACCGCTGGTGCAAACGCTGTTTGTGCTGCAAAACGCGCCGCTGGCGCCGTTGCGGTTGGCGGGTCTCGATTGGCGTTCGCTGGAAGTGGATGAAGGCGCGACGACTTTCGATCTGTTGTTGATTGCCGCAGAAGCTGACGGCCAACTGCATTTCACCTGCAAATATAAAACCGCCTTGTTTGATGCGTCCGCCATCGTCACCTTGATGCAACGGTTCAGCGATTTGCTCACGGAAATCGCGGCGCATCCTGAATCTGCCATACGCACTTTGACCCATCTTCCCGGAGCAATACCTATGTCCAACAACGCACGGAAACAGAGCGCGCTGTCACAGCTGATGGCGGCCAAACCAAACCCGGTCAAACTCTCGCCAGAAACGCTGGTGGAAACGGATACGCTGCGCGCGGGCGAACACTTGCCATTGGTGTTACGCCCCAAAACCGAAGCGTTGGCGCTGGCCGAGTGGGCGCGTGGATGTCGCGCCTGGCTGACGCAATTGCTAACCCGGCACGGAGCGATTCTTTTCCGTGGGTTTGGGCTGCGTTCAGCGGAAGAGCTGGAGCAGGTGGCCCTGGCGTTCTGCCCGGCGCTGTTTGGCGATTATGGCGATTTGCCGCGCGAAGCCGTCAGTGGCCGCATTTATCATTCCACGCCTTACCCGCCGGACCTTCCCATTCTGCTGCACAACGAAAGCTCGCAGATGCATACCTGGCCGATGAAGATGTGGTTCCTTTGCCTGCAACCGGCGCAACAAGGCGGCGAAACGCCGCTTGCCGATGGCCGCCGCATTTACCAGCGCCTCGCGGCATCGGTGCGCGAACGATTTCGCGAACAAGGATTGCTTTACGTGCGGAATTACATCGCGGGCATTGACGTCAGCTGGCAGGAGTTTTTTCGCACGACAGATCAGACCGCGGTTGCCGAACAATGTCGTCGCGCCGGGATGGAATATGAGTGGAAACCTGATGGCGTGTTGACCACGCGCAAACGATGCCCCGCGGTGCTCGCACATCCGCAAACGGGTGAGCTGGTCTTTTTCAATCAACTGCAGGCGCATCATGTTTCCTGTCTGGAAGCGAAAACGCGCGAAACCTTGCTATCGCTTTTCGCGCTCGCTGACCTGCCCCGCAATGTGTATTACGGCGACGGCACGCCGATAGAAGACGAGCTGGTGCGGGAAATTCGCGGCATTTATGAAGAGACGGCGGTCAAATTTCCCTGGCAGAAAGGCGATGTCGTGATGCTTGACAATCTGCTGACTGCACACGGGCGCAGCCCGTTTGTCGGCCCGCGCAAGATTTTGGTGGCGATGGGCGAAATGATCTCTGACGCGTCACTGGCCCGGTGAAACTTTGCGAGGCCGACGGAAGAAAACCTATGAGAGAAGTCATGCAAACAGCTAAAACGAAGCCGCTCGATTGCATCGTGATTGGCTATAACGAAGTGCCATTCCAGCAATACGAAAGTTTCCTGCACAACTACGGCGTCGAAACAGAAGCTTATCGTGATTTGCAATACAGCTTTGTCAATCTTGCGGGGGAAAAACTGGATTATGTCGGCTTGCTCAATCGGGTGTTGCAACAGGCGGGCAAGTCAGAAACCTTTGGGCGGCTGAAATCGGGCGATATTCCCAATCTGGCCGCTGTTTATCTGACCAATTATTTGCGCCGCCGGGGGCTGGCGGCGGATTACATCAACCTGTTTCAAGACGAGAAAGAGCAGCTGATCGAATATCTGGCAGCCGGTCCGCTTTGTGTGGCCATCACCACGACTTTTTATGTCGTCAACCTGCCCGTGATCGAGATGGTGGAATTCATTCGCCGTCACAACCCCGAAGTCAAAATCGTAGTCGGCGGGCCACTGATCGCCAATCACGCTCGCAATAATCCGGGCGCAGCGTTGGCGGCGGCGCTGGATGATCTGGGAGCCGATCTTTATTTGATCGAAGGCCAGGGCGAACAGACGCTGGCACAAGTTGTCGCCGGGCTGAAGGCGGGCTGGCGAACAAGCAGCGATTTCAGCGCTGTGCCCAATCTCGCGTACTTTGAGGGAAAGCGTCTGAAACGCACTCCGGTTGTGTCAGAGGACAATTCGCTGGATGAGAATTTCATTGACTGGCAGCAGATGACCACGCGCCCGTTGGGGCGCACGATCCAAACGCGGACGGCGCGTAGTTGCGCCTTCAAGTGCGCGTTTTGCAACTATCCCACGCGCGCGGGCGCGTTGACCTTGCTGAACCTGGACGTGCTCGAACGCGAACTGGATTCGATTCAGGCGCTGGAAGAGGTGCAAAACGTCGTATTCATTGACGACACGTTCAACGTTCCCATTCGCCGTTTCAAGGATATCTGCCGCCTGATGATCGCAAAACGCTATCGCTTCAAATGGTTTTCTTATTTCCGCTGTAGCAATTCTGACGAAGAAGCGATTGAACTGATGGCGCGTAGCGGTTGTCAGGGCGTCTTTCTCGGCATCGAATCGGGCGCGCCGCAGATTCTCACCAACATGGAAAAAGCCGCCACCATAGAAAAGTACGCGCGCGGCATCGAACTCCTGCGACAACACGACGTGCTGACCTTCGCTTCGTTCATCACCGGCTTTCCAGGAGAAACCGAACAAACCGTACAAGAAACGATTCAGTTCTTACAGTCTGCGCGGCCCGACTATTACCGCACGCAAATGTGGTATTGCGAGCCGGGGACGCCCATTCAACGTCGGCGTGACGAGTTTCAGATACGCGGTGAAGGCTTCGTCTGGGAGCACGCCACGATGGATAGCCTGACGGCGATGGATCAGATTGACCGTCTGTTTCTGACCGTCAACGAATCGTTGTGGTTGCCACAATGGTCGTTTGATTTCTGGATCATTCCTTATCTCTTGGGCAGAGGGCTGTCGCTGGCGCAATTCCGCGAATTCATGACGACTGCGCACAAATTGCTGGCGCTGGAAATCGCCGCCGTGCCGCAGCAACAAAAACAAATTTGGCAACAGGATCACTGGGGCGGTTTGGTTGCCTCGGCGCGCGGTTGGCGTTAAGGCCCGTGAGAAAGAGCGAATGACAATGCACGACAACGATTATCAAACGATTCAAGGATTTCGCCTCTCGCCGCAACAACGGCGGCTGTGGCAGTTGCAACAACAGAGCGCGGCTTTTGTGGCTCAGGGCGTGATTGAAATCAACGGCGCACTTTGCGAAACGACGCTGCGGGCGGCGTTGCAACAACTGGTTCAACGTCATGATCTGTTGCGCGCCGTTTTCCATGAGTTGCCGGGAATGAAAGCGCCGGTGATGGCGATTGAAGAAACGGCTGAATTGGAATGGGCGCGCGGCGATGCCGCCAGCGCCGTGACGGAAGACCTTGCGTCGCATTTGTTGCGTGCGCGCCAGCGCCCGTTTGCGCTGGCTGAGGGGCCGGTTTTGCGCGCCATGTTGTTGTCATTGGCGGAACACCGGTCGGCTTTGATTTTGACCTTGCCCGCGCTTTGCGCCGACGCCGCGAGTTTGAGCAATCTGACGGCAGAGTTGAGCCAGCTATACACGGCCAGGCAACAAGGCGCTGGATTGCCCGCGCCGGAATTGTCTTATGTGCAATATGCCGAGTGGCAGAATCAATTGGCGGAGAACGCGGCGACTGGCGAAGGGAAAGCCTATTGGCAGTCGCAGCAGCTGGCCGAATTGCCTGCGCTGTGTCTGCCCCAGACGATAACAACCGAACCGACGACAGCGTTTGTGCCGGTTGCGCATGAGTTTTTTTGCGACGAACGGCTTTCCGCGCGGATCACGGGAACCGCCCAGCGTCTGGGAACTTCCGCGTCGTTGTTTTTGCAAGCGGTCTGGCAAACGTTGTTGGCGCGTTTGTCCGGCCAGCAAGAATTTGTGCTTGGCGTGATTGACCAAGGTCGCGAGTTTGAAGTGTTGCAACCCGGCGTTGGGTTGTTTGCACGTACTTTGCCGGTGCGCAGCCGTTGGCGGTTTGAGCAACCCTTTCAGCAGGCGCTGGCGCAACTGGGCGACGCCGTGCGGTCGGCGGTCGAATGGCAGGATGATTTTCCGTGGGCCACCGAGGGTGAAGCAGGCCGTCAGGACGGCGAGTTTTTCCCCGTGCGGTTTGAGTATGTCGAAGCCAGCGGCGAGCATCGCGCTGGCTCGGTCTCGTTTCGCCTGACAGAACAATACGTCTGTTGCGAGCGGTTCCACGTGAAGCTTGTTTGTATGGTTGCGGGCGAAGGTCTTCGTTTGGCGTTGCAATACGATCCGCACCGGTTGAGCGGCTCGGCGGTGGCGCGTCTGGCGCAACAATTCCTCACGGCGCTGGCCAGCGCCTGTACACAGCCGGAAGAGTTGGTTGAGCGGTTGAACATTTTGCCAACGGCAGAGCGAGGGCAGTTGCTCACGTTTGCACAGACCACGGATCAGCAGATTGGCGCATCACTTTTCCCACAGTTGTTTGAGGCGCAGGTTGCGCGCGTGCCAGAGCGCGTCGCGGTGGTTTGTGAAGGCCAATCGTTGCGCTATGGCGAATTGAATCGGCGCGCCAATCAATTGGCCCGTTTTTTACGAACGCTTGGTGTGGGGCCTGAAGTGACGGTTGGCCTTTGTGCTGAGCGTTCGCCGGAATTGATGGTGGCGATGCTCGGCATACTAAAAGCGGGCGGAGCCTATGCTCCGCTTGACCCGGCGCAACCGAAAAACCGTGCCGCGCAAATGCTGGAAGATTTGCACGCTCGCGTTTTGCTGACGCAGCAACACCTGCTCGACCGATTGCCGACCGCAACGGAACGCATCGTTTGTTTGGACAGGGATTGGCCGCTGATTTCCGCAGAAAGCGATGAGAACCTGGCGAGTGCCGCACGGCCTGAAAACCTGGCCTATGTTTTATTCACGTCCGGTTCGACGGGGCGTCCCAAAGGCGTGGCTGTCGAACATCGCCAGTTGCTTAATTACTTGCAGGGCATTCGCACGCGATTGGCAGAGCCCGACGGCGAAAGTGAACAGGGAATGAGTTATGCCGCCGTTTCAACCTTTGCGGCGGATTTGGGCAATACGGCGATCTTTCCCGCGCTGGCCAGCGGTGGCACGCTGCACATCATCGCGCAGGAACGTGCCACCGATCCCGAAGCCTTTGCGGCGTATTTTCACGAGCACGCAATTGATTGTTTGAAAATAGTGCCTTCGCATTTGGCGGCATTGCTGGCCGCAGCGCAGCCGGCACAGGTTTTACCCCACCGCTGTCTGGTGCTTGGCGGCGAAGCGACCCCGCCAGATTTGCTGGAACAGGTGCGGCGATTGCGACCGGAGTGCGCAATTCTCAATCATTACGGCCCGACGGAAACCACCGTCGGAGCGCTGACGCACGCTGTTGGAGAATCGTTGCCGAAACACGCGCGCAGTTTGCCCTTGGGGCGTCCATTGCCAAACGTGCAGGCGTATGTGCTGGATGCTTGCGGACAATTGACGCCGCTGAGTGTCTGGGGCGAATTGTATTTGGGTGGGGCGCAGGTGACGCGCGGCTATCTGTATCGGCCTGAGCTGACGGCTGAGAAGTTTCTGCCTGATCCCTTTGGGGTTGCAGGCGGTCGGTTGTATCGAACCGGAGACCGTGCCCGCGTTTTGCCGGACGGCAAGATTGAATTTGCCGGGCGACTGGATACGCAAATCAAATTTCACGGTTATCGCATTGAGTTGAGCGAAATCCGCAACGCGCTCAACCTTCATCCGCAAGTGCGCGACAGCGTAGCCGTGATCGCCAAAGACGCCAGTGGGCAGGATGCGATCATCGCCTATTACGTAGCGCGACAGGAGTTGGAGACTGCTGCGTTGCGCGCCTTTCTGAGCGACCATCTGCTCGACGCAGCCATTCCGAATTTATTTGCTCACCTGAAGCGTTTGCCGCTGACGCTGAACGGCAAACTCAATTACGAGGCGCTGCCAACGCTGGCGGAAATCAGAGAGAGCGTTGCGCAACAGTTTGTCGCACCGCGCACCCGCGAAGAGGCCACAACGGCGGAAATCTGGGCGGACGTTCTGGGGCTGAAGCGCGTCAGCGTCGAAGAGAACTTTTTTGAACTGGGCGGCCATTCTTTGCTCGCGACGCAAGTCATTTCGCGCATGCGCACGGCTTTTGGCGTGGAATTGCAACTGCGCAGTTTGTTTGAAACGCCGACCGTGGCCGGACTGGCGGCGACTGTAGCCGAGAAGTTGGCTGCCGCGCCGTTTTCGTTTGCGAGCACTGCGCCGCCAGCGCGCACTGAGCAAGGGTTGGAAGCGCAGCTTGCTGCGCTCGAACAAATGACGGAAGAGGAAGCGCAGGCGCTGTTGCACGCCAGCAGGTAAGACCGACGCGCACACGCAACATCTGGGCATGCACGATTGGCAAACCATTTTGAATCAACTAACGCCCGCCAAGCGCGCGTTGTTGGCGGCGCGCAACCCGCTTTCGTTTGCGCAACAGCGGCTTTGGTTTCTGGATCAGCTTGCGCCGGGCCAGGCCGATTACAACATCCCGGCAGCGTTGCGGCTGACCGGCAGGCTGAACGTGCCCGCTCTGGAAGCCGGTATCAACGAAATCGTCCGCCGCCACGATGCGTTGCGCACAGTGTTTGGCGCGGTGGAAGGGCGACCATTTCAGTTGGCTTTGCCCGCCAAATTGGTTTCCTTGCCGCTGCACGATTTGCGCAACGTTCCTGAAACCGAGCGTGAGACGCGGCTGGCGTGTTTGCTGAACGAAGCTGCTGGGCGTCCCTTTGATTTAACGCGTGGCCCATTGTTCAGCGTGGAATTGTGGCGGCTGGCCGAAACCGAGCATGTGTTGTGGCTGAACTGGCATCACATTATTGCCGATGGTTGGTCGCTGGAAATTTTCTTTCGCGAATTGGCGATGCTTTATCAAGCCTACCTGCACGGCGCGCCGTCGCCGTTGCCCGAATTGCCGTTGCAATATGGCGATTATGCGCGCTGGCAACGTCAGGAAGAACAAGGTGAGGCCTGGCAACGCCAGCTTTTGTACTGGAAACGGCAACTTCAAGGAGCGCCCGCCAGCCTGCCTTTGCCGACGGAAGGAACGTTCCGGGCACAGCCATCGTCCGCAGGGGCAACTTACCGATTTACGCTGCCGGAGCGGTTGACGGCTGCCTTGCGTGAATTGAGCCAGCGCGAAAACGTGACGCTGTTTATGACTTTGCTGGCGGCTTTTCAGACGCTGCTTTATCGCCACACGGGCGAAACAGACCTGGTTGTCGGCACGCCACAGACCAACCGCAACCGCGTGGAGTTGGAAGGCCTGATCGGGTTTTTCCTCAACACGCTGGTTTTGCGCGGCGATCTGGCGGGCAAACCGACAACGCGAGAGTTATTGGCGCGCACGCGCGAAACCGTGTTGGCCGCGCATGCCCATCAAGACCTGCCGTTTGAAGCCTTGGTGGGCGAACTGCAACCTACGCGTCAGTTACAGCAACAGCCGCTTTTTCAAGTGGCTTTTACGTGGAAGAGCGCGGTGTTGCCCGCCGCAGAGCTGCCGGGGTTGACGGTCAGTGCGCTGCCGCTCGGGTCCCACACCGCCAAATTTGATTTGAGTCTGGGATGGGTCGAAACCGCCGCCGGTTTGGAAGGCGTGTTTGAGTATCGTGCCGCGCTATTTGCCGAAGGCGCAATTCAGCGCTGGGCAGAGCGGTTGCAACGATTGTTGCTGGGCATGACTGCCCAGCCTGCCGCGCCGGTATCTCGCTTGCCGTTATTGACCGAAGCGGAACAGCGGCAAGTGATACAGGAATTTAACCCTGAAGCAACGCCGCTGAGCGAGACGCTCTGCGTGCCAGCGCTGATTGAAATCCGGGCTGCGCGTCAGCCCGCGAAGCTGGCAGTCGTGGCCAGTGACGACGCGCTGACGTATGAGCAACTAAACGCGCGGGCGAATCAGTTGGCGCGTCGGCTGCAACGGTTGGGGATCGGGCCGGAAATGCGCGTGGGCATTTGTCTGGAACGTTCGGCGGCGCTGGTGACGGCAATGCTGGCCACCCTCAAAGCGGGTGGCGCGTATGTTCCCCTTGATCCGGCTTATCCGTCAGAGCGTTTACGCTGGCTGGCGGAAAACGCCGGAGCCGGTGTGTTGTTGACGCAACGCAATCTGCGAGAGCGTTGGGGAGCTTTACGCGCGCCGATTGTTTGCCTGGATGAAGAGAACAACGACGATGATCGAGAAGCCGACCAGTCTTTGCCAAATTCAGTGACACAGGCCAATGCTGCTTACCTGATCTATACCTCTGGTTCAACCGGTCAGCCCAAAGGCGTGGTGGTCACACACGCCGGGTTATTGAATCTGATTTGTTGGCATCAACGGGCGTTCGGCGTCACCGAAGCTGATCGCGTTACGCAATTGGCAGGCGTTGGTTTTGATGCCTGTGTTTGGGAATTGTGGCCGCATCTGGCTGCGGGCGCGACTTTGTTTTTGCCAGATGACGAGACGCGGCTATCACCCTTGATGATGCGCGACTGGTTGGTTGCACAGGAAATCACGCTGGCTTTTTTGCCCACCCCGCTAGCCGAAATGGTTCTGTCGTTAGCGTGGCCCGCAACAACGCGCCTGCGCTGCTTGTTGACGGGCGGCGACCGCTTGCAAAGTCATCCGCCGCCAGGGTTGCCGTTCACTTTGGTCAACAACTACGGCCCGACGGAATGCACGGTGGTAGCCTCTTCCGGCGCGCTGGCGCCAGCGCGAGAAACAACCGCGCCTGACATTGGGCGGCCTATCGCCAATACGCAGGTTTACCTGCTTGATGCCGCATTGCAACCTGTTCCGCGCGGTGTCGTCGGTGAAATCTTCATCGGCGGAGTCGGCCTGGCGCGTGGGTATCACCAGCAACCCGCGCTGACGGCAGAACGCTTTCTGCCTGACCCGTTCAGTCGCGTGCCGGGAGCGCGGCTTTACCGCACGGGCGATTTGGCACGCCATCGCGCAGACGGAGCGCTCTTGTTTGTGGGCCGGGCAGACCGGCAAGTGAAGCTGCGCGGCATTCGCGTGGAATTGGGCGAAATCGAGGCCGCGTTAAAACTGCATCCCGCCGTGAAACAGGCTGTTGCCGAATTGCGTGAACGTATGCCGCACGAGCCGCAGTTGGTCGCGTATCTCATGCCACAAAACGGCGCGTTGCCATCGTCAGAAGAGCTGCGCCAGTTTTTGCAAGCCAAATTGCCGACAGCATTGCTGCCAGCGGCGTTTGTTACGCTGGAGAAGTTGCCGCTGACGCCGAACGGCAAGGTCGACCGAGAGGCGTTGCCGCCGCTGGAAACCGGGTTTCCTCACCTCGCCGCCAAACAACCGCCGCGCGATCGTGTGGAATTTGAGCTGGCGCGGCTGTGGGAAGAATTGCTGGGAAGCGGGCCGATCAGCGCACAAGACGATTTTTTTGCGCGCGGCGGTCATTCGCTGCTGGCCGTGCGGCTGTGTGCGCAGATCGAAAAACAGTTTGGGCAGCGGCTTTCGTTGCGGACCATTTTTCAAATGCCGGTTCTCGCACAGCTCGCGGCGCAATTGCGACGGCAGGCCAATGTCGCGCTCGCCAATTCGCCGTTGGTGGCGTTGCAATCGCACGGGCAGCGGCGACCGTTCTTTTGCGTGCATCCGGTCGGCGGCAGCGTGTGGTGTTATGCCGCGCTGGCGCGCCGGTTGGGAAGTGAGCAGCCTTTTTACGGATTGCAGGCGCGCGGGCTTGAACCGGGCGAGGAACCTGTTGCGCGATTAGACGCAATGGCAACGGCATATCTGGCCGCATTGCGCAAACTGCAACCTCACGGCCCTTACCTGCTTGGCGGCTGGTCGCTGGGCGGCGTGATCGCCTTTGAAATGGCGCGGCAGTTATCGGCAACGGGCGAACGCATCGGTTTGCTGGCAATGTTTGACAGTGCGTTACCTGACAGCGAAACACGCGCCGCCGACTGGGATGGCGACGCCGGGTTGTGGCGGAGCTTCGCACAACAACTTGGATTGTCGCCCGATGCAGCGGCAGACCCGGCAACGATACTGACACAGGTAAAAAGCGCGGGCGTCTTACCGACAGCGACTGAAGGCGCGGAATTGATTCGTCTGTTTCGCGTCTTCAAGGCGAATGTTGAAGCCCTGGGCGATTACGCGCCGCGAGCTTATGCCGGGCAGGTCGAGCTTTGGCAGGCAGCAGAGCGCCCGCCGGAAATACGCCGCCGTCAGGCCGACCGCTGGCGCGCCTATGCCGCAATTCAAATTCACGATATTCCGGGCACGCATCACACACTGTTGTGCGAACCGCAGGTGGCAGTGCTGGCAGACGTTTTGGGCCAACGCCTGGCACAAGTGGAACAAGCACAATGATCAACCCTGTCGCGACGAAAACGTTTATGGGCTGATGCACAATACGTTTCGTGGCGACCAAAAGAATCTGAGAGGAGAGTTTATGCATCACGAAGAAAGCGAAGACCTGACCATTTACAAAGTCGTCATCAATCACGAAGAGCAATATTCGATCTGGCCCGCCGACCGTGAAAATCCGCTTGGCTGGACAGACGTGGGCAAAAGCGGAACCAAAGAAGAATGTCTGGCGCATATCAAGGAAGTTTGGACTGACATGCGTCCCTTGAGTTTGCGCAAGAAAATGGAAGAAGCCGCGCGGCAATCGTAAGCGCTTTACCTGGCAACGCATGAGCGAAAACAACCCATGGCTGAGTTATGTCCGGCCCAATCCGCACGCGCGCTTGCGGCTGTTTTGTTGCCATTACGCAGGAGGCAGCGCAGCGCTTTTTCGTACCTGGCAGGGAGTATTGCCACAGGCCGTGGAGGTTTGTCCGGTGCAGCTTCCCGGCAGGGAAAACCGCATCGCGGAAACTTCGTTGACGCGATTGCCTGAGATTGCCGCGCGCGCCGCCACGGCGTTGCGGCCCATGTTAGACAGGCCCTATGCCATATTCGGGCACAGCATGGGCGCATTGCTGGGGTTTGAACTCGCCCGGCAATGGCGACAGGCAGGAGCAAAAAGCCCGGCGCATGTGTTTGTGTCTGGTTGTCGCGCGCCACATACGCGTGGCCACCTGCCGTCAACGCACCAATTGCCGGACGAAGAATTTCTCGCTGAGGTGCGTAGCTTGAACGGGACTCCCGCCGCCATTTTCGAACATCCGGAATTATTGCAGTTGTTGCTGCCGGTGCTCCGAGCGGATTTTGCGGCGGTGCAAACCTATGAATATGTCGCCGGGCCTCCGCTGGATTGTCCAATGACGGCTTTGGGCGGGCTGGCCGACGCGCAGGTGAGCCGCGCGCAACTGGCCGACTGGCAGGCGCAAACGACCAGGGATTTCGCTGTGCGAATGTTGCCGGGCGACCATTTCTTTTTGAATACAGCCCAACCCCTCTTGCTGGAAATGATCGGTCAGCAGTTGCGGGGAATGCTTGCGGAAAGGCGGGACATTGATGTTTGAGACGCATTGGGTGCCGCCGCCGCCGCATTTGGGCCTGATTGTTGAAGAGGCGCACGTCTGGCGCGTCGCGCTTGCTGGCGACACGGCGCAAGCAGAGCGTTACTGGCCGACGTTGAGCCGAGACGAACAGCAACGGGCAACGCAACTCCATTTCGTCTCGGATCGGCAGCGATTTGTCATCGCCCGCGGCATTTTGCGCGAAATTCTCGGGCGCTATCTGTGCCTTGCTCCCGCAGACATCGAGTTTGCTTACGAATCACGGGGAAAGCCGCGTTTACCAAAGTGCGCCTCGCTTCGCTTCAACCTGGCGCATTCGCACGAACTCGCGTTGATCGTCGTGGCGCGTGAGCGCGAAGTGGGGATTGATGTGGAGCAAATTTGTGCCGCGATAGAAGCGCAGACGCTGTCGGCGCAGTTTTTTGCGCCGACAGAGGTGCAGGCGCTTGACGCATTGCCTGTGACTGAGCGACTGCCAGCCTTCTTTCGTTGTTGGACGCGCAAAGAAGCTTATCTCAAGGCAATCGGGGCAGGGCTTTTCAAGCCGCTCGACCAGTTTGCCGTATCTCTTGCGCCGGGCCAGGCAGCCGCGTTGTTAGAGGTCAAATGGAGCGAAGCTGAAACACAGCGCTGGTCGCTCTGGCATCTCGATGTCGGGCCGCATTACGCGGCTGCGCTCGCGGTTGAAGGCAGGCTCGCCCGGCTGTGTTGTTGGCAATGGACGCACGCCACAACCGACTGATTCGTGCGGCTGTATACCTGTTATTTCCAAACTGGCCGAGGGCGAAAGTGTTGACCGCTCACCCTGGTAAAAATGCTGCTGGGCGGTTCTCTGAAACTGCTGGTTGAAATTGGCTCGTCCGCCGCCTTCCCGGCATGAATAAAGTCGGTTTCAACGTCAACTTCTCACGCGGCGGTTTTTCGGCGTTTATCAATCCTCGGTCAGAGAACAAGCAGAAAGCTCGATGATTAAGGTTATTGCTCGCAAAGAACTATTGGAATTGTGGCGCGATGGGCGATTTCGCTGGGCGGCGGGGACGATTGTGTTGTTGCTGCTGATTTCACTTGGCAGCGGCTGGCGACACTATCGGCGCGTCAGTACGGAACATCAGGCCGTTCGGCAAAGCGAGCGGGCCCGCTGGCTCAATCAGGGCGCGCATCACCCGCACACCGCAGCTCATTACGGCACCTATGTGTTCAAACCGTTGCAACCGTTGTCGGTCGTGGATTCAGGCATCACGCCTTACGTTGGCGTAACGGCACACCTGGAAGCGCATCAACGCAATATCTTTCAGTACAAACCGGCGGAAGACGCGCCCGCCGTGCGCCGCTTTGGTGAACTGACGGCGGCGATGACTTTGCAAATGCTTATTCCATTGTTGCTCATCCTGCTTCTTTTTACGGCGTTTGTCGGCGAACGCGAACAGGGAACGTTGCGGTTGCTGCTCAGCCTTGGGGTGGCGCGGCGCGACATTGCGCTGGGGAAAATTGCCGGACTGATCTTGCCGCTGTTATTGCTGTTGTTGCCGGTTTCCGCGTTGGGGGCGGTGGCGTTGTGGCTGAATTCAGGCGCTTTGACGATGGGGTTGAGTTGGGGACGGTTGGCGGTGATGTTGTTGGGCTATCTGGCCTATTTCGGTATTGTCATGGGGCTGACCCTGGGCGTTTCGGCCTGGGCCAACTCCACACGACAGGCTTTGGTTGTGTTGCTCGGATTTTGGTTTGTTAACTGCCTGGCGGCTCCGCAAGCGGTGACTGACCTGGCGGCCTATTTGTCTCCGACGCCGTCATCCTTGGAGTTTGTCTCGGCGTTGCGCGCCGAGTTACAGCAACAGAAACAAATTGGTGAATTGACCGCCGAGCACCGCGCGCGACTGATCAAGGAATATGGCGTGAAATCTGCCGACGAATTGCCGCTCAGCCCCGATGGCCTGGCCTTGGTGGAAAACGAAGAGGTCGGCGACCGCATTCAGGAGCGTCATTTCAAGGAATTGTGGGACATTTATGAACGGCAGGATCGCTTTTATCAGGCAGGTTCATTGTTGGCTCCGATGCTGGCCGTGCAATCGCTTTCCATGGGGCTGGCGGGAACAGACCTGCCACAGCAGCGCCATTTTGTCGAAGCCGCCGAAATGTATCGGCAAGACCTCGTGCAAAGTCTGAATCGTTATGTGGTGGATCACGACACCGTCGCCAATCGCACACAGCATCCTTATGTCAAAAGCCTGAAAATCTTTCTTGCCGATCAGGGCCTTTGGGCACGGGCAAAACCGTTCGAATACAACCCGCCGGGGCTTTTCTGGGTGTTGCGGCGGCGCTGGGTCAACCTTGCGCTGTTGTTGTTTTGGTTGGTCAGCGTAACCTGGCTGGCGCGGCGCGCCATCGCACGCGTGGAAATGAGTTAGCTGCACATGTTGAAGGTCATCATTAGACACGAGTGGCGATTGTTGCAGGCCGACCGCACGGCCTGGTTGGTTATTTTTCTATTCGCTTTGCTGATCGGATACGCTTTTTTGAACGGCAGCGTCTGGGCGCGCAAACAACAAGCGGGCATTACGCAGTATCTGGTGAAAAGCGAAGCGCAGCTCAATTCTTACCGACAGCAGGCGGCAGAAATTGAAGCCCGCATCGTGCGCGGCGAGGTGAAAGAAGGAAGAATCCCCAGCGCCCCTCGTCATCCCTATCAAATCTCCACCTTTGCCGGCTTGAGCGCAACCTTGCCGCTCGCGCCGCTGGCTCCGTTGGTGGTGGGTGAAGGTGATTTGTATCCGTCGGCCTATCGAGTCGGGTTGCAGGCAGAAACCGAAGAGCAAATTGAAAACCCGCTCAAGTTGCTGGTGGGGCGTTTTGATCTTGCCTATGTGATGTTGTTTCTTTATCCGCTGCTGATTTGCGCGCTCAGTTTCAATTTGTTGGCAGCGGAACGGGAAGACGGCACTTTGGGATTGTTGCTTGCGCAACCGTTGCGGTTGCGCACTTTGGTCGTGGGCAAGGTGGCAATCCGTGCGCTGTTGGTTTTCGGCGCCGTCATCGCGTTTTCGCTGCTTGGTGTTTGTTTTAGCCCGCTACGGCTAACCAGTGGCGATGTTTGGGGGCGCTTGCTGGTTTGGTTGGCCGCCGTATTGGGATACGGCCTGTTTTGGTTCAGTCTTGCGCTGATGGTGAATGCGCTAGGTCGCAGCGCGGCCACGAATGCGTTGGCGTTGGCGGCTTGCTGGTTGATTTTGTTGATTATCACGCCCGCGCTGGTCGGATTAAGCGCTGCGGCGCTTTACCCAATGCCCTCGCGTGCAGAGCTGATTGATGCTCGTCGCATCGTTACCGAGCAGGTCAAACAAATTCCGGAAGATGAGGCGCGCGCGCGCTTTTTCGCTGCTCACCCGGAATACCCGCCCGATGGAGCTTATACCGAAACCGGCAAAGCTCGCATCCTGTTTGCCGCGCGCAATGAACAGATCAAACAGCGCGTAGACGAGGTCGAGGCTCGTTTCGAGGCCGAGTTGCAGCGTCAGCAGCAATTGATTGCCCGCGTGCGGTTTCTTTCGCCCGCCATCCTATTGCAGGAAATCTTGTTTGCCAGCGGCGGCGGTGACCGAGAGCGCCACAAACATTTTCTGGCGCAACGAAACTTGTATGCCCAACAGTGGGATCAGTTTTTCTATCCGCGCATTTTTACCGAAACCGCACTCACCACTGATGACTTCGATCGCATTCCTCGCTTCGCGTATCGCGAAGAACCGTTGCGGCACATTTTGGTGCGGTTTCGCGGTTCGTTCATAGGGCTTTGGGGGTTGGCTCTGCTTTGTGGCCTGACCGGCTTAAAGCTCCTGCGCCGATTTTCACCAGTTGGATGATGTCGGAAACGCGACGCCTTATTTTCAATTTCGCCCCGGCGCGATGATGTTGATTCAAGGGAGCCGCCGTTTTTCAGCCAATCGCGACAGCCTCTGACCTGCCTGGAAAAGCAAAAAAGTCGTCACTGCCTGATACCGATTTCGGCGCGAACTCGCTTGCGTGAGTGAAGGCGAGGGAAATCGCTGACAGGAGATAAAAGATCAGGGAGGACGACGACAATGTTCCGCAAGAATGACAAGCAAATTGGTGCACAGAAGTTCAATCGCATTCAACGGTATAGCGCTTCGCTGTTGCGAGTGGTTTTTTGGCTTGGCGCGTTGGTCACAATGGCCTTGGCCACGCCGACAAACGGCACTGTGCAAGCTGTGAACAACAACCTGGCGTTGAGCGCGACCAACGGCAACAAAATCGTGGTTGCCCCAAACAACTCTTTGCATAGCGTGTATGCCGAAAACGGCCAGATCAAATATACGGCTTCGGCGGACGGAACGAAGTGGACGTTTCCCCTGGTGATTTCGTTGGGCAGCAGCGCGACCAACCCGACCATCGCGGTGGCCAGCAAGAACGGCAAAGTGATTGTTGGCGTCGCGTATGTGGATGGCGTGGCCAAGGCTCCGTTTTACACCTATACGGTAATGGGTTCTGGTTTCTGGATTCAGCCGGTATTGGTTGCGGGTGATAGCGGGTTAGCGGCGACAGAACCGTCAATGGTGGGATATGGCGAGAATATGCATTTAGCGTGGAACGGTTCTGGCGTGACGTTGCATTACGCCGGGTTTGCCGCCGATGCGACGGCCAATCCGATTCTGCCTGTTAGTGAAGATGTGCGCGTTTTGTTTCTGGGGCTGGGGCCTGGATATAGTTTTGCGTTGCCTTCGGTTGCGGTTAGCAAAACCAGCGCGTCAGACAATACGCCGCTTGTGCGCATTGCCTACTGGCAATATTGCAACAATTACGGCACGTCGTTTCCGCCATTTATCAACGTAGAAGTCGCGACCCGGCCTGCCGGGCAAGAAATTGAATGGCCGTGGAAAAGCGTCATGAGTTACGGCGTATACCTGGATGGCTCCGCGAGTTTCATCGGCAACAATCTGAGGCTGACGGCGCTTTCAATGGCAGCCAATGCGACGACGGGGGATTTTTACGTGGCGCTTTCCTATCAATGGCGTAAGTGGACGAACAACGCCAACCTGTCGAGCACAGAGCTTTATTTTCAGAACGCCTGGACTGGAAACGGTTCCTGGCAAAAAGAAACACTGTTGTCGAAAGCGACGCAGATTGATGTGA
Organism: Acidobacteriota bacterium; assembly: GCA_016789605.1. Taxonomy (GTDB): domain Bacteria; phylum Acidobacteriota; class Blastocatellia; order RBC074; family RBC074; genus RBC074. The sequence goes on from JAEUQO010000202.1 coordinate 73,646, forward strand.
CCAGTACGAATGGCACGATGCGCCGGGTGCGCATCGCTGTGAGCGAAGTGGACAGCAACGGTTGGGGGGCAACGTGGTTTCGCACGGCGCAACACCAGGGCGGGTTGACGTGGTTACAGTTGCCGGTAGCGATGGGAACGCAAGGGCGAGACCCACAGGCGCTATTTTGGTCGCGGCTTTGTTTTGAGGGCGTGCGTGCAACCGTAGGCAAGTGGCGGGAAAACTACATTTTTTATACTGGCTATGACAGCAATAGCACGCCCAATCAGAAAATCACCCTGGGCAGTGAAGAAGGATGTTGTCTCTGTGATGCGACTTAGGCAGTTGTCAGCATCCGAAAAACAGTTGCGGTCGCACTTGGCAATCAAGTGCGACCGCAACTGTTTGGATATTGTTTGAACGAGTTTGGGGTTAGCGTGTTTTCTTGCTCGCCGGTTTCTTGGCGGCTTTGGGGGCAACTTTCTTGCTCGCTTTTTTCGCTGCTTTGACAGGAGCTTTTTTCACTGGGGCAGCTTTCTTTGGAGCCGCCTTCTTGGGCGCAGCTTTTTTCGGAGCCGCTTTCACTGATTTCTTGGTAGCCTTTGTGGCTGTCTTTTTCGCAGCCTTCTTGGCTGTCTTGGCGGCTTTCTTAGGCGCAGCCTTTTTCACGGCTTTTTGGGCTGGTTTTTGGGGAGCGGCTTTTACCGTTTTCTTGCCTGCAGGTTTGGTCGCTTTTTTCTTTGCCGGTTTCTTTTTCGTTACGGGAGCCGTTTCAGCCGTGCTCAGTGCGTCAGAGATGGTTTCCCAACCTCTGGGCAAAATATTGGTCTCTGCGGCTGCGACAGCTGACAATTCGACGGCAGGCGTCGCAATGGCTTCGGGGGCTGCTCCGCGTGAAATGCCGCGGGCCGGGCCACGTGTGCCGAGTACTGCTTTGGCACGCTCATAATATTTCTGACGGCTGGGCAATCCGTTTGTGCCGCCGTTGATGCGTTTGGTGATTTTGATGAAATCCTGAATATCTGCCAGTTCATTCAGACCGTTGGTTTTCCAGAACAGACCAGCCAGCGCAAACGCAATTTGCGGTGTGGCGGCCAAATCGGGGTTTTCAACCAAATCCACGCCGAGCATATCGCCATAGCGCTGGTAATTGGCTCGCCCTGTAATCTGAATCGGTCCGCGTCCTTTGAAGCGTGCGCCGTCGCCAGGTTCGGTGTTGCCCAAATTGGTGGCCACTGTGCTGGGTGGTTCGTATTTCAGCTGTTGCGCCGTTGGCCCCCAGATTTCTTGCATGAATTTGAACTCACCGGATTCGTGGGCCAGTTGCGCCACAAACGCCGCCGCCCGCAATGGGGTGTCAATTTCAAACTTGTCCATGGTCGAATTCAAAAACGGCAGGTACATATCCAGCTTGTCAGAAGATATTGAGGGCATGATTTGGCGAAGTTGGTCAGCGCTGAGCATGGTGGATATCCTCCTTGGATTTGGGTGGCTTGTGGAAGTTTCAGAGTAACCTGAAGTACATCTGTGTAGGGCGCTCGTTTGCGAATTTAAATGGCTGGCAAAAAACTGAAAGGCCACCATACGGTGACCTTTCAGTTTTGTCTGGGATGAGCCGTGATGGACTCGAACCATCGACCCACTGGTTAAAAGCCAGTTGCTCTACCGACTGAGCTAACGGCCCAGATGAAAACAGCTTCAAAGGACTTCGTCTAAAAGGAAGCCGCAATATTACTCACCCGAGCGGGAAGCGTCAACAGCTTGATTCTGAAAATTTGCATTCTCACAAAAAAGAAGGAGGCAGAGAATTTTCTCTGCCTCCTTCCCGCTGAAATGTGTTGTTTGTTTAGCTTTAGTAGAGCGTGAAATTGAACTCAATTTGGCCGCGGACGCTAACCGGCTGGCCATTTTTCATCGCTGGTTGGAAGCGGATGCGTTTGGCGGCTTCGATAGCGCTTTCGCTCAAGCCATCAGGCAAACCGCGTACAACGCGGATATCACCGATGTGACCATCTGCGTAATAAACCAAACTCAACACGACCGTGCCCTGTACTTTGTTTGTACGAGCTTCTTCGGTGTATTTGGCGCGTTCTTTGTAAAGAATCGTTGGGCGCAAACTGGCCGTCATCGGCTGGACGCTGGCACCACCGCCAAGCCCCATATCACCACCGCCTGTGTTACCACCACGTCCGGGACCAGCGCCGCCACCTTCACCGCTGCCAACCCCTGTGCCTGAGCCTCTACCAATACCGGCACCGCTGCCCGGTCCGCTCGAAGGCGGGGCCGGAACACCTGTGGGATCGCCAATAGGGCCTTTCATTGTCGGCAGCGCTTTGGGATCACCGTAAATTGTTGAAGCCACAACCAAAGTTGGGTTCTTGATCTTCGGCGGCTCCGGATCTGGTGGAATAATCTGCGGTGTTAATGCCATTTGTGGCGGAACGCCCTTGCTTGGCGGAGTCGGTTGATTGCGACCGCCGCCGCCGCCGCCAGAAGCAGGCTTGGCTTGGGCTTTGCTGCCGCCAATTTGTTTCTGCTTGGCTTTGGCCGATTCAGGCAGTTTGGTATCAATGCGCGCAATTTCTGTAAGCGTCTGATCGCTCAGCTCTTCCTGTTTTTCCTCTTCCGGTGGCACACACCGTCCGGGGAATACGCGGCAATAGAAGTTGTAATTTGATAGCAGCACCGCGAGCAACAACACCGCCGCTAGCGGACCCCAGTTGAATATTTCCAGGGCGATTTTGGGCGCTGCCAGCGCATTTTTAGTGCGGCTGATCAGTTTGTAGAGCAAAAAGCCGCGCGTCAGGTAACACGCTGTCAGATACACGCCAAAACCAATGAAGAAGGCGTTGATCATCCAGCCGTTAACCTGTTTGACAGAAGAAATTGCCTGCGACACAAAGTAGATCGTGACATAGCCCACCAAGGCCATTTCCGACCCCGCCAGCAAGGCGTTTCGGCGAAACCGATTGCTGCCTTCGCCGCGCACGAACTCAACCACGAACTGGCGCGGATTTTGGCGAAATTCCTGAAATGCCGCTCCCAATTCGCGGCCCACGCGCGAACTCAGCGATTCTTCTGCCAACAAAAATTGGAAGTCGCCCGAACCTTGGTATTTTGGCCCGCGTTTGAATATCTCGCCGATGTTTTGCAAACCTTCGCTCAAGCGCGAGAGCAAGCCGCCTTGTTCAGGTATGGAAAAGCTCAGACTCGGTTCCGCAATTGCCTTAGGCGCTGCGGCTTTGGCAGGAGGAGCTGGCGCAGGTTGCGACGCGCCATTAGTCGGCGCGGCAGCCCGATTTTGTGCAAATGGTTTGGCTTCTTGTTTGACCGGCTCTGACTTGATAGGGGCGCTCGCAGGCGGCACGGAAGGCGCTTTCGGCGCTTGCTTCACGGCTTCTTGTTTGACCGGTTCTGGCGCTGCTTGAATAACTTCAGCCTGGCGATACGGGAGCGGCTTGGGCGCTTCCTTGAGATTGACCTCAGGCAAGACTGTGGTGATGCGAGCTGCGGCGTCTTCTTGTGGAAATGGATTGGTGATCGGAACGACTTCGACAGCCGGCGCCTCGAAACTTTCTGCCACAGGCGTCGCCGCTAGCGGTCTCGTACGCCGCAGAAATTCATCTTGCGTGAGCAGAAGTTCAGTGTCATTCGGGCAATACTGAAAGCCGTTCGGAAATTGTTGCTGACATGTCGGGCAGATTTTCATTAGCAGCTCACCTCTTTTGGAATACTAATCTTCGGTCCCAGCAAAATCAAGACAGCCATATGATCAGCCGTTCCCAGAACGGCTGATTAGGCAGTTCTTGCGGTGCGTACGAGAGAAATCCAAGGCGCGCTGCCGGTTCGTGTATGCAGCGCCAAATTCTTGGACGCCTCAGAGCGGCGCTTCGATGAGGGAGTCAGCGCAGGGGGATGCTATACCAATCGCAGTTTGCGATTAAATCTGTCTCAAAGTTAAGGGGGAAACAAGAGGGGGGAGAGCAGGATTTTGCCGTTCGGCTATTTTTTGTACTGCTCCAGCTTACGATAAAGCGTTTTGCGTCCAATGCCAAGCAAACGCGCCGCCTTGGCCTTGTCGCCGTTGGTATAAACCAGCGTTTTGTTGATCAGCAATTGCTCGACATCTTCCATTTTGGCAGGCACGGTCAGTTCAAGGGCGCTGATTTGGTCTGGCGACGCGTGCGCGCGGATCGCTTCTGGCAAATCCTGCTCCGTGATTGTGCGACCTGCGGCAACGATCACAGAGCGCTCCACGCAATTTTCCAGCTCACGAACGTTTCCCGGCCAGTTATAGCTTTTCAGCATGCGCAAGGCGCGGTCGGTGATGCCTGACACGCGCTTGCCGCTTTTCTGCTGAAAGCGTTCGATGAAATACGCAATCAATTGTTCGACATCTTCTGTGCGTTCGCGTAACGGCGGCAGCACGATCGGATAGACGTTGAGCCGGTAAAACAAGTCACGCCGAAACCGGCCTTCTTCGATTTCTTTCTCCAGATCTTTGTTGGTGGCGGCGACCACGCGCACGTCGGTTTTGATGACTTCGTTGCCGCCGACGCGCGTGAATTCTCCGTCTTGCAATACGCGCAGCAAGCTGACTTGCGCGGTCAGACTCATTTCGCCGATTTCGTCCAGAAACAGTGTGCCGCCGTTGGCTTCTTCAAACCGGCCAATGCGCCGCGAACGCGCATCCGTAAACGCGCCGCGTTCGTGGCCAAAGAGTTCGGTTTCGAGCAGTGTTTGCGGAATCGCGCCGCAGTTAATTTTGATAAACGGGCGCGAAGCCCGGCGGGAATTGAACTGGATCAAACTGGCGATCAGTTCCTTGCCCGTGCCGGATTCGCCTTGTAACAGAACCGTGGTGTTGCTGTCGGCGACGGACAATGCCATTTCAATCGCACGACGAATTTTGGGGGCGGAGCCGATGATGCGTTCGCCTGCGCGCGCGTCGTTGAGTTCACGTTTGAGGCGGATCACCTCTGCCGCCAGGCGGTCTTTTTCCAGCGCGATGGCAATTTGGCTGGAAATGCCATTGAGCACCTGCACGTCATAATCCGAAAACTTCATGGTTTCGTTGCACCAGACCAGCGCCACGATTCCCAACACTTTTTCCTTGCTGGTGATGGGCGCAACCAGCGCGGATTTGCCTTTGATGACCTGTGTGAACAGATAGCGTGCCAGCGGCGATTGCCGCGCGTCTTCGAATCTGAGCGTCTGGTATTCTTCCAGCAATTCGTTGACTGCCGGATGATCCGGCAGCCGCAACGTGCGGGCTTCGCGGTATTTGGCTTCCACCGATTTGCGCAAATCAAAGCCGCGCCGTGCGCGCAATTCATCAAAATGCAGATGCTCGCCCGGGTTGTCCAGAATCGCAATGCAGCCGTAATCGGCCTGTAACAATTCCAACGCGCGATCAATGACGAAGTTGGTGATTTCGTTGAAATCCGTACGCGTGTTGATGTCGTTGGAGATTTCCAGCATCAACTTGGTGATTTCGACCTCTTTTTCCTTTTCCTGGTACATGCGCGTGTACTGCAGCCCGATGGAGATTTGGCTGGCCAGCCATTCGACCAATTTGACTTCGGTCTCGGTCCATTTGTGCGGCTGATGGCAAAAATGCAAACCCATCACGCCCAGCAATTCGTCGCGGTAGACAAAAGGCGCAACCAGCACGGCACGTGTGCCGATCAACTGGCAAGTCGTTCGTACCCAAAGCGGAATGTTGGCTGATTCTGTATCGTCAATGGAGTAATGACGCGCACGGGGCAGATACTGTTTGATCGCATCGAAGGGGATGAGCGTATTCGGAATGTTCAAACCCAGACCGGGCGTCAATTTTTCGTCGCCCAGATATTCGTGGCTGACGCGAAAGCCGCCGTCCAGACCGGGCGTAATGACGTTGCAACGATCCACGGCCAATCGCTGACCGACTTCGGTGACCGCCGTTTGCAGGAAACGGTCAATATCAATGACGCTGACGGCGTCGGGATTGATGCGATGCAATATCGCTTCCCGCGCTTCGTACATTTCGATCAGCTTGGATTGAATGCCCTCTTCAAATTGCATGGCTTACACCGAGATTGAAGTCACCGCGCCGTAATCGTGCGACAATATGGTTTTGTGCGTTTGCTGGCTTTCGTCCAGGCCCAACACTTCATTCCAGTTGCGTTTGACCGGCAACACCAGTTCTGCCACCAGTTCGTTGACGGTCATGCCATCCAGAAACTTTTGATCGTGTTCGCGAAAGCAATGCGGCGGCAACATCAAAAATTCACCACGAAATTGCGCGCGCGCCGCCAGGAAATCCATCCCGGAAAGAAGCCCGGCGACGGTGACGCCTTCGCCAAAGAAGGTGTTTTGCACACGCGCCACGTGCAGCCGCGTGCCAAACGTCGCATTCAATTCGTCAACGGCTTCTTTCAGCATCGGATAAAAGATGACGCCAGTGGCCAAGGTTCCATATACCTTTTGGGCCTGGGCCGGGCTGAATGTTCCCTGTTCGCGCATGCGACTCAATTGCTTCATGCGCTTTTGGTGCGCGTCGAAAAATTGCCGCACCATGCCGACGCCGTCTTCGATTTGCGGGTAGTCGTCGCCTTCGCTGCCGCGCACAATGCGGTAATGCGCCTTGGGCGGAATCTTGTGCCCGGCGCGAATGTAAAACTCATCGCCCAAAAACGCGAAAACCGTGCCCAGTTTCTTTTTCAATTCATTCTGGAGCGGTGTGACCTGCGCGATGATTTCACGGCAAAACTCATCTGTGACGGGCACCAAACGGTCACGATATTTGTGTTTGTCGGTGATGCCCAGCGGAACAATCGCCGTCGAAACGACGCCCGGATGCAATTCCGCCAGATCGTAGATGGTTTTTTCCAGGTGTTTGCCGTCATTGAGTGTGGGGCAAAGCACGACTTGCGCGTGGATTTCGATGCCGTGTTCGATGAACTGTTTGAGCTGGGCGAGGATGTCAATTTTCTTGTTGATGCCCAGCAGATAGGCGCGCAGCTCCAAATCCGTTGCGTGTACGGAAACGTATTGCGGCGAAAGACGCTGTTCGATCACGCGCTGAATTTCGCTTTTGGTGATGGTCGAAAGCGTCGAGTAATTGCCATACATGAAGGAAAACCGTATGTCTTCATCGCGTACCCACAACGACTGGCGCGATCCCACCGGGTTTTGCTGAATGAAGCAAAAGACGCAATCGTTACCGCATTGACGCGGCGTCATCGGTTCGAAATCAATGCCCCAGGCTTCGCTGTTTTCCTTTTCGACTTCGAGCTGCCATTCCTCGCCGTCAGCTTTGACGACTTCGAGCGTCAACTCTTCTTCGCCTGCCGTCAGAAATTTGAAATCGAGCGCATCGCGTACCCGTTTGCCGTTAATCGTCCACACACGGTCGCCCGCTTCCAATTCCAGTTCCGCCGCCAGTGAATCCGGCTCGACTTCGATAATTTTGATGCCTTTGGCCATTTCAGATAATTCTGCTTACAAGATGTTCTGCCGCGGTTCGGCGGGGACAACGTGAGTGAGAGGTTAGGTGTTTACAGCACTGAGCAGCACGATGCTCTTTCTCTCGAAATCTCATTGATGCTCGGCAGGAACAGTTTTCGGCAGAAGGGACGCTCGTTGCCCAACACGCTTGATTCCTGTTACCAGGAGGCGGCGCTTGACGGGCTGCCTCCTGGTGCAACTGTAAACGACTTTCTTATTACAACAACTCGTCCAGCGGTTTGTACGCCAAGCCTTGCGATTCGGCGACCGCTTCGTAGGTGATGTGTCCGGCGTAGGTGTTGACGCCTGCCTTCAAGTGTTTGTCCTTGGCGATGGCGCCCGCGAAGCCTTTGTTGGCCAACGTCACGGCAAAGGGCAAGGTCGCGTTGGTCAACGCAAAGGTCGAAGTGCGCGGCACCGCGCCCGGCATATTCGCCACGCAATAATGTAACACGTCGTCCACATAATACGTGGGGTTGCTGTGCGTCGTGGGTTTGGTGGTTTCGATGCAACCGCCTTGATCCACGGCGACGTCCACGATGACCGCGCCTTTGTGCATGGTCTTGAGCATTTCGCGTTTGACCAGGTGCGGAGCCGACGCGCCGGGAATCAGCACTGCGCCAACCACCAGATCGGCATTGGCGATGGATTCCTGCACGTTGTAATTGTTCGACATCAGGGTTTTGATTTTCGCGCCGAAGATGTCGTCAAGATAGCGCAACCGATCCAGGTTTTTGTCGAGCACGGTGACATTCGCCCCCAAACCGACCGCCATTTTGATCGAATTGATACCCACCACACCGCCGCCAATGATGACGACTTTGGCAGGCAACACGCCCGGCACACCGCCCATCAACACGCCGCGCCCGCCTTCTGGTTTTTGCAGATAATGTGCGCCGACTTGTACGGCCATACGACCGGCGACTTCCGACATCGGCGTCAGCAGCGGCAAATGACCTTCGTCATTGGTGACGGTTTCATACGCCACGCCGGTGACTTTGCGTTCCAGCATGACGCGCGTCAGTTCGGGCTCCGGCGCGAGATGCAAATAAGTAAACAGTAATTGTCCTTCGCGCATTCGCTGATATTCGGGGCCGACCGGTTCTTTGACTTTGACGATCATGTTGCCGCGTTCCCAGACTTCATCGGCGGTTTCGATAATCTGTCCATTGGCTGCGCGATATTCATCGTCGCTGATGCCGCTGCCTTCGCCTGCGCTTTTTTGTACGAGCACGGTGTGGCCAAAATCGCTCAGAGTTTTCACCCCGGCGGGGGTCAGGCCGACGCGCGATTCGTTATCTTTTATTTCCTTTGGTAATCCGATGATCATTCGTTCACTCTCCTGGGTATTGCCTACGTCTTGGTGTGAGACGCGATGTGCTCTCGCGTTTGCTGGTGCTTAGTTGGTTTCTGATGGTTTGCTTAAGGTTGCGCTTTGGGCGGAGGCGGAGGCTCAGCCCCCTCCGATTTGCGCGCGGAGGAGTGGCAGTGCGACGCCACAATCTGGTAAAGCGCGTCACAGACAATGCCGGATTGATTCGCTTCCGCGCATTTTTTCGTGCCCCAGGCTTTGGCTTCCTCGCGGTTGTCGCGTGACGGCACGCCGTCGCAAAAGCCGGGTGTCGGAGTGCTTTCTTCCAGGCAGGAACCGAAAAACACGTTGACGGAAACGATGTTGGTCACCGTGCCGTTTTTCTTGGCGCGCGCCAAGCCTTCTTTTAGACAGTCTGCTTCGGTGCTTTGTTTGCCGAACGATCTGCCTTCGGTCTCGCTGTGTTTGGCGTTTTCGGCGAATTCCTTGCCGTAGCGCGAAAATACGTACAGACAGGCGCCGCCACCGAGCAACAGCAAAAGACAAACGCCCGCCAAAATGCTCAATCCGATTTTCCAGCCTGAAGTCATGTGCGCCTCCGCAAAGAGAAAGCGTGTTTGTCCCTGAATGCGTCACGGACAAACACGCCGGTTGATTATTCGTCTTTCGGCAAATCCTTGCTGCCGACGATGGTCAGGTTCATCCCGATTTGGACGCTGACCTGTTTGCCGCCCACGTCAATGAGGGTTTTGGCGTTCAGATACCAGCCGAGTGAGCCAGTCGAGAATTCTTTAACTTCGGCCATCATCGGGATGCCGTTGATTTCGATTTTGACAGGTTGGGCAGATTCGCGGAATTCCGCTCTGGTGATGGAAGACTTCACAGCCATTGGTTTTTGTTCACTCCTTATGTTGGTTGGGTGATAAAGATTGATTGGGTGATCGTGCGCGCCGCTATCTGAACTGGTGCGTACGATCACAGTAGCGCGGGATCAACTCCATAACTTTGCGGCAATAACGGCTGTCTTGCCCAAACTGGTCACAGACCGAAACCGCCCACGCGCCGCTTTTGAAACGGTCGTCCCATTTGGGAACGTCGTCGCAAAAACCGGGTGTCGCCGTGCTGGTTTTCAAACAGGCTTCCAAGAACGCGCCCGTCAGCGCCGCACCTTTGATGCTTTGTGTCTGATTGATGCGCGCGGCGGCTTCTTTGACACAGCCGTATTCGTCTGTGCCTTTGCCAAATTCAAGGCCGGCAGATTCAGCGGCGGGCTTTTCCTGCGCGACATCGTCCAGCGTTCCCCGCAACCAGTAAGAACAAGCGCCGATGCTTAAGAGCAAACCGAGCAGGCTTGCCAGTGCGCGAAAGACGAACTTGTTCATACTTCATACCTCTAAACCCGCCGCCAAATTCGCATTTAGCGAGGCGTTTCAAACACGTCAATCTGTGCTTTTTGCAGCTTGCCGCTGTAATCCACGTAAATCGCTTTCCATTCCGAGAAGATGTCGAGCGAGGAAATCATCGCGCCTTCGCGGTGACCGTTGCCGGTGGCTTTGGTGCCGCCAAACGGCAGATGGACTTCGGCGCCGATGGTCGAAGAGTTCACGTAAAAGATGCCCGTGTTCATCGCTTCCATCGCGTGGAAAGCGCGGTTGACGTCTTGTGTGTAGATCGAAGAGGACAAACCGTATTTCACGCCATTGCCGATTTCGATGGCTTCGTCCAAATCGCGGCAGGGAATGATGCTCAGCACCGGGCCAAAAATTTCTTCCTGGGCGATGGTCATTTGCGGCGCGACGTCGGTGAAAATCGTCGGCGCGACAAAAAATCCGTTTTTGTGTTCGCCTTTGTCCAGCCGATGTCCGCCCAGATGCAACGTTGCGCCATCAATGTTCTTGCCGATTTCGATGTAACTGAGAATCTTTTGCAGGGCCTGTTCGTTGATGACCGGCCCCATTTCGACGTTCTTTTTCAAACCGTTGCCGATGACCAGCGTTTTGGTGCGTTCGGCGAGTTTCTCGACGAATTTCTTATAGACGCGTTTGTGCACGACGACGCGCGAACTGGCCGTGCAACGTTGACCCGAAGTGCCAAACGCGCCCCAGACGGCGCCTTCGACAGCCAAATCCAGGTCGGCATCTTCCATGACCATGATCACGTTTTTGCCGCCCATCTCGAGCGAACAGATTTTGCCCATCCGGCCCGTGGTTTCGGCGACGATGCGGCCCGTATCGGTCGAACCGGTGAACGAGACCAACCGCACGTCAGGATGTTGCGTGAGTGCGGCTCCGGCTTCTTCACCTGTGCCCATGACGATGTTGATGACGCCGGGCGGAATGCCTGCGGCTTCGGCGGCTTTGACCAGGTTGATGGTGGAAAGCGGCGTGTCTTCGGCGGGTTTGATGACGACCGTATTGCCGCAAATCAGCGCGGGCATCATCTTCCACGACGGAATCGCCATGGGGAAATTCCAGGGCGTGATCAACGCGCACACGCCCAGCGGTTGACGCACGCACATCGCGAATTTGTCCGGCAATTCCGAGGGCGTGGTGTAACCGTGCAAGCGGCGGCCTTCGCCCGCGGTATAGAAAGTCATGTCAATGGCTTCCTGCACATCGCCGCCGGTTTCTTTCAGTACTTTGCCCATTTCGCGCGTCATATCGGTGGCAAAGGCGTCTTTGCGTTCGACCAGGATTTGCGCCCAGCGAAAGAGCAGTTCGGCGCGTTTGGGCGCGGGGACGGCTTTCCATTTCGGGAATGCTTCGCGCGCAGCGCTGACGGCGGCAGAAACGTCTTCCGCATTTGACGCGGGAAAATTGCCGACCAAATCGCGCGTGTCTGCCGGATTGCGGTTTTCGATGCTGGAACCGCTGAGCGGTTTGACCCAGCGTCCGCCGATGTAATTTTTGTA
>JAEUQO010000217.1 GCA_016789605.1 Acidobacteriota bacterium
GCCTTCAGTGACTGCGCTCGTCAGGTAAATTTTGTCGCCTGTCACAATCGGCGAAGACCAACCACGACCGGGAATCGGCTGCATCCATTCGACGTTTTCCGTCTTCGACCAGCGTTCCGCCAGCCGCGCGTTCGTTGCGACTGGATTTGATTCCGGCCCGCGAAATTGTGGCCAGGCGATGCTCTGGGCGTGAGCAGAAAGCGACGGGATGAACGCGCTGGCCAGCGCGGCGAGGCCAATCACAATGCGAAGACTTTTCATTTCAGAACGTTGTGTACTCATTGAGTTGCTCCTATGTGCAATTTAGTCAGGCTTACAGCGCCTGATGACATAGTCACAGCAACACCTCAGTTTTACCAGGGAATGGAATTCCCCGTGCTGGCAGGCTCTATCGTCAAAGCCAGCGCCATCACAGCCCAGCTTGTCGCCGCGGCTGAAATCCATTGGTCTTTGCCATAAGGAAAGCCGCTTTCAAATTGTTTTTGAAACGGGAACGAACGGCTTTGCACGTGCCACGTTCCATCGGGCTTCCACGTCTTGAGCAAATACTGCACGCCGCGTTGATAAGCCGGATCAGTGGTTGGCAAACCGCCTGCGCGATGCAACGCAACGAGCGATTGCCCGGTCGCAAACGCATCGCTGGTCATCGTTGGCAACTGCGCCCAACCGCCATCGCTGCGTTGTTGCGCCAGCAATTGAGTAATCGCCTTTTGTTTCGTCGCTTTATCCGCGCCGCTCCAATGCAGGCCAAACAGATGAAACGCGCGGTCTTCATTCGTTTGCGGTGTGGCTTTGATCAACCATTCTCGCGCTTCGGCAATCTGTCGTTTGACGGATTCGCTCCGGCCTTTGGGCGCGTACAGTTGCAACGCTCGCAGCGAAAGCGCGGTGGCATTGAAATGGCTGGCTTCGAGTGGCGGACGGCTGCGAATCTGGATGTCCCAATTGCCGGCCTGGGTTTGTTGCCCGGCTAAATAATGGACGACGGCATCGGTCGTGGCATTCGCGGTTTGCCCGTTGGCCGCTAAGCCAATCAGGATGTAGCTGGCAGTATCATTGCCGCCCGGAGCGCCACTGCCTTGCAAAAATTGCTCGCGTTTCGCGCCCCACAGTTCCGCAATTTTGGCGTTTTCCTGTTGCACGGCTTGCTCGTCAATCTTGAATCCGCGTTCGCGCGCAACCGCTATCGCCATCGCCGGAAGCGAATTATTGTGGCAGGACACACAGCCACTAGCTTCGATGAACTTCGTGCCCAGCGTTTGCAGCAGCGGTAAGCTTTTCGTGACGACGTTGCGGGGTGTGACGGTTTCTTCGGCATGCGAACTGATGGATGGGCGCAGCAGGCACAACACAGACAGCGCGAGGAAGAGACAAGAGATGAATCGTTTCATAATGAAGCTCCTTTCCGGGTGAATTATTCGGTTGCGCCCGCTTTGGTCAGCAACGCGATGGCTTCCGTCCATCCTTTTCTCTGAGCAAAGGTCCGCGCCGTCAATCCGTCTTTGGCTTTGGTTTTGGCATCCGCGCCTTTTTCCAACAGCAGCTTGACCAACTCCAATGAACTGCTTTCGGTCAACACAGCATGCATCAATGGTGTATAGCCAAGCTCGTCGGGGGAATTGGGCGATGCGCCTTTTTCGAGTAGCAAGCGCGCGACGGCGAGATCACCCGCCATCGCCGACCCGGTCAGGAAGTCCTGCTTCTGGTCTTTGACATCGAGTCCCTGTTCCAACGCCCATTTCACTGCCGCCAGCTTGGTGCTGGAGACGATGGCTTGCAAGTAGGTGATCCCGTCCTTGGTTTTGGCTTTGGGGTCTGCGCCTTGGGCGAGCAGGAGTTGAATCAATTCCAGATTCCCGGAAAAACCCGCGAACATCAGGGGCGTAAAGCCATTTTTGTCCGCCTGATTGACGTTGGCTCCTTTGGCTAACAACGCCTGCACGACCGGCATTGGATTCGGCAGGTTGAGCGCCAATCGCAGTGGCGATTTCTCGTCTTTGCTGACGGCATTCACATTCGCGCCTTTGGCGAGCAGCAATTGCACCTTCTTCAGGTCGCTGACCGCCCACATCAGCGCAGTTGCGCCCGCTTTGTTGCTGAGGTTCGGATCGGCTCCTTTGTCGAGCAACAACTTGACGCAATTGGCTTCTGCATTGACGACGGCGTGCATCAACGGCGTCGTCCCGTCGGCATCCGGCGCGTTGAGATTGGCGCCCTTGGCGAGCAGGGCTTTGATTTGCTGCTGGTTGCCGTCACGAATGGCAGAGTTGAGCGCAGGGGATTGAGCCTGTGCCATTACTTGACCGATAGCACAACAATAGCCCAACAGAAACAATGCTTTGATCGCGTATTGGCTTCGCTTCTTTAGCCTGGCTCCGGTCACATTTTGGGGCAGACTTGCCGGTTCGACTTTTGTACGAACTCCGATCTTTTTCCAGGCCTGTTTCTTCGGCAATTCTTCGCGGAACAGCATCACCACATTTACGAGTGCCCACAAAAAGCAGAGCAATACTATGGCCAATAAGCAATACAAAAATGGTTGCATCCATTCCATCCAAATCGCTATTTGCAACCACGCTTTGTTTTGTACAGACCAAAATCCTTCGCTCATCATTTGATCGCCCATGGTTTTGCTCCTCAGAAAAGGTCTATTTTTAAGCAATCGCTCTTTTACACGCGGAAAACAGCAACTGTGTGAATCAACCTCTTGCCAAGCTCCAATGCGCTTCACCACAACATCAAGACGCTGAATCGGTTATTGGCTTTGGCGCTGGGTCCTGGGATGGCGCCATTTCACTTTTGAATACCGCAAAAATCAAACATTCCCCTTCACTGACTTCAAAGAAGATGGCTGGATTGCTTAGCAATTACTGCCTTCACTGACTAATGGGGGAATCGGCGGGCAAATGTGTTCATGGCTGCAAAATATTTCTTGTGCTGGCTCACCGTCGAGATTGCGCTCTGGAACGCTCCCGCGTAGGCATTGCTATCGAACAGCTTTTTGAGCTTCTTTGTGACCGGCTGCTTCGGTTCGTACATTATGCCGAGAGGGGGGGCCTCAAGGAATTTCGGCCTCTGCTTTGCAGGTGATAGAGTTCCTTGCTGATCGAAACGCTGGGCATCTTGCGCTGCTAAGGCGTTCCATCTCAAACGACCATGTCTTTTATGACTTGTGCTCGTTTTGCTCTTCTCTGTCTGTTACCCGGATGTGAAGGCCAGACGAAGTTTTCTATTCAAGCGATGTCGTCTCCGGGTTTCTTTGAACAAAAGGCGTCGTTCATCGCCCTGGAAGAGACTATGGAAGAGACTGACGAATGAGGTTTCAGTTCGTATACTGCGAACTGTGACCAGTCTCTCGCACTCACTTCGAAGAGAATGACTGGATTGCTTTGCAATTACTGCCTTCACAAAGTCGGGGAGAATCGGCGGGCGAAACCGATCATGGCGAGTAAACGAATTTTCAAGAAATTGATAAACGGCAGGAAGGCCAAACCGCAAGCGGCGGGTTCTGGCTGAAATATGACCACTGTGGTAGCCTGCTCGTGCTTTCGTATCAATGATTTTACAGGGGTATGACACCGACTTCTCCACCGACCATCACCCAATTACTGGTTGCCTGGAATCAGGGTGATCCGGGCGCTCTTGAACAGCTGACGCCGCTGGTGTATCGCGAATTGCATCGGCTGGCACACGGCTATCTGGCGGGCGAACGTCACGGCCATGTGCTGCAAACGACGGCGCTGGTCAATGAAGCCTTTGTGCGGTTAATCGAATGGCAGAAGGTCGAATGGCAAGGCCGCGCGCATTTTTTGGGCGTCGCGGCGACCTTGATGCGACATATTCTCGTGCAATTTGCCCGCGAACGGCTTGCCGCCAAACGAGGTGGCGGGCAAGCGATTCAGATTTCGTTATCAGAGGTTGCCGAAATCAGTGCGCGGCAAAATCCAGACCTGGTGGCGTTGGATGATGCGCTAACGGTGCTGGAAAAACTTGATTCGCGGCAATCCCGAGTGGTCGAATTGCGTTTTTTTGGCGGACTGAGTTTGGAAGAGGCCGCCGAAGTGATGCAGGTTTCTCTCAGCACGGTACGGCGCGATTGGCGTATCGCTCAGGCCTGGTTACAGCAGCAATTAAGCGCAACAACATGACTCCTGAACGCCATGCACAGATTGGCCGACTTTTCGATCAGGCGCTTGAACTTGCGCCCGCCGACCGGCGCGCCTTTTTGATCCAGGCTTGTGGGCTGGATGCCGAGTTGCGTGATGAAGTCGAAAAGCTGCTGAGTCATCACGGTGAAGACCAAGAGTTTCTAGACCGTCCAGCCATGGAAATGGTCGCGACGCTGCTGGCGCAACAACAGCAGGTTTCGCTGTCAGGTCAAATCATCAATCATTACGAGGTTATCGGCAGGATCGGCGCGGGCGGCATGGGCGAAGTTTGGCTGGCAATGGACACGCGTCTGAAACGCAAGGTGGCGCTCAAACTGTTGCCAGACGAGTTTGCGAATGATGCCGAACGCTTGCGCCGATTTAAGACAGAGGCCGAAGCCGCCAGCGCCACAGATCATCCAAATATTGTCACCATTTACGAAATCGGAGAATCGAACGAAACGTATTACATCGCGCAGGAATACATCGAAGGAGAAACGCTCCGCAGCCGTATTGGACGAGGGCCGATTCCTTTGCTTGAAGCCCTGGATATTGCTCACCAAATCGCCAACGCTTTGGCCGCAGCCCACGACGCAGGCATCGTTCACCGTGACATCAAACCGGAAAACGTCATGGTGCGGCACGATGGATTCGTGAAGGTTCTGGATTTCGGTCTGGCTGGAATCCAGCAAACCGAAGCCATCTCTGAAAACCTTTCCGAGGCAAAAACGCTTCAGAAAAACACC
>JAEUQO010000242.1 GCA_016789605.1 Acidobacteriota bacterium
CAAGGGAATGATGAGTTCCCTTGCCCCAATGTGTTTTGCAATCACGACCTGTTATTGCTTTCCGCTGTCAGCTTCGATCACCACCTTGGTCGTGTAATCCTTGCCATCAATAGAAAGCTTGACCAGATAGGTTCCCGGTTCGAGCACCGGTCCGAAATCCGCCAGCCGCCGTCCCATTTGCTGCATCATCTGCTGCATTTGCTGTTGCTGCTGTTGCTGTTCCGGCGTCGGCGCATTGGCCTGTCCGGGTGTTTGCGCTTGTCCACCTTGTCCAGCGCCAGCGGCAGGAGCGCCTTCGGCGGGCGGTCTTCCACCACCGGCACCACCGGCACCACCGGCGCCACCAGCGCCGCCCGGCCCACCAGGACCGCCAGGCCCACCGGGACCAAATGGACGCTGCGGCGCATCACCGCGCAAATTCCATTGCAAGCGGTTCAGGCCGATGTCTTTTGTGCCCGTCAGGTTGCGTACCACTTTGCCGGTGATGTCGCTGACGGTGAGTTTCACGTCGCCCGTTGGCGCGGCTTTCAGGTAATAGCTGATCGCCGTGCCCGTTGGGGCATTGTCGCCGCGAAACGCTTTTTGCCCACCGGCATAACGGCTCAACGTGATGTCATTGAACCATTGCACGCCTGGACGGATGTCGAACAGATGCGCATCGGCGGCAATGACTTTGTCGTTCAATTGCTGCAACACGGAAATGTCATCGCAAATCCAGATGCCGCGTCCGTGCGTGCCCGCAATCAGATCGTTGTCACGCGGATGGATCAACAAATCATCTACGCGCACGGTCGGCAACCCGGTCATAAACGGTTTCCATTCCGCGCCGCCATTGAGCGAAACAAACAAACCGAACTCCGTGCCGACAAACAGCAGGCTCTTGTTTTTCAGGTCTTCGCGAATGACGTTGACGTTGCCGACGGCGGGCAAATTGTTGGCGATGTTTGTCCAGGTTGCGCCGTAATCGCGCGAAACAAACACATACGGTTTCAGATCGTCGTTGCGGTGATTATCAATCGTCACGTAACAGGTCGCCGCGTCGAAATGCGAAGGTTCCACACGCGAGACTTGATAGGTGTCGTTGGCCACGCCTTTGATATTCGCCGCGACATTCGTCCAGGTCGCGCCGCCGTCTTTGCTGACTTGCACGTTGCCGTCGTCAGTGCCAACCCAGAGCACACCGGGCAACACCGCCGATTCGGCGATGGTCGTGATGTTACTGTAATTGGCGACGCCGTCGTTTTTGGAGGCCATCGGCTGATCGCCCGGCACGTCCATAATCGGCAATTTGCGCCGGTCAATCTGCTTGGTCAGATCAATTGTGGCCGTCCAGGTATCGCCGCGATCCAGCGATTTGAAGAGTTTGTTCGCGCCGACATACACCACCCGCGGATTGTGCGGCGACAATACGATAGGCGTGCTCCAGTTGAAGCGGTACTGTTCGCCTTGCGGCGGCGCGGGAACGATATTGCTCGTCAGGTTGCCGCCGCCGAATCCCCCACCGCCAAATCCGCCGCCGCCGCCGCCGCCGCCACGTCCACCACGCGGTGACGCCGCGCGCGGGCGAATGCTGGTGCTGCGTCCGGTGCGCAGGTCAAGGCGCTGCACTGCGCCGTTTTGCGATTCGGCATAGACGATGTTGAAGTCCGTCGGGTCGTTCTGCGTGTAAAAGCCGTCGCCGCCACCAACCCGGAACCAATCCGCATTGGTAATGCCAGCGCCAGCGCCGCCGCCAAATCCGCCGCCTGCTGAACGAATGGCGCTAGGACCGCACCAACTGCCGTTGTCCTGTAATCCGCCGCACACGAAATAGGGCTTACGCATATCGGCAGACACCGCATAAAACTGTGCCACGGCAACGGTGTTGATAAAGTCGAAGTTTTCGCCCTGGTCGTAGCTGACATCCAGACCGCCGTCGTTGCCCACCATCACGTGCTGGCCGTTTTTCGGATTGATCCAGATGGCGTGATGATCGCTGTGCGCTACGCCCTGCAGGTTTTTGAAGGTTTTGCCGCCGTCAGTCGAACGGCTGAAATTCAATCCGCCGGTATAAACAATTTCAGGGTTGCTGGGGTCAACGCGAACCTGGCTGTAATACATCGGGCGGTTGTTGTTGTTGCTGACAATACGCCAGGTTTTGCCTTTGTCATCAGAACGCCACAACCCCGCACGTTTCGGATCGGGTGGGCGATTGGATGGCGGCGCAATGCCCATTTGTTCAGCCATTGCCTGCAGATTAGCGCCGCCCTGTCCACCGCCGCCAGCTTGGCCTGCCTGCCCTGGTTGTTCTTCGGGAACGCCCGTGCCGTTGCTTGCGCCGACTTCGATCTGCGCATAAAGGACGTTCGGATTTGAGCGCGCCAGATCAATGCCGATACGGCCCAACAATCCTTCGGGCCAGCCGTTGGCCTCGATCTTGGTCCAGGTTTTGCCCGCGTCGGTCGTTTTCCACAACGCGCTGCCAGTGCCGCCGCCGTTGTACCCCCACGGCGTGCGGCGACGTTGATACGACGCGGCATAGAGCGTCTTGGTATCTACCGGATCAATGACCAAATCGGTAAAGCCGGTATTTTCGTCAATGAATTTGACGTTCGCCCAGGTTTTGCCGCCATCGGTCGTTTTGTAAATGCCGCGCTCCTTGTTCGGGCCAAACAGACGGCCCAGCGCTGCCACATACACGATGTTCGGGTCTTTGGGATCAATCACGACACGCGAAATCGTCTGGGTTTCTTTCAACCCCACGTTCGTGAAGGTCTTTCCGCCGTCAGTGGATTTGTATACGCCATCGCCAAACGAAGAGCTTTGCCGATTGTTCGGTTCGCCCGTGCCGACCCAAACGATGTTGGGATCAGATTGGCAAACCGCGACATCGCCAATGGACGAAGTCGGATAAATGTCAAAAACCGGTTCAAAGGTGGTGCCGTTGTTGACCGTTTTCCAGAGCCCGCCCGTCGCATAGGCAACGTAATAGGTCGAAGGATTGCTTTCGACGACGGCAAAGTCGTCAATGCGTCCGCCCATACTGGCAGGGCCAATCGAACGCCAACGAAACTTTTTCAGCAGCGGGTCTTCCGATTGATTGATCGGTGGCGGTTCCGGGCGCTGGGGTTGGTGTTGTTGAGCACTGGCCGGGAATCCTGCCAAGCCCTGTACCAACAGGCAGCCTATCAGCAGGCAGCACGAAAGGTGCTTCTTCTGTCGCATAGACAAATTCCTTTCCGAACTTTTTCTTCTTCGCTAATTGTGGGTGAAAATGCTTGAGCAAGGATGTTGCCCATAAGTCGCACGATAAAGACGCGACTGCTCGCCTTCTGGTGACAACTATCTTTCGTAGTAGAGCAGGCGTAGTAGAGCAGGACGGCGTCTGTTCTGGCAATGGGAAATTCCCGTTTGCGACAAATTCGTCTGCGTCTAAATGCGCAACCCGCAGAAATGTTGGTTGGAGATGTCAGCGGCCTGGCTGCAATCTGGGCCAGACAATCCGTTCAATCCCTGGTCTGTTTTGCGTAAGTGATTGATTCTCGTGACAATTGCACATGTGCAAAGGCAGAACTGAAATGACCCCCGTGAAGGAACAAACGACTGACTGCGCCCAGGCGCTCAGTCAGTTAGCCAGGCGGCAAAAAGCTTTGGCAAAGTGCGCATAAGTTTGTGAACTGTTGGTGATACTTTGCTACGCTATGGCAACAAGCCCGGCAGGAGAAGACATGAAAGAACCTAGCAAACTGATACTGACCATAGCCCTCGCGCTCATTTTCGGAGCTACTGCGCATGCGCAATCTCCCGACAAAGTCCTGAAACAAGCAGTCAAAGCCCTGACCAACGGCAAAGGGGAAAAAGCCCTGCGCGAG
This sequence comes from Acidobacteriota bacterium, assembly GCA_016789605.1. Lineage (GTDB taxonomy): Bacteria > Acidobacteriota > Blastocatellia > RBC074 > RBC074 > RBC074. Next base: position 3,852 of record JAEUQO010000242.1, read on the forward strand.
GTCAAATCCTGGCAAAGCAAGGGCCGCATTACGGACCCGACCGATGGTACCAGCGGAGGATTCCAGGCGGCAGCCGTTGCGCCCAACCTGTACACCTGGCTGTATGACTTGCACGGCAAAGAAACCGGCGCAGGCCATAACGGCAAATCTGGGTGGGTGCGCGATACGCGTGACGGCTTACGCACCTTGACGGGAAATGCCAGCCGGGATTTTCAGGCCGAATCGTCCTATCGCAATTCGCGCTGGCTGGATTACAAAAAAGAAAAAGCCAAACTGAGCGTCGCCGGGCAATCCACCATCAACGGCAAACCGGCCAATACCTTGCTGCTGACGACGCAAAAAAACGTCAGAATCAAATTGCATTTTGATGCCGTCACCGGCTTGCCCGTGCGCGAAGAATGGCCGGAAGGCGACGAAACGCGCACGCTCGATTTCGCGGACTATCGCCCGGTTGGAAATTTGCTCGAACCGTTCGCCCTCACCTTGACCAAAGGCGCTCAACGACTGGAAATCAAGTTAGAGCAGATCGTTCACAACCCGGCGCTGGATCGTGCCATGTTTCAGTTCCCCAATCTGTCCAAGGAGCCATTGCCAGACATCGCCCAATTGCTGAAAGACGTCGGCAAAAACGAAGACGCGATTGATCAGTTGTTGGAAAAATACACCTACACCGAAAACGTCACGAAACGCGAATTCGACAACCAGGGCCAGTTGCGCGACAAAGAAGCCGAAACTTTTGAGCTGACGTTTTACAAAGGCAATCGCATTCGCCGTTTGATTGCCAAAAACAACCAGCCGCTGAACACTAAAGAAGAAGAGGACGAGCAAAAACGCGTCGAAAAACGCGTTCGCGATATTGAAAAGAAAGAGGCCGAAAAGGAGCGCAAGGCGCAAAAAGAGCGCGACGTGTCGCAAAGCGCCGTCGGCACGCCTGCGCCTGAAGGCGAACGCCCGACCATTTCCGACGTGTTGCGCGCTTCGCGGTTGATCAATCCACGGCGCGAACAATTTCGCGGACGCGATGTGATCGTTTTCGATTTTGAACCGTTGCCCGGTTACAAACCGCAAAAGGATTACGAAAAGATTTTTGGCAAAATGGCCGGCGCGTTGTGGGTTGATCCGGTAGACAAACAAGTCACGCGCGTTGACGCCAAGCTGGTCGAAGCTTACAAAATCGGCGGCGGGCTGGTGGCGTCGTTGAAAGAAGGCGCTTCGTTCGTGTTGGAACAGGAACGCATCAACAACGAAATCTGGTTGCCGACGCGCGCCGAAATCAACCTGGGCGTGAAGGTATTTATGGTCAAAGGCTTCAACGTCAACCAAACCATCACCTATGGCAATTACAAACGTTTCAACGTTGACGCGGAGAAAGAAAAGCTAAAAGACCCGATCTCGAACGACAAACCAAGCAAGCCATAAGCGTTTGCCAAACCAGACAAGAAAAATGCCACCGCAGCTCACTGCGGTGGCATTTTTCTTGTCTGCTTGAGGTGAAATCGCGTTGCAGCGTTAAGCAGGCCGCAAGCTATTTGCCCGGCTTACGGCGCAAGATTTCCTCCAATACGCTCAGCAATCGTTCGGCCGTATACGGTTTCGGCAAAAAGGTAATTGCGCCTGCCTTCATCGCTTCATCCAGCTTGCCCGTGGTTTTGACGCCGCTGGTCGCGATGACTTCAACCAACGGATTGATTTCTTTCATCTGCCGGATGGCGCTGGGGCCATCCAGGTTGGGCATGGCCATATCGGTCAATACCAGTTGTACTTCCTGGTAATGCTGACGATAGATGGCCACGGCCTCGACACCGTCGCACGCCACCAACGTGCGATAGCCGGAAGCTTCCAAGGTGAACCGCAAAACCTCGCGCACGTTTTCTTCGTCATCCACGATCAAAATCGTTTCGCCCATCCCGCGTGAAATGGCGCGTTCTGGCACGTCTTCCGTCACCAACGTCGTCAATTCCTGGGCGGGCAAATACACATAGAATTGTGTGCCCGCGCCTGGCTGGCTTTGCAAATTGACGAACCCGCCGTGCGCCCGCACGATGCCCAGCACAGTAGACAATCCCAACCCGGACCCTTTTCCGACTTCCTTCGTGGTGAAAAACGGTTCGAACACACGATCGAGCAATTGCGGCGGGATTCCCACGCCAGAGTCCTGCACCAGAATTTGCACATACGTGCCGGGGCTGGCATCCGGCAACAACCGCACATCTTTTTCTCCGAGCTGACTGTTCCCTGCGCTGATCGCCAGTTTGCCGCCATCGGGCATGGCATCGCGTGCATTCAAACAAAGATTCATCAGCACCTGATGCAATTGCGTGGCATCGCCTTGCACTTCCCATAAATCGGGCGCGATTTCGATTTGCAGCTCGACGTTTTTGGGAAAGGTTTCCTGCAACATCTTGCCGACTTCTTCGATCAGATTTGCCGGACGCAAAGGCAGTAGTTCGCCGCTCGCGCCCTTGGCAAAAGCGACGACTTTGTCTATCAGCTCGCGGCCGCGTTCAGAACTGCGCCGGATAATGGAAAGCCAGCGTTGGCTGGTTTCGTCAGTGAAGCGCTGTTGCAAGGTGTGAATGGCCATCACGATGGGCGCCAGCACATTGTTCAAATCGTGCGCGATGCCGCTGGCCAATGCGCCGATACTTTCCAGTCGTTGCGAACGCAACAATTGGGCTTCGAGCAAGCGGCGCTCGGTGATGTCCTGCACGACACCGATGGCGCGCCGCGGCGCATCTTTCTCGTCCAGCAACACACGCGCGTGCACTTCGACCCAGCGAGTTTCTCCGTCCGCCCGCACAATGCGAAACTGCCGTTGAAACTCACGATTGTTTGCCAGCGTGTATTGAATCTGGGTCTGCACGCTTTCCAGATCATCCGGATGCACAAAAGCCAGCGCCTGCGTCATACCATTGCTTCCGACGTCGATCAGGGCGCGCGCATATTCATCCCCTACCAGCGTGTCATTGACGATGTTCCATTCCCAGGCTCCCATGCGCGCCGCGTTCAACGCCAGTTCCAACCGCTCTTTGCTTTCGCGCAGGGCGTTTTCGGCGCGGGCGCGTTTGGTGACATCTCGGCCAATGCTACGTACGATGCGTGCCCCCGAACCATCACTGCGTACCGAGTTGGTAAATTCGATCAAGATCTGTTGGCCGTCGCGATTGCGAAAACTCGCCAACCCGCTGGCCTGTCCTTTCGCCAGCACCGTCTGTAAATAAACTTGAAAATCGCTCTTGCTTCTGCCGGTAAGGAAATCTTCCATCGCCACGCCTTGCAAGATTTTGGCATCCGGCAAGCCGAGAAAGTTCAACACGCTTTGATTGGCGCTGAGAATACGACCACGATCATCGTGTGTGCCGATATACAGACCGCTATTTTCGACCAGATCGCGGTAACGGTCTTCGCTGGCTTGCAGCTCTTTTTCTGCGCGCTTGCGCATCGTGACATCATAGGCAGTACAAAGAATTTCCTGCGGCTGTCCGCTCACGGTGCGCCGATACACAATCATTCGACTATCAAGCCAATGCCAATTCCCGTCCGCATCAGCAACGCGAAATTCCACTTCAACCACGCTGCCTTGTCGCCAACTTTGCAAACGCGCGAGCTGGTCTTGCAATTTGGCGGCGTCTTCCGGATGAACATTGGCGGCAAACTGACCGGCTTCTGACAGCGCAGCTTGCTGGCCCAACAAATCACGCGCCTGCTGGTTGGCATAAATCACGCGACCGCTTTGCACATCGTGCAGGCAAACAATTTCGGGCAAAGCATCCGCCAACTGACGAATCGCTTGCGCCTGGCCGTGCCAGGTCAGTTCCGCGTATTTGCGTTTGATGGCGTAACGAATGGCGCGCTGTAAGGTGGCGGAATTCAGTTGCCATTTGACCAGGTAATCTTGTGCGCCTGCCTGCATCGCGGACAAGGCAAATTGCTCTTCGGCCAGCGCAGTCAAAACAATGATGGGCAACCGTGGCGCAAACTCGTGCAGTTGTGCAAACGTGGCAAGCCCCTCGCTATCCGGCAACCCTAAATCCAACAACACCAAATCAATTTCACCTTGTGCCACGCGCGCCAATCCATCTGACAGCCGTTCAACTACTGTCAGCTCGACCGAGCCAGTATCTGTTTGCAAAAAACCCGCAATGATCTGCGCGTGCAGCGGGTCGTCTTCGATCAAAAGAACCTTCGTACGCCGGGATGACATGGAGTTCTCGCCGATGTTGTTTGGGAGGCAAATTTGTGGGTTCTCGGTAAAAATCGCTCAATGTGGCACCATGAAACGACGGCTGGATTCTAAAACTGTAGCGAATCACACGCAAGCATTCGTCGTGATGCCTTGGTTACCTGGCAAACAAGCAACCAACTAGAGGAAACCAGATACGTGCGCTTCCCAGTAACTATTCATTCCGATCAAAAACGTCTTTCCAGTGTTGGCAGCCCAAGAACAGCAAAATACGTTGCGAACTGTTTGCCTGAGCGACCAAGCCATTCTCGTCCGTGTTGCCTGCCTTGCTTGATTGCTCTTTGAGCAACACAACCGGGATAATTCACGCTCGTCAGGTTTCCCCCGACAAGGAGTTGTTATGAAATTGCGATTACAGCGCCCTGCAAAGTTATGGTTTGCGCTTTGGCTGGCGCTGCCTCTTGTTTCCTGTCCGGCCCCAACAACGATGACGTCAGCGCGGTCAACCAACCAAGCGGTCGCCAGAGTCCTGGTCTTTTCCAAAACTGCGGGCTTTCGTCACGATTCAATCCCTGATGGCATCACCGCTGTGCGCCAGTTGGGACAACAAAACGGCTTTGACGTCGAAACGACCGAAGACGCCAGCGCCTTCAACGACGCCAACCTGAGCCGGTTTCAAGCCATCGTGTTTCTGAGCACAACTGGCGACATCCTCAACGATGCTCAACAAGCGGCGCTTGAACGTTACCAACGCAACGGCGGTGGTTTTGTCGGCGTGCATTCCGCAACCGACACCGAATACGGCTGGGCCTGGTATGGCGGATTGGTCGGCGCGTACTTCCAGACGCATCCGGCCGTGCAACGCGCACGCCTCAAAATCGAAGACGCCGCGCATCCGTCAACCTCTATGTTGCCCGCGACCTGGGAACGCACTGACGAATGGTACGACTTTCGCCAAAATCCGCGTGGACGCGTCAAAGTGCTGGCGAGCCTGGATGAATCCAGTTACAGCGGCGGCGGTATGGGCACAGATCATCCCATCAGTTGGTGTCAAATCTATGGCGGTGGACGCAGTTGGTATACGGCGGGCGGCCACACCAAGGAAAGTTACGGCGAGCCGCTCTTTCGCCAGCATTTGCTTGGCGGAATTCAATTCGCAGCCAAATTGAAAGATGGCGCGTGCGCGGCGTTAAGTGTGACGTCAGCCGCCAGTTATCGCGGCGAAAGCCTGGCGGGCGAATCCATTGCGTCGTTGTTTGGCGCGGCTTTGGCAACCACGACGCAGGCCGCCAGCGCAACACCGTTGCCGACATCGCTGGCGGGAACTTCAATCAGAATCAAAGACAGCGCCGGGCTGGAACGCCTGGCACCGCTCTTTTTCGTCTCGCCGACGCAGATCAATTTTCTCGTTCCTGCCGGATTGTCCAACGGCACTGGCACATTGACCGTCGTCAAAGCCGACGCCACAGCTCCCGGCACAGTCGCACAATTGGCGCGCGTCACCCCGGCGCTGTTTGCCGCCAACAGCAACGGCCAGGGTGCGGCCGCCGGGTTATTGCTGGTCAGAACCGGCGCCACAGAACAGTATGTGCCTCTTGCCGTCAACGATGCGCAAACAAGCACGTTTGTGCCGAATCCGTTAGAGATCAGTGACACACGCAGCGAATACTTCCTGATTCTGTTTGGCACGGGCATTCGTGGGCGAACATCGCTCAACGCCGTGCAGGCTGAGTTGGGCGGATTGCTCTTGCCTGTCAGCTATGCCGGCGCGCAGCCGGAATTCGCCGGACTGGATCAAATCAATCTCTCGCTGCCGCGCACAGCCGCCGGACGTGGCGAAGTGGAACTGGCGCTGACTGTCGAAGGCGTGGCCGCCAACCGGTTACGCTTGCGCCTGAAGTAGTACAGGAACAGGCTTTTGCGATTCGCGGATCGCTCGCATAGAATCCGGTTTGTTTCGCAACAATCCCAAAATCACTTTCATTGCAAGTTATGGCCAAGATCAATCGTAGAGATTCTGTCGCCGTCAACGTTGGCGGCGTTCGTGTAGGTGGTTGTCAGGCAGTGGTCGTGCAATCCATGACCAATACCGATACGGCTGATGCCCTCTCAACCGCAGAACAAATTGTGCAACTGGCGCGCGCCGGTTCGGAAATGGTGCGCATCACCGTCAACAACAAGGAAGCGGCGGCAGCCGTGCCCGAAATCGTGGCGCGTGTGCGCGATGCCGGGTACAACACGCCGATCATCGGCGATTTTCATTACAACGGTCATATTCTGCTGACGGAGTTCAAAGAGTGCGCGCGCGCCCTGGCCAAATATCGCATCAATCCGGGCAACGTCGGCGCAGGCAAACGCCACGACGAAAACTTCAAACAGATGATCGAAGTCGCGCTGGAAAATGACAAACCGGTGCGCATTGGCGTCAACTGGGGGTCGCTCGATCAGGCCTTGCTGGCGCGCTTGATGGACGAAAACGCCAGGCTGTCCGAACCGCTCGACGCGCAAGAGGTGATGAAAGAAGCCATCGTGCGCAGCGCCATCGAATCGGCGCAACTGGCGGAAAGTTACGGCATGGCACGCGACCGCATCATCCTCAGCGCCAAGGTTTCGCTGGTGCAGGATTTGGTGGATGTGTATCGCGAACTGGCCCGGCGCGGCGATTACGCGTTGCATCTGGGCCTGACCGAAGCCGGAATGGGCGCCAAAGGCATCGTGGCCAGCGCGGCGGCGCTTTCCATTCTGTTACAGGAAGGCATCGGCGATACGATTCGCGTGTCGTTGACGCCGCAACCAAATGGCGACCGCAGCGAAGAGGTCTTTGTCGCGCAACAGATTTTGCAATCGCTGGGCATTCGCAGCTTTACGCCGCAGGTCACCGCCTGCCCCGGTTGTGGCCGTACGACCAGCACGCTGTTTCAGGAAATGGCGGACGACATCAGCAAATACTTGCGCGCACAAATGCCGATCTGGCGCGAACAGTTTCACGGCGTCGAAGAGATGAAAGTCGCGGTGATGGGTTGCGTCGTCAATGGTCCTGGCGAATCAAAACACGCCAACATCGGCATCAGTTTGCCGGGCACTGGCGAAGAGCCGCGCGCGCCGGTTTATATTGACGGCAAATTGCGCACCACGCTCAAAGGCGCGCAAATCGTGCCGGAGTTCATCGAACTCTTGAACCAATACGTCGCCGGTAAATACGCGTCGGCAGCAGCGGCGCAAACGGCAGACTAAGGCGGCGGGGACAATCCCCCAGCGAGCCCAGCGAGCCCAGCGAGCCCAGCGAGCCCAGCGAGCTTGACGAAATACGCCAATCAGTTGCTGGCAAAAACACGAGGGCGGAAAAAGACGATGAATCTTTTTCCGCCCTGTTTTTCTGCTGCGGTTTTGCGTCTCACCGCGTGCGCTTATTTTTTCTTGCCGAACGCGCGCAGGTACGCCACCAGGCTTTTGACTTCCGCCGGTTTCAGCTGGTCTTTCCAGCCGGGCATGAAATCGCCTTTGCCATTGTTGATGGCGGCGATGATTTTGGCGTCGGTGTTGGCTTTCTGCCAGGCGTCGGTGGTGAAATCCTTGACGCCTTGTTTCTTGAATTTCTCCACGCCTTTGCC